>NZ_JBFBBZ010000034.1:0-108657 GCF_040682935.1 Amycolatopsis sp. NPDC051061
GAGCGCCGCGGCCCGGCCGGCGTCGAGGTCGAAGACCCGGATCCGGCCCGCGCCGGCCGTGAGCAGCCCGTGGGCCACCGCGGCGCCGGCCCCACCCGCCCCGAGCAGGACGACGGAGCCGAGCTCGACGTCGGGCAGCCCGGTCCGGAGGCCCCGCGCGAAGCCGGACCAGTCGGTGTTGTGCCCGACCGCCCGGCCGTCCTCGAACACGACGGTGTTGACCGCGGCCAGCGCGGCGGCGTCCGGGGACAGCTCGTCCAGGTGCGCCAGCACCACCTGCTTGCACGGGTGCGTGATGTTCAGCCCGCGGTACCCCGCGTCGCGGGCGGCGGCCAGCAGCGGACCGACGGCGGTGGCCGGCGCGCCGAGGTCGTCGAGGTCGAAGCGGTGGTAGACCAGCTCCACCCCGAGCCGGCGGGCCTCGGTCTCGTGCAGCGGCGGGCTCAGCGACGGTCCGATCCCCGCGCCGATCAGCCCGGTGAGCACCGTGCCCGGCGTCGCCCGCGCTGCGTGCGCGCGGATCGCGTCGGCGGCCGAAGACAAGATCACGAGTACGCTCCTAATGTACGAACCAGTACGTTATTTGTACCTCATGGTGTCGCCGCCGTGAAGGGCCGCGGCGACGTCCTACAGTGGGGACACCAGCTGACGCGAGGAAGGAAGTCCGTGGCAGCACCATCGTCGGACGCAGTGGCGAACAGCGGACGCATCCGCGATGCGGACCGCACGCGCGCCGAGATCCTCGACACCGCCGCCCGCGAGTTCGCCGAAAAGGGCTTCGACGGCGCCCGGGTGGACGAGATCGCCGCGAAGACCCGCACCACCAAGCGGATGATCTACTACTACTTCACCAACAAGGACCAGCTCTTCGTCGAGGTGCTCGAACGGGCCTACACGGTCATCCGCTCCCTCGAGCAGGACCTCGACGTCGACCACCTCGACCCCGCCGAGGCGATCCGGCAGCTCGCCGGGCTCACCTTCGACCACCACGAATCCCACCCGGACTTCGTGCGGCTGGTCAGCATCGAGAACATCCACCGCGCCGAGCACATCGCCCGCTCGACCGCGCTGTCCAACCTGGCCAACCCGGCGCTCGACGTGCTCACCCGCATCCTCGCGCGCGGTCGCGAAGCCGGGCAGTTCCGCGACGACGTCGACGCGCTCGACGTGCACATGGCCATCAGCGCGTTCTGCGTGTTCCGCACGGCGAACCGCTACACGTTCAACGCCATCTTCGACCGCGACATGCTGGATCCCGCCTTCCGCGACCACCACCGGCGCATGGTCGCCGACCTGCTCGTCAGCTACCTGACCACGCGCTGAGCCGCACGATCCGGCCGGTGTCGCCGACCGTCGGGTACCGGGCGAGCACCGCCGGATCGTGCCCGGGAACGACCGGGCCGGGGCCGGCCAGCTCCTTGACCCGGTCGAAGGCGCCGTACACCCCGGTCATCGAGTGCAGCAGCGGCGCCGGGTGATCGTTCTCGAGGTTTTCGTGGAAGTGACTGGCGTCCGAGGCCAGCACGACCGGACCGGCGGCGGTCTCGACCCGGACGACCTGCATCCCGGCCGTGTGCCCGCCCACGAGGTGGACGCTGAGGCCGGGCACGACCTCGGCGTCGCCATCGACCAGGTCCGCGCGTCCGGACCGCAGGTGGTCGAGGGCGACTTCGTCGAGCAGCCACCGTTCCCGCTCGATCCGCTTGGCCCACGGTCCGGTCCAGTAGTCCAGTTCGGACTGCTGGACGACGAACCGCGCGCCGGGGAAGTCGGCCACCGTGCCGCAGTGGTCGTAGTGCAGGTGCGTCAGGACGACGTGGCCGACCGCGCTCGGATCGACACCCAGCTCGGCGAGCAGCCGGACGGGCTCGACGTAATCGAGCCCGTCCACCGCCCGCGCCCGCTCCGCCCGGATGCCCGCGTCGACGAGCACCGTGTGCTCCGGCGAGACCGCCAGCCAGACGTAGTAGGCGGTCGGGTGGGGTTCCGCGGAATCCCTGCCGTAGCCCAGGAAGTGCTCACCGCGATACCCGGTGCGCCGGCCGTAGCAGAGCGCGTGGACCTCGAACTCGCTCATCGCGGGACGCCGACCTCGCTGCGCGCCGGCTCCTTGAGGCCCAGCCGCGCGGTCGGCACCTGGTAGGTCTCCTTCCCGGTGGCCACGGCGATGATGTTCACCAGGCACAACGCGGCGGTGAACACGGCGACGCCCACCCACGCGCCGTGGCCCGTTCCGGTGACCCCGACCGCGATGGTCGGCAGGAACCCGCTGATCGCGAACCCGATCTGGGTCCCGATCGCGGTGCCCGACAAGCGCACCCGGGCGGGGAACATCTCGCCGTAGAACGACGGCCACACGGCGCTCGTGGCGGTGTAGACGATGCCGAACATCCCGATGCCGACGACGAAGATCCAGAGGTAGCTGCCGGCCGCGATAGCGCCCAGGTAGGGGAAGATCAGGATCGCGCAGCCCAGCGATCCGGCCATGAAGATCTTCTTGCGCCCGAAGCGGTCGGAGAACTTGGCCCACAACGGGATCGAGACCACGGCGGCGACGTTGGCCAGCACGCCGACCCACAGCATGGGCGTTTTGTTCAGGCCCACGGTGTTCACGGCGTAGCTGAGCGCGTAGACGGTGAAGATCGTGCTGACGGAAGCGATCAGCGCGGCCACGACCACGCGCAGGACGTCGGCCCAGTGGTCGCGCAGCAGCACGGCCAGCGGCAGCTTCACGACTTCGCCGCTGGCGACCTCCTCCTGGAACACCGGCGTCTCGTCCAGCGAACGGCGGATGAAGTAGCCCACCAGCACGACGACGGCGCTGAGCCAGAACGGCACCCGCCAGCCCCACGACAGCAGCGCTTCCTGGGGCAGCGCGGCGACCGGCAGGAACACCGCCGTCGCCAGGATCTGCCCGGCCTGGGTGCCGCTGAGCGTGAAGCTCGTGTAGTAGGCGCGCCGGTGTTCCGGAGCGTGCTCGAGGCTCATGGAGTTCGCGCTGGCCTGCTCCCCGCCGGCGGACAGGCCCTGCAGCAACCGCAGGGCGACCAGGAGGATCGGCGCGGCGACACCCAGGGTGCCGTAGCCGGGCAGGCAGCCGACGAGCACGGTCGACAGCCCCATCAGCAGCAGGGTGATCAGCAGGACGCGCTTGCGGCCGAACTTGTCACCCAGGTGCCCCAGCAGCAGCGCCCCGAGCGGCCGCGACACGTAGCCGACGCCGAACGTCGACAGCGCGAGCAGCGTGCCGGTCGCCGGCGACGAAGCCGGGAAGAAGATCTTGTTGAAGACCAGCGCGGCCGCCGTGCCGTAGATGAAGAAGTCGTAGTACTCGAGCGCGCTGCCGATCCACGCGGCCAAGGCCGCCTTGGCGGGCCGGCCCGCGGGCGGGGCGCCGCTGGCGCCCTCCGGACGATCGGTCACGTCAATCTCCTCCACGGTGCGCCGGTGCAGTCCAAGTAACTAACCGGTCAGGTATGTACCGTACGGTTAATTAGAGAGATTGAACGGCGGTCGCGGGCTTGTCAAGGGCCGATTTTCCGGCGCCCTCCCCGGGCCGGCGCCTGAATCGACGATGGCCTGGAAGTGCGATGATGAGGGACATCGGGCGCTCTCCGAACGGCGGCCCGCACCCTGCTCATGCAGGAGAACCAGGCGGCCGGCATCGACCTGCCGCTGAAGTTCCTCGTCTGGGAGGACGAGCACGGCCAGACCCGGGTGACCTACGACGAGGTCGCCTGGATCGCGCGCCGCCACGGCCTGTCCCCGGCGACGGACGGCGTCGTCACGGCGACCGCCTCCGCCGTCGAGAACCTGGCGCGCCAGGCGATCCAGGACTGACCCTCAGGCGGTCGCGCGCCGCAGGACCAGCCACGCCGCGCCGCCGAGCACCAGCGCGAGCACCACGGGACAGGCGGTGTAGAGCGCGAACGACGGCTGACCGCCGAGGAACTCGCCGATCGCGGGCCACCAGCTCCGCTTCGCCACCAGGACCTTGACCCCGGCGATCAGCGCGACGGCACCGGCGAGGGCGAGGTAGATCCCCGTCTGGCGCCAGCGCTGGAACACCACGCCCGCCAGCACCCCGATCGCGGCCACCGCGACCAGCGGTCCACTGTAGACGAACCACAGCGCGAGCGGGTCGTGCCCGCCCAGCACGTCCAGCCCGAAGATCCGCGCCTCCCGGCCCCAGCCGCCGGTCGACCGCTCGACGACGTCGAGCACCATCATCGCGAACCCGAGGAGCAGGGCCTGGCCGAGGACGACCAGCGCGGTGGCCGCGGCGAACGTCCGGCGGGTCACGCCGAGCCCGAGTGCGAAGGGGAACACCTGCGTCATCGACTGCAGGTGCGCGGGGCCGACCACGCCCCACAGCGCCGGCAGCAGGTAGATCTCGTGCGCGCCGAGCGCGCCTTCGCCGTTGGAGACGTCGATGCCCCAGCCCAGCAGCGGCAGCACGGCCAGCAGGCCCAGCGGGTAACCGAGCAGGACCGGCCAGTTGACCAGCTGGATCCGCGCGACGTCGAGCACGCGTGCCATCAGGATTCCTTCCCGGCGGCGACCGGCCCGCCGTGGGCTTGGGTGGTGCGGACGACCAGCTGCTGCAACGAAACCGGCTCGAAGTCCAGCCCGGGCTCGTACCGGTCGCGGGCGCCGGTGAGGGTCACGCGCAGGGAGCCGCCGATCCGCTCGCGGTGCAGTTCCTCGTGGCCCGCGGCGAAACGCTCGACGGCCTCGGCGGGCCCGGTCACCGCTACGGCCTCGCCGCGCAACGACTCCGCGTCGGTGTCGATGAGCACCCGGCCCGCGTCCAGCAGCACGACGTGTTCGATCAGGTCGCTGACCTCGTCGATCAGGTGCGTGGACAGCACGATCGTGCGCGGGTGCTCGGCGAAGTCGGCGAGCAGCCGGTCGTAGAACAGCTGCCGGGCAACGGCGTCGAGGCCGAGGTAGGGCTCGTCGAACAGGGTCAGCGGAGCCCGCGAAGCCAGCCCGATGATCACCCCGACCGCCGAGAGCCGGCCGCGCGAGAGCGTGCTGATCCGCCCACCGGCCGGGACGGCGAAGTCCGCCAGCAGCGCGGCGGCGTAGGCGTCGTCCCAGTTCGGGTAGAGCAGTCGCGCGGCCCGCAGCGCGTGCTTCACGCGGAACTTCTCCGGGTAGTGCTGGCTCTCCTTGATGAAGCAGACCCGCGAAAGCACGTCGGCGTTCTCGTACGGGTGCTGCCCGAAGACCTCCACCGCGCCGCCGGTTTCGAAGGCCTGCCCGGTGAGGATCCGCATCAACGTGGTCTTGCCGGCGCCGTTGCGGCCCAGCAGGCCGTGGATCGTGTCCCCGGCGAGCTCCAGGCTCACGCCGTCCAGCGCGGCGAGCGGGCCGTAGCGCTTGGTCACCCCGGTCGTGCGCACCACTTTCACCACTGCGGCTCCCAGACGTCGATCAGCTTCTTGATCTCCTCGGCGCCCATGCCGAGCTTGCCCGCCTCCGCCATCAGCGGGGTGAGGAACTGTCGCGTGAAGTCCCGGCGCCGCCGCTCCAGCAGCTGGGCGCGAGCGTCCGTCGCGACGAACATGCCGATGCCTCGTCTCTTGTAGAGGATCCCGTCGGCGACGAGCTGGTTGATGCCCTTGGCCGCGGTCGCCGGGTTGATCCGGTGGAAGGCCGCGAGCTCGTTGGTCGAGGGCACCTGCGTGTCCGCGGCCAGGCTGCCGTCGACGATCGAGCTCTCGATCTGCTCGGCGATCTGCAGGAAGAGCGGCCGTCCGTCGTCCTTCACGCCGACCACCGCACGGGGCGGTTCGTCGGTTCGTTACTCATGTAACTAACCATGGAGGCTCGGGTGGTGTCTGTCAAGGCCGAGGGTCGAGAGGCGCGGGAAAACAGGCAGGCCGCCCGCACATCGCGGACGGCCTGCCGGGAGCGTCGTCGCTCAGCCCGTCAAATCGCCTTCCCGCTCATTGCGTTCCGCGTAGTGAGCCAGCTTGTCCTCGTTCACCGTCACACCCAGCCCGGGCCCGGACGGCACCCGCAGCCGGCCGGCCGTCAGCTCCAACGGCTCCACGATGTCGTCCTCGTGCAGGTAATACATGCTGTCGATCGCCCGGGACAGCACCGGTGTGCTCGCCACCACCGCCAGGTGCGCCGCCGTCGCGATGCCGAGCTCGCCGCCGCTGTGCAGGTTCATCCCGAGGCCGAACGTCTCACAGTGCGCGGCCAGCGCCTTCGTCGCCGCGATGCCGCCCCACTTGTAGACGTCCCCGTGGATCACGTCGACCGCGCCGAGGCGGACCGCCGGCGCGAACTCCTCGAAGCGGACCACGCACATGTTGGTGCACAACGGGATCCGGACCTTCGCGCGCACCTGGGCCATCCCCTCGATGCCGACGCAGGGGTCCTCGAGGTACTCCAGGTCCAGCTCCTCCAGCGCCAGCCCGGCGCGGATCGAGTCGGGGACCGACCACGCCGCGTTCGGGTCCACGCGCAGCTCGACATCGGGCAAGGCGCGCCGCAGCTCGCGCATGATCGCGACGTCGCCGCGGACGTCCGTGGTGCCCTTGAGCTTCACCGCCGTGAACCCGCCCTGCGCGACCACCTTCGCCGCGTGTTCGGCGATGCCCTGGGCCAGTTCGCGACCCGACGCGCCGGGGGCGTCGGCGCGCGTGACGAGCGCCGTGATCGGCACGTCGTCGCGGACCCGGCCGCCGAGCAGGTTCGTCACGGACTGGCCGGTGACGTGCCCCATCAGGTCCCAGCACGCGACGTCGAGGGCCGCCAGCGCCGCGTAGCCGAGGTAGCCGTGGAAGAACGGCACCATGTGGTGGCGCCGGTGGAAGGCCTCCAGCTCGAACGGGCTCCGGCCGATCAGCTCCGCACCGAGCTTGCGGACGAGTTCGGCGACCGGGCGGCCCCACATGGTCTCGCCCCAGCCGGTGACCCCGGTGTCGGTGCGCAGCCGCACCACCGTGCGGGTCTCGCCCGTCTTGGTCTCGAACGAGCTGGTGAACGGGTTGGTCAACGGCAGGTTCACGACCCGCACGTCGACGTCGGTGATCTTCATGCCTCCCCTTCGGCGTGGGTTGCGCGGGTGGCCGCGTCGAACGCGCGGATCGCGTCGACGAGGGCGGTCACCCGGTTTTCGAGCAGGCCGGCGCCGTCTTCGGCGGTGGCGGCGGTGGCGTCGTCGGTGCTGCCGCCGGCGCGGGGCCATTCACCGTGGCGTTCGGCGGTCAGGCCCGGGTACGGCGGTTCGGCGAACAGCGGCGGCGGCGTGACGTCGGGTCGTGGCTCGCGCGGGCGGACCAGGGCCGGGTGCGCGGCGAGCATCAGCGACGTCTCGTAGTGCCCCGCGTGCCCGGGTGACCCGCTGTGCTCGCCGAGTGAGAAGTAGGAGCACGCACCCAGGGCGACGTCGGCCCGCAGCGCGTAGTCCTTGACCGCCAGCCGCATGATCTCGTCGTTGCCGCCGTGGCCGTTGACCACGAGGACGCGCCGGAACCCGCTGGTGGCCAGGGAGTCCAGGACGTCGGCGAGCACGGCTTGCAGCGTCGCCGCGCGCAGCGACACCGCGGCGGCGAACAGGTGGTGCGGGCTGTGACCGAACGGCAACGCGGGCAGGCGCACCACGGCCGGGTCCCCGCCGAGGCGCTCGAGCGCGCGATCGGTGACGGCCTCGGCGAGCATCGTGTCGGTGCCCATCGGCAGGTGGCCGGCGTGCTGTTCCTGCGAGCCGATCGGCAGCACGGCGATCGCTTTTTGCGCCGCCGAGCGCACCTCCCGCCAGGTCATCCCCGTCAGTTCGGGCATCTGATCTCCCCTCTCGTCGCCGGTCGTGGCATCGTGACCCCATGAGCACCGGCGAACGCCCGGCCCTGCGGCTGGTCCCGGCGCCGGCCGCGACCGAGGCCGGCGGCCCGCTGCTGGGTGCGGTCGAGCTGCTGCCCGGCCGGGTCCGGGCGGCGCTGGTCGAGCTGTCCGGCGTGGTCGTGTGGCGCGCGGAGGCGACGTACCCGCGCGGCACGGCCGACCGGGCCGAGATCGATGCCGCGTTGGCCGCGGTCACCCGGTTCCCCGCCCCGCCGGTCGGCATCGGCGTCGCCGCCGCGGGTCTCGTCGATTCCGCGACGGGCGTGATCATCGAAGTCAACGAAGTGCCCGCGCTGCACGGCTATCCGGTCGCGGACGTCCTGTCCACTGTGGCCGGTGTGCCGGTCCACATCGAACACCGGGCGCGCCTGCAGGTCCTGGGCGACCGCTGGTTCGGCGAAGGCCGCGGCCGCACCACGTTCGCGTCCGTGTCCACCGGCGAGGTGCTGGGCGTGGGGATCCTCTACGGCGGCGAGGTGCTGGCCCCGCCGGGCGGCCGCAGCGGCGCGCACATGACGGTCGCCGCGAGCGGCCGCCCGTGCACGTGCGGCGCGCGGGGCTGCTGGAAGACCGTCGCGACGACGCCGTGGCTGCGGGCGGAGGCTTCGCGCCGGGGCCTGGAGGCGGACTCGGTGCGCGAGCTGGCCGGGCATCCCCTGCTCGACGAGTACGCCGCCAACATCGCGCTCGGGCTGGTGAACATCCAGCAGCTGTTCGCACCGGGCCTGTTCGTGCTGCACGGCGAGGCCGCCGACGGCGGCGAGCACTTCCGGTCGCGCATCGAAGAGCGGCTGCGGGAAGACTCGTCGTGGGCAAGCGGGGCCGAGCCACCCCGGGTGGTGGTCAGCCCCGGCCCGGCCGACGACGTCGCCCTGCTCGGCGGCGCCGGGCTCGTGCTCTCGCACCACTGACCCGCTCACGCCGTCACCCGCCGCCGCGCCAACCGCGGATCGGGGTTCGGCACCGCGTCCAGCAGGCTCCGCGTGTACTCGTGCGATGGTGCGCGGAACAGCTCCTTCGACCCAGCCAGCTCGACGATCTTCCCGGCGCGCATCACCGCCACCCGGTCGGCGATCTGCTGCACCACCGCGAGGTTGTGCGACACGAACACGTACGTCAGGTCCAGCCGCTGCTGCAGGCCCGCGAGCAGGTCCAGGACCTGGGCCTGCACGGACACGTCCAGCGCGCTGGTCGGCTCGTCGAGCACCACCAGCCGCGGCTGAAGCGCCAGGGCCCGCGCGATCGAGATGCGCTGGCGTTGCCCGCCGGAGAACTCGTGCGGGTAGCGGTCCTGCACCTGCGGCGGCAGGCCGACCGCGTCGAGCAGCTCCGCGACGCGCTCGCGCACCCGGGCCCGCCCACGACGGCCACGCAAGGCCGCGTCGTGCGTCACCAGCGGCTCGCCCACGATCTCCGTCACGCGCAGGCGCGGGTTCATGCTCGAATACGGGTCCTGCAGCACCACCTGCATCTGGCGCCGCACCTTCCGCAGCCGGCGCGGCGGCAGCGCCGACAGGTCGTCGCCGTCGAAGCGGACCGTGCCCGCGGTGGGTTCGAGCAGCCGCAGCAGCAGCCGGGTCAGGGTCGTCTTGCCGCTGCCGGACTCCCCCACCACGGCCAGGGTTTCGCCCGCGACGACGTCGAGGTCGACTCCGTCCACAGCGGACAGCGCGCCGTAGTCCTTGCGCAGCCCGCGGATTTCGACCAGGTTCGTCATACCCGCTCCACCTTCGGTGTCGCACGCAGCAGCTCGCGCGTGTAGTCCTCCCGCGGCGCCTCGAACAGCGGCACCACGTCGCCGGTCTCCACGACCCGCCCGGTGTTCATGACCACGACCCGGTCGGCGACTTCGGCGACGACCCCGAGGTCGTGGGTGATCAGCAGGATCGCCATGCCGTGGCGCCGCTGCAGGTCCACCAGCAGGTCGAGGATCTGGGCCTGCACGGTGACGTCCAGCGCCGTCGTCGGCTCGTCGGCGATGAGCACCCGCGGCCGGCCGACCAGCGCCATCGCGATCATCACGCGTTGCCGCAACCCGCCGGAAAGCTGGTGCGGGTACTGGGAAGCCCGGCCCTCGGGGTCCGGGATCCCGGCTTCCCGCAACGCTTCCACGGCCGCCGCGCGCGCCTCGGTCCGCGACGCGCCCCGGTGCTTCCGGACGACTTCGGCGACCTGGGCACCGACGCGCTTCACCGGGTTCAGGCTCGTCATCGGATCCTGGAACACCATGGCGACGTCGTTGCCGCGGATCTTGCGCAGCTCCTTTTCGGGCAGCCGCAGCACATCGCGGCCGTCGAGGAGCACCGAACCGCCCGCGTAGACGCACGGCGGCTCGGGGTTGAGCCGCAGGACCGACAGCGCCGTCGCCGTCTTGCCGCTGCCGGACTCCCCCACCAGCGCCAGGGTCTCGCCTTCTTCCACCGCCAGGCTGACGCCGTCGACGGCGGTCACCGCGCCGGTGTCCACGTGGAACTCGACGCGCAGGTCGGTGATCTCCAGCAGGCTCATGAGCGGTACGCCTTCGGGTCCGCGACGTCGCGCAGCACGTCGCCGGTGAGGTTGACGGCCAGTGCGGTGAGCATCAGCGCGACCCCGGGGAACACGGCCACCCACCACGACGTGCCGAGGTACAGCTGCCCGTCGGCGAGCAGGCCGCCCCAGGTCACGGTCTGCTTCGGCACGCCGAGGCCGAGGTAGCTCAGGGACGCCTCCGCCACGATCGCCGCGGCGACGTGCAGGGTGCCGATGGTCGCCAGCGGCGCCATCACGTTGGGCAGCAGGTGCCGCCGCATGATCGTGAAGTCGGTGACGCCGATCGCGCGCGCCTCGGTGACGAACTCCCTGGTGCGCAACGAAAGCACCTCGGAGCGGATCACGCGGGCGTAGGACACCCACCCGGTGAAGCCGAGCACCAGCACGACGTACCAGAGGCCGGAGCCGAGGAAGCCGACGATGGCCAGCGCGAGCAGGATCGACGGGAACGCGAGCTGGATGTCGGCGATCCGCATGAGGATCCGGTCGAACCAGCCGCCGAGGAACCCGGCGACCAGGCCGATCGCCGCGCCGACGACGCCGGCCAGCAGCGCCGCGCACGCGCCGACGAGCAGCGAGACGCGGGCGCCGTAGCAGAGCCGGGACAGGATGTCGCGGCCCAGCTGGTCGGTGCCGAGCAGGTGCGAGGCGTCGCCACCGGCCGCCCACGCAGGCGGGTGCAGCCGCACCAGCAGGTCCTGCGCGCCCGGGTCGTAGGGCGCGATGAGCGGCGCGAACAGGGCCACCAGCACCATCAGGGTGAGCACGGCGAGCGCGACGACGCCGAGTTTGCTGCGCAAGACCGCACGGACCACGTTCGGGCGCGCGGCCCGGGCCGCCGGAAAAGCGATGGCAGTCATGCGGTCACCCTCACCCTCGGGTCGAGCAGCGTGTAGGACAGGTCGACCAGCAGGTTCACCACGACGAACGTGGCGGCGAAGAACAGCACCGCGGCCTGCACGAGCGGGAAGTCGCGGTTCTGGATGGCTTCCACGGTGAGCCGGCCGAGGCCGGGCCACGAGAACACCTGCTCGGTGAGGATCGCCCCGCCGAGCAGCGAGCCGACCTCGAGCCCGACGACGGTGACCACCGGCAGCGCGGCGTTGCGCAGGCCGTGGGCGAACACGACGCCGCCGGTGCCGAGGCCCTTCGCCCGGGCCGTGCGGATGTAGTCGGCGCCGAGCACGTCGATCAGCGACGTCCGCAGCAGCCGCGCGATCACCGCGACCGAGTACACGGCCAGGGTCACCGCGGGCAGCACCAGGTGCTCGAAGCCGCCGTAGCCGGAGGCGGGCAGCACCTGCAGCCGGACGGCGAAGACGAGGACCAGCAGGATCCCGACCCAGAACGCCGGGGTCGACTGGCCGACGAGGACCCCGGTCATCACGCCGGTGTCGCCCGCGCGGCCCCGGCGCAGCGCGGCGAACGTGCCGGCCGGGATCGCGATCAGCAGGGCCAGCAGCAGGGCCGAACCGGCCAGTTCCAGCGTCGCCGGGACGCGGGCGAGCAGCACGTCGGCGACCGGCTGGTCGTAGACGAGCGACGTGCCCAGGTGCAGCCGCGGCAGACCGCCGAGGTAGTCGAGGTACTGGGTGAGCAGCGGCCGGTCGAGCCCGAGGCTCGCGCGCAACGTGGCCTCCTGCGCGGCGGTGGCGTCCGGCGGCAGGATCAGCTTCACCGGGTCGCCCGAGAGGCGGACCAGGAAGAACGCCGCCGTGGCCACGAAGAACAGCACGACGACGGCGGTCAGCACCTTGGTGGCGACCGTGCGCAGCACGCCGGCGCCGGCCGCCGGGCGGCGGGTGCGGGCGACGGTGGTCACGCGGTCACCCCCGCCTTCGCCATGTTCAGCACGCCGACCACGCCCGGCGTCCACTGTGGACGCGTGTTGACCGCGCAGACGTTGTCGATCTGGTAGAGGAACACGAACGGCGCCTCCTGCTTCAGAAGCCGCTGCAGGCCGGTGAAGGCCCGCTGCCGGTCGGCGGGGACGAGCGACTGCTCCTCGGCGTCGACCAGGCGGTCGGCGTCGGTGTTGTGCCAGCGGCTCTGGCGCCGGTCGTGGCGGACGTTGGACTGCACGAGGCTTTCGGCGTCGAGCGTCCAGCCGGTGCTGGCGGCCAGGTAGATCGGGCCGAGGGCGCCGCGGTTGCTGGAGGTGAGCCGGCTGCTGTACGTGCCGGCGTCGACCAGGTCCACCCGCGCCCGGACGCCGACGCGGGCGAGCAGGCCGGAGATCGCCTCGGCGAGGTTGCCATCGGCGGTCTGCGCGGTGAGCGAAGTGTCGAAGCCGTCCGGGAAACCCGCCTCGGCGAGCAGCTGTTTCGCCAAACCGACGTCGCGGGTGAACGGCGCGATCGAGGCGTCGAAGCCGAACGACTCGCGCGGGAACATCGTCGGCACCTCGCGGGCCTTGCCGTCGAGCACCGCCTTGATCAGCAGCGGCACGTCGACGGCGTGGTTGAGCGCCCGGCGGACGCGCACGTCGCGCAGCGGACCGCTGGTGGTGTCGAGCGACAGGTACGACGTGCGGATGCCGGGGAAGTTCCGGATGGCGACGCCCTTGTAGCCCTTCAGCTGTAAGGCGGCGTCCGGGGTCAGGTTGGCGACGAGGTCCACCTCGTCGCTCTGCAGGGAGGCCAGCGCCGACGACGGGTCGGCCATCGGGAGGAACACCAGCTCGTCGAAGGCCGGCTTGCCGCCCCAATACGCCGGGTTCGCGCGCATCCGCAGCTGGTGGTCCCGCTGGAACTCGACGAAGGTGAACGGACCGGTGCCGACCGGGTGCTTCGCGAACCCGGCGTTACCGACCTGCTTGAGGTACCCGGGCGGCACGGCGACGCCGCCGAACAGCGACACCTTCGCCGGGATGATCGGGTCGGGCTGGGCGCAGCGCAGGTCCACGGTCAGCGCGTCGACCGCCACGGCCTGCTTGACGTAGCGCAGCTCGACGATCGGCGACTTCGTGGCGGGGTCGAGCAGGCGGTTGATGCTGAACGCGACGGCGTTGGCGTCGCACGGCTCGCCGTTGTGGAACTTGACGCCGGGGCGCAGCTTGAAGCGCCAGGTGAGCGGGTCGGGCGAGGACCACTCCAGCGCGAGACCGGGCGCGAGCCGGTTGTCCGGCCCGCGGGTGGTGAGCGTGTCGAACAGGTTGGTCAGCACGTTCATCGAGGTCATGTCGCCCTGCTTCTGCGGGTCGAGCGTCTTGGGGTCCGACGTCTGCGCGACCCGCAGCACACCGCCGGTGGCGCCGGCGGCGGTGCCACACGCGGACAGCAGTCCCGGCAGAGCCAGCGCGGGGAGCGCGAGCCCGCCGAGCCTCAGGGCGTCGCGGCGCGACAGTGGGGACACGGCGCCTCCTTTCCGTCTCGCGGAAGAGCGTTCCGTCAAATGGAACGCGATTGCGCTAAGCTAGGCGCCGTGAACCACGCTGTCAACGCTTCCCCCACATCCCGAGGCGCGGTCGAGAAGGCCCTGGAGGTGCTGGCGACACTGGCGGGCCCCGGCGGGCCGCACCGGCTGGCCGACCTGGCGCAGGCCTGTGACCTGCCGAAACCGACCGTGCACCGGATGCTGCAGACGTTCGCCGAGGCCGGGTACGCCGTGGGCGCGGGCAGCGGGCACTACGCCGTGGGCCCGCGGCTGCTGGGGCTCTCGGCGGCGGCGCTGGCGGGCACGCGGCCGCTGCGGCCGGTCCTGGCCGACCTGCAGCGGCGGACCGGCCACACGGTGCACTACGCGGTACGCCACGGCGACCGGGCGGTGTACGTCGAGAAGCTCGAGCCGGACCAGGCGTACCAGCTCAACACCCGGCCCGGCGGCGAAGTGCCGCTGTACTGCACGGCGGTCGGCCGCGCCATCCTCTCGCGCCTGCCCGAGTCCGAAGTGGACGCGGTACTCGGCGGCCCTCTCGAGGCGCGGACCGCGAAGACGATGACCGAACCGGCGTCGATCCGGGCCGAACTGGCCACTGTGGACAGTGCAGGTTACGTGGTGGACGACGAGCAGTTCGAGGCGCACGTGCGCTGCCTGGGCGCCCCGGTGCTGGACGCCGGCGGCGCGGTGGTCGGCGCGGTGAGCGTGTCCGGGCTGACGTTCACGCTGCAGCCGTCGAGCTTCGACGTGCTGGGCCCGCTGGTGGCCGAGGCGGCGAACCGGCTCTCGGCGGTGCTCGCCGGGACGACGTTGCGAGCGGTCGATGCTCGCTGAACTGCTGACCCGGGCGCGGGACGCGCGGGTCTTCTCGGCCGCGGCGTGGTCGGTCGGCACGGCGGACGAGGTGCTCGACGAGGGAATGCTGGGCACGCGCTGGTGGGACGGGCCGCCGGTCACGGAGGCGAGCCGGTGGGACCTGGCCTCGGTGACCAAGCCGGTGGCGGGCATCGTGGTGGCGGCCCTGGCGGAGGCCGGCGCGCTGTCCCTCGACGACCCGCTCCCCCGTCACCTGCCGTCGTACCGGGGCACCGACAAAGCGTCGATCACCGTGCGGCAGCTGCTGACCCACACCTCGGGCCTGCCCGGCGGGACCCCGCTGTGGCGCACTTTCCCGACGCGGACGGACCTGCTGGAAGCGATCCGGACGACCCCGCTGCCGGCCCCGCCGGGCAGCCGGGTGGAGTACTCGTCGCAGGGGTTCATCCTGCTGGGCCTGATCGCCTCGGCGGCTTCGGGACGGCCGCTGGATCGTCTGGTCGAGGACCTGGTGACGACCCCGGCGGGCCTGCGGGACACGGGGTTCGGCCCGGTGGACGACGCGGTGGCGACCGAGGACTGCCCGTGGCGCGGCCGGGTCGTGACCGGCGAGGTCCACGACGAGAACGCGGTGGTGCTGGGCGGGATCTGCGGGCACGCGGGCTTGTTCGCACCCTTGGCGGACGTGGCCCGCCTGGGCCGGATCCTGGCGGCGGGCGCGTCCCCGCTGCTGAAGCCGGAGACGCACGCGGAGATGATCGCGTGCCACACGCAGGGGTTGCGCCGCGGTCTGGCGTGGCAGGGACTGGACGTCCCCGGCTCGCCCGTCGGTACCGCCCTGCGGCCGGATTCCTACGGCCACACCGGGTTCACGGGCACGAGCCTGTGGGTGGAGCCCGCCCGCCGCCGGTACTACGTGCTGCTGACGAACCGCGTGCACCCGAGCCGGGCCCGGGACGTTTCGGCGGTCCGCCGGGCGTTCCACGACGCCGCGGTGACCATCGGGTAGCCACGGCTCGCGCGGCCCCGGACGTCACACGAGCCGGTAGCCGGCGGCCGAGAACTCCGCGGTCAGCGAATAGCGGTCGCCGCGGACGAGGGTGTGCCGCCACTCCACCGGGCGGCCGCGGGCATGGCTGAGCCGGTTGATCGCGAACGCCGCGACGTCGTGCGCGCAGGCGAGCTGGGCGCGCTCGGCCGCGGTCGGAATGACCGCGTGCACCTCTTCCCGGCCGTGGTCGAGCCGCACCCCGGTCCGCCGCGCGAGCTCGGCGTAGAGCCCGGTGTGCGTGAAGTCGGCCTGCAGCAACGGTTTCGCCAGGTCGGCCGGAAGCCAGACGCGGTCCAGCGCCAGGGGCTCGTCGCCGGCGAGCCGCAGCCGTTCCAGGTAGACCAGCGGCGTCGACGCCTCGAGCTCCAGCCGCTCGGCGACGAGCGCGTCCGCCCGGATGTCGAACGTGCGCACGACGCTGTGCTGCGAAAGCCCGGCCGCCTCCACCGAGGCGAACAGGCTGTAGAGCGCCCCCAGCGGCTGGGCGATCTCGGCCGGCGGCGCCACCCGCGGCTGCCGCCCCCGCTCGGCGACGATCACCCCGTCCGCCCGCAATTGCCGCAGCGCCTGCCGCACCGTGCTGCGGCTCACTTCGTAGTCCTCGACCAGCGCCAGTTCACCCGGGAACTGGTCGGTGAACTCCCCGGCGTCGAGCCTGGCCAGCAGCTCGCGCCTCAACTGGCGCCAGAGCGGCTCGGAGCCGGAGCGGCTCAGCGTCCGCGGTGGCATGGCTTCCTCCCCGGCTCGTCGCGCCCGACCCTACCCGTGGCCAAATGTCCGTACATCATCTAAGTTGAATGTACGTACATTTTGCCTCGGGAGGGTCGATGGTTCAGGTCGGAGTGGTCGCGACGCCGGCCACGGCGGAGCCGACCCGGCCGACGCCATCAGTACCGGGCCTGCTGATCGCCGTCGCGGTCGCCGCGGTCGCGACCGGGCTGGGCACCCTGGTCCCGGTCGTCGGCGGCCCGGTCTTCGGCATCCTGCTCGGCGCGCTCGCCGCCGCCGTCGTACCGGGACTGCGCGCCGAGCGGTGGACGCCGGGCTACGCCGTGGCGTCGAAGCCGGTGCTGCAGTCGTCGATCGTGGTGCTGGGTACCGGCCTGTCGCTGCACCAGGTGCTGACGGTCGGCGGCGGCTCGCTGCCGGTGCTGCTCGGCACCCTCGCCGTCGCCCTCGGCGGCGCGTGGCTGCTCGGCCGGTGGCTCGGCGTCCGCGGCGACACCCGGACCCTCATCGGCGTCGGC
Source organism: Amycolatopsis sp. NPDC051061 (assembly GCF_040682935.1). Lineage (NCBI taxonomy): Bacteria > Bacillati > Actinomycetota > Actinomycetes > Pseudonocardiales > Pseudonocardiaceae > Amycolatopsis > Amycolatopsis sp. NPDC051061. The sequence goes on from NZ_JBFBBZ010000034.1 coordinate 16,888, forward strand.
ACCGGGATCTGCGGCGCGTCCGCGATCGCCGCCACCACCGCCGTCCTCAAGCCGAAACAAGCCGACGTCGCTTACGCCCTCGGCACGATCTTCACCTTCAACATCGCCGCGGTGCTGCTGTTCCCGCCGCTCGGGCACCTGCTCGGCCTGAGCCCGCACGCCTTCGGCCTCTGGGCCGGCACCGCGATCAACGACACCTCCTCGGTCGTCGCCGCGTCCTTCGCCTACGGCGGCGACGCCGGGGCCCACGGCATCGTCGTCAAGCTCACCCGCACACTCACCCTGATCCCGATCGTCATTGTGCTGGCCCTCCTCAAGGCTCGCCGCGAAGCCCGGCGAGCCGGCCCGGGTTCGACCGTGGCCGCGATGCCCTGGCGCCGGATCGTTCCGCTGTTCCTGCTGGGCTTCCTCGCCGCGGCCGCGCTGAACAGCCTCGGCGTCATCCCCGCGTCGTGGCACCCCGCGCTTTCGGCGCTGGGCGCGTTCCTGATCACCACGGCGCTGGCCGGGATCGGGCTTTCCCTGCGCCTGGCGGACATGCGCCGCGCGGGTGCCCGGCCCCTGCTGCTCGGCGGGCTGCTCTGGCTCGCCGTCGCCGCGACGAGCCTCGGGCTGCAGGCCCTCACCGGCACGCTCTGAGCCGGCCGGTCGAGGAGGATCCTCCGGTAGGTTCTCGAATCGTGAGCAGCCTGGCAGCGGCACCGCCGACGTGACCGTCCGCGGTCCGGCGAAATCACTGGCTGCCGGCGCTGACCCGCCGGCTCCCCGTGACCGGCGCCGCCGACGTCACCATCGAGGGTGACGTCGAGCCGGCCCGGCACCGGGTGGAGCACACCGCCCACGTGGCGGGCTGGCCGCAGCCCCGCGAGCGTTCCGTCATCCACCGTCCGCGGTGAGGGAGGAACTGCCCTCGGGGCCGGTCACGGTGACGCGGACGGTGAACGGGTCCGCCGTGACCTGCCAGGTCCGCGGGGAGCCGACGTCCAGGGTGCTCGTGGCCTTCCGGACCAGGTCCGGGAGGCGGTCGACGGGCAGGGTGCGCAGGTCGAACCGCGGGACGGCCACGCCGGTGGGCGCGAACACCACCGACAGCCGCCGGTCCTGGACGACCGCGGTGAGCACCTGGGAAACGTCCGCGGTCCGCGCCAGGGACTCGACGACCCGGCGCAGCTCCCCCGCGTCCAGCAGGGTCTGGTCCGGCCCCACGGTCACGGTCGCCGAGCCCGAAGACGACGTGACCGACGTGGCCGACGACTCGGGCGGCCGCTCGGAGGTCTCCGGGCCGAACAGCTCGGCACGGAACAGCACCAAGACGACGGCGGCGGCGAGCAGCAATCCCGTCGAGGTGACCGCTCCGACCGCACCGCCCTCCGGCGGAGTCCGCACCAGAGTGGACTCCGGGGCGGATTCGACGACGGCACCCGCTTTCCGCCGCTCCCACTCCGGCGCCGGGCGCGGCACGATCCGGGCTTTCCACGGCCGGTCCGGCGGGTACTCGACCACGACGACGTCTCCCCGCCGATGGCCCGGGAGGTCGACCAGGTTGACGTGGTGGGTCACTTCGACCCGGAACGACGGCGCCTCGTCCGGGGCGACCGTGAGGACGAAGTCGACCGGCACGTCGCCCGTTTCGGTGCCGCCCGCGCGCAGGCTCTCGACCTTCGCGAGCGCCACGCGGGGAACGACCGCCGCTTCCCGGGTACGCCGCGGGATGCCGGCGACGAAGAGCAGCCCGCCGTAGACGAGCGGAAGTCCCAGGCTCGCCAGGATCAGCGGCACCCGCTCGATGATGATGCCGACGACGAACGCGCTCAGCGTCCCTCCGACGACGCCGCCGGTCAGGAACCCGCGGGCGAGAGCGACCGGGCCGCGGTGGGTCGGCGCGGCGATGTCCTGCACGGCCGGCATCGATGTACTCCGGACTCTCGAAGGGCGGCTCGGCCGCGGAACAACCCCAGGCTGCACCGGGCCGGGCGCTACCGAACCCGGGTTCCGCGCGCTCAGTCCGGCAAGAGGCTCACGTCGTATTGGCGGGCGACCGCCTGGTTGTAGCGGGCGAACGACTCCCCGATCACCCGTAGCTGTTCCTCCGGCACGCCCGCGAACATCTCGGCCAGGTTGGCCCGGCGGCGGTCGTGCACCCGGCGGGCGCGTGCCTGCCCCTCCGCCGTCGCCACGACGATGCTCCGACGGCGGTCGCCGGTGGCCGGGGCGCGCTCGACCAGGCCGGCCGTCGTCATCGCCGACACCTGGCGGCCGACCGTCGACGGGTCCAGGCCGAGCTTCGCCGCCAGCGTCGTGATGTCCGCCGGCCCGGTGGCCTCCAGCGTGCGCAGCAGGAGGTAGCCCGCGCGGTCGACCTCGTCGTAGATGTCGGTCCGGCGGCTCAGCAGCTCGAAGTTGCGCACCATGACCGCGGTGTGGGCCTCGATGAGGTCGAGCGCGTCCATGCCGGAAACCTCCCTTCCGGCCGATTGCCCGGCCGCAAGCCATGTCGGTATCATACCGATAAATGTCGGCATGATACCGACATCTATGGCGAAGGGCGGGAGAAGTCACTCGGATGGGACGCGCGGCGAGGACGATCCACCGGATCAGGGACAAGGCGATGGGCTCCGATCCGGGTCTGACGCGGCTGTGGAGCGCGGTTTCGGCCGCCGTCGCCATGACGACCGGCCTCGCCGTCTTGTACGGCTACGCGACACTGACCGGAGCCGGGCCGCAAGCCACCCTGGTCGCTGTCCTGCTCGGCGCCATCACCGCGATGATGGGGTCGATGGCCCTGTCCGGCACCGCGGTGTGGCCCAAGGTGCGGACCGCGGCACTGTTCCCCGTGGCCATGGGGCTCGGGATGCTGGTCGGCGTCCTGGTCGCCCCGCACACCGACCTGATGCTCGCGGTGTTCGTCGTCGTGATGTTCGCCGCCGTGTTCGTCCGGCGGTTCGGCATCCCGTTCTTCTTCTACGGCTTCATGGTCTGGATGGGCTACTTCTTCGCCGCGTTCCTGCACGCCACCCTCGACGGCCTGCCCGCCATGCTCGTCGCCGTCGTCATCGCGAGCGTCTGGGTGCTGCTGCTGTCGCTGACGGTGCTGCGCGGCCACCCGGGCCGCACCCTCGCCCGCACGCGCCGCGCGTTCGGCGCCCGGGCCCGCACGGTCGTCCGGCGCTGCGCCACCCTGCTCGAAGACGGCCGGTCGGTGCGGCGGGTCCACGCGGCGCAGGCCCGGCTCGCCGAGTCCGCGCTGATGATCGAGGCGTGGTCGGCCGAAGTGCCCGTGCTGCCGGACGCCGTCCCGCCGGCGGCGATCCGGCGCACGACCATCGACGCGCAGCTCGCGATCGACCTGCTCGTCACCGCCTGCACCCAGCTGGCCGCCGAGCCGGACCGGGACCTCGGCCAGAGCGCGGCGCGCGTGCTCGACCTGTTCGCCCGCAACGACTACGCCGCCGCCGGGCGCGCCGCCGAAGCGCTGCTGGCGCACGCGGGCACCTCCCCCGCCCGGCTGGTGGCCGTGGCGGTCACCGACTACCTCGGCGTCGTCCGCCGCGCCGACCGCGACGGGCTCGCCGAAACCGCCGACTTCGAACCGCCGTGACGATCGCGCTGGGCGCGCTGCCGGGTTCGGCCGCCGCGGCCGGCGACGTCGAACCCCGCGGCCGGGCGTGGAACCCGTTGCGCCGCCTGGACTTCACCACCCGCCAGGCCGTGCAGGTCGCCGTGGCCGGCGGGCTCGCCATCGTGCTCGGACGGCTGCTGTCCGAGCAGCGCTACTACTGGGCAGTGATCGCCGCGTTCGTCGCGTTCACCGGCACGGCGACCCGCTCGGAGGTGTTCCTCAAGTCCGTCAACCGCGTGCTGGGCACGCTGGTCGGCCTCGGCGCCGGCATCGCGCTCGCCCACCTGACCGCCGGGAACACCACAGCGGTGCTCGTGGTCATCGTCGGCAGCATGTTCTGCGGCTTCTACCTGCAGCGCCTGTCCTACGCCTACATGATCTTCTTCGTCGCGAGCGCTCGCCGACGTCGCGACCGCGGTCGCCGACCCCGGCGAGCGGGATCCGGCCGCCCTGCTCGGCCTCGCCGAAGTCACGCTTTCCCTGCACTGCTCCCGCGCGGACGCGCCCGTGCTGCTCGAGCTGATCCACCTGCGGCGGCTCCTGCACGAGATCGCCACCGGCGAGGAACCCGGTCAGCTCGCCGAGCCCGCCGCACCGTGCGTCACCGAAATCCACGGCCGCGTCCACGGTTCGGGCGGCGCACCCCTGCCCGGAGCGAGCCTGACCCTCGTCGACGCCCACGGCCGGCAGACCGCCCGGGCGACGTCGACGGCCGGCGGCGCGTTCACGCTGGAAGCCCCGCGCGCGGGCTCGTACGTCCTGATCACCACGGCGGACGGGCACGCCCCGGCCGCTTCGACGGTGCCGGCCCGCGGACGGCCGGCGGTGCAGGACATCTGGCTGGCGATGGCCCGGCCGCAGCCCCCCTCGGCACTTCGCCCGTGCCACCGCCGCGACGTCCGGACGCCCTTCACCGGCTGACGGCGCCGAGAACGAAGTCCACCAGCCGGCCCGCATAGTCGGTCAGGCCGGCGGCGACCTGGGGCCGCAGGTGGGCCGGGGTCGCCAAGGCGTGGTTGAGGCAGCCACCGACGACGGCGTCCAGCAGCAGGGTGACGCTGGTGTCGCGGTGCAGCTCACCGCGCGCGATGCCGCGCCGGACGATCGACCGCGCGGCAAGCACCTCCGCCTGCCGCAGCCGGGCCACGCGCTCGGCGACGCCGGGGATCCGGTCGGCCTCCAGCAGCAGCCGGGTGGTCGCCCGGCCCGACTCGCCGAAGAACGCGGTCAGCAGCTGCTCCGCGAGCCGGACCAGGTCCTCGCGCACCGAGCCGGTGTCGATGTCGGCGACCGGCGTGATCCGCGCTTCCAGGCAGCCGGTCAGCAGTTCCTTCTTGTTCGGCCAGCGCAGGTAGATCGACGCCTTGCCGACTCCGGCGCGGCGGGCCACGGAGTCGACGGTGAACCGGCCCCAGCCGTCCTCGCCGAAGACCTCCGCGGCCGCGCGCAGAACCCGCCGGTCGACCTCGGGATCGCGCGGGCGACCGGCGATCGCGGCCTCGCCCGTCATGCGCCTCACCTCGTCCCGGCCCGATCATTGCTGAACGGAATTCGGTCAGTATAGGGTCGGGTGATTACTGGACGCACCTTGTTCAGTATCTCGTGGGGAGGTGCGCGATGGCGGTCGATCCGGGGATCGAGGTGCTCGGGATCGAGCAGCGGGCGGCGTGGCTGGCGCGGCGGCCGCCGCCGGTGGAGAAGCTGCCGGGCGGGCTGTGGTCGGTGCCGGTGCCGATTCCGGACAACCCGTTGCGCTACACGCTGTCCTACCTCGTGCCCGCCGACGACGGCTTGGTCGTCGTCGACCCCGGCTGGGACACCGACGAAGGCTGGACGGCCCTGCTCGGCGGGCTCGCGACCGCCGGCGCGTCGACCGCCGACGTCGCCGGGATCGTGACCACGCACGTCCACCCCGACCACCACGGGCTGTCCGGCCGCCTGCGCGCCGAATCCGGCGCGTGGATCGGCATGCACCCGGCCGAACGCGACACGCTACCCCAGCGCCGGCGCGACGAACACGGCGACACCCGGACCGAAATCACGACGTGGCTGCGCGGCTGCGGAGCGCCCGAGGCGGAGATCGCCGACCTGCTCGGCACGCTCGAGCGCGCCCCGCGCCCGGCCGGCGAACTCCCCGAACCCGACGTCCTGCTGGAGGACGGCGACCTCGTCCCGGTGCGCGGCCGCCGGTTGCGGGCCGTGTGGACGCCCGGGCACACCCCCGGCCACCTGTGCTTGCAGGAGCCCGACGCTCAGCTGCTGCTCACCGGCGACCACGTGCTGCCCCGGATCACCCCGGCGATCGGTTCGTGGCCGGGCGCCGCCGAGCCACCCCTGGGGCAGTTCCTCCGCTCGTTGGAGCGGACCGCGACCTTCGACGACCACGACGCGCTGCCCGCGCACGAGTACCGCTTCCGCGGGCTCGCCCGGCGCAGCGAAGGACTGCGCGAACACCACGAGCGGCGATGCGCGGAAATCCTCGCCGTCGTCGGCGAGCACGGGCGGCCGACGCCGTGGGAGATCGCCACGCGGCTGACGTGGTCACGGCCGTGGCCGGAGATCGGTTACATGCGGCTGAGCGCGGTGGCCGAGACCGTCGCGCACATCGAGTACCTCGCCGACCGGGGACGCCTCGCGTGGCCCGGGTACGGCGCTTCTCCCGCGCGAGTGACCCGGACCGACTCATAGTTGTACATGCTAACTATGCAACTTCGCCCATAGTACACAATCCACCACCGTGCGCGTTGGACATTCACATAGCCCAGTGATACAAGTTGAACCATGGACGACGTCGCGGACGCACTGGATGAGATGGCCGGTCTTGTCCTCCGGCACCTGACCGGCCGGGAAGGCCTGTCGATCACGGCTCTGGCGTCACTGGCCCGGCTTCAGCGCGAAGGCCCGCTCCGCCTGACCACGCTCGCCACGGCGGAAGCGGTCAGCCAGCCGTCGATGAGCCAGCTCGTCCAGCGCCTGGAGCGCCACGGGCTCGTGTCCCGGATCAGCGACCCGGAGGACGGGCGCGCGTCCCTGGTCGCGCTCACCGAACCCGGCCGCGCGCTGCTCGCGGCCCGGCGCGACGACCGCCACCGGCGCCTCGCCGAACTGCTGGCGGCCTTGCCCGAAGAAGACGCGGCGGCGCTGCGGCTGGCCATGAACGTGGCGTTGCCGGTGGTCCGCCGGCTCGTCGACGCCGCCCGCGACCCCAGTTCCCAGCCCGCCGGAGCCTGACCACCACCCGGTTCGCGCCGGGTTTCGCCATGCCCGCACCCCGTCACCGAACGTAGGCGACCGCCTACGGAAAGGGAGAGCCATGACCACCACGCTCGAGTCCCTGCCGGAATACCCCGCGCCGCGGGCGAAGGGCTGCCCGTTCGACCCCTCGCCCGAGATCCGCGGGCTGCAGAAAACCGCGCCGCTCACCCGGATCAAGCTGTGGGACGGCAGCACACCGTGGCTGGTCACCCGGCACGAAGACGTGCGCGCCCTGCTGTCCGACCGGCGGGTGAGCGCCGATCCCACCCGGGACGGCTACCCGAGCTCGAGCCCGGCCATGGTGGCCCGGCGCACCCAGGCGCGCACGTTCATCTCCATGGACGACCCGGACCACGCACGCCTGCGGCGGATGGTGACCGCGCCGTTCGCCATCAAGCGGATCGAGGCGCTGCGGCCCGCCGTCCAGCGCGTCGTGGACCAGCTGCTCGACGACCTGCTCGCCGGCCCGAAACCCGTGGACCTGGTGCAGGCCTTCGCGCTCCCGGTGCCGTCGCTGGTCATCTGCGAGCTGCTCGGCGTGCCCTACGCCGACCACGGCTTCTTCCAGGAGAACAGCCGGCTCCTCGTCAAGCGCGACGCCGGCCCGGCGGAATCGGTGGCCGCGCAGCAGCGCCTCATCGGCTACCTCGACGACCTCATCGGCCGCAAGCTCGCCGAACCCGCCGACGACTTGCTCTCCGACCTCGCCGCCCGGCGCGTCCGCACCGGTGAGCTGACTCGGCGCGACGCCGCGGCGATGGGCATGCTCCTGCTCGTCGCCGGGCACGAAACCACCGCCAACATGATCGCCCTGGGCACGGCGGCCCTGCTCCGGCACCCGGACCAGCTGACGGCGCTGCGCGAGACCGACGACCCGAAACTGGTCGCCGGGGCGGTCGAGGAGCTGCTGCGCTACCTCACCATCGTCCACATGGGACGCCGGCGGGTGGCGCTCGACGACATCGAGTACGGCGGCGAGACGATCCGCGCCGGCGAAGGCATCGTGCTCGCCGGCGAAGTCGGCAACCGCGACCCCGCGGTCTTCGCCGACCCCGACAAGCTCGACATCACGCGCGACGCCCGCCGGCACGTCGCCTTCGGCGTGCACCAGTGCCTCGGGCAGCCGCTCGCCCGGGTGGAACTGCAGGTCGCCTACTCGACCCTCTTCCGCCGCATCCCGGCGTTGAGCCTCGCCACCGGCATCGACGAACTCCCCTTCAAGCACGACGGCCAGGTCTACGGCGTCTACGAACTGCCCGTCACCTGGTAGCCCGACCGTCCACAGAGGAGCCCGTGAAGGTGAGCATCGACCAGGACGCCTGCGTCGCGTCCGGGCAGTGCGTGCTCGCCGCCGCCGACGTCCGGGAAGCGGCCGCGATCTGCCCCGCGCCGGCCATCCGGATCGAGGAATGAGTCCCCGGCGGGTGGTCGTGGCCGGCGCTTCGGCCGCCGGCCTGACCACCGCCGAAAACCTGCGCAAACGCGGCTACGACGGCGAACTGACTCTGGTCGGCGACGAAACCCACCTGCCCGGGCACCTGGGAGCCCGAGCGGATCGGGTTGCGCGGCGAAGACGTCCTGGCCGGTCCCGTACTTCTGGACCGGCCAGGACGACACCAAGAAGGCCGCTGGCCGGAGGCAGGCGCCGTCACCGGGTGGGCGTCGCCGACCCGATGATCAGCGGGTGGACCACCGACGGCATCCCGCGCCAGCGCGCCGTGCTCAGCTCCTCGATGTCGAACCGCTGCTTGACGAGCGCGACGGTGTCGCGGTCGCAGCGGCACCCCTGCGCGAACGCCGCCCACGGCCCCGCCAGCCGCGTTTGCCGGCGCGCCCGCTTCGGGTCCTCGGCGCGCACGTGCTCGCAGAACAGCAGCCGACCGCCGGGCCGCAGCACCCGCACGAGCTCGGCCAGCACGCGATCGACGTCGGGCACCGTGCAGAGGACCAGCGTCGACACCACCGTGTCGACGCTGGCGTCCGCCATCGGCAGCGCGTCGGCCTGCGCTCGCTCGGACCGCACGCCGGCTCGGCCGCGCAGCCGTTTTTCGAGCCGCCGGTACATCGCCGGGACGGGCTCGGTGAGCACGACCCGCGCCGACGCCGGGTAGTGCGGGACGTTGAGCCCGGTCCCCGCCCCGATCTCGACCACCTGCCCGTGCGCACGCCGCAGCAGCTCCGCGCGCCGGCCGGTCATGCCCAGCCGCTCCCCCCGGCGCAGGAACGGTTCGTACAGCGCCGCCCCGAACCGTTCCCCGAGCCCGTCCCTGTCTTTTCCGGCCATCGTTACTCCTTCGCCCTGCCGATGGGAGGCAGTCCACCAGCCACCGCCCGGCCGTCGCATCGCCTGCCCGTGCCATTGCGCGCGCTGGCCGGAACGGGCCACGGCTTACGCTCGGGGGATGCCGGGGCCGGACCAAGTCGTGCGTTTCACCGCCGCGGGCGACCGCCCGGTCGCCTGGGCCGCCCTCGGCGCGGGACCGCCCCTCGTCGTCGGGGGCTGGTGGTGCGGGCACCTCGAGCTGGACTGGCGGAACCCGCTGTTCCGCCGGTTCGCCGAGCTGTTCGCCGACCGGTTCACGCTCGTCCGCTACGACCGGCCCGGCGTCGGCATGTCCGACCCCGCCGGCCCGCTGATCACCTCGCTGGCCGACGAAGTGGCGGCGTTGAGCGCGGTCGTCGACGCGGCCGGGGAGAAGGTGAGCCTGTTCGGCGGCTCGTCCGGAGGCTGCGCCGCGATGGCGTACGCGGCGGCCCACCCGGAGCGGGTGGAGCGCCTCGTCCTGTACGGCAGCTACGCCCGCGGCGCCGAGATCGCCACGGCGGAAGCGCGGGATTCCCTGCTGGCGCTCGTCGGGCGCCATTGGGGCGTGGGCTCCCGGGTCCTCGCCGACCTGTTCCTGCCGACGGCGACCGCGGCGGAGCGCGACGAGTTCGTCCGCTTCCAGCGCGCCGCCCTGACCGCGGAGCAGGCGGTGCGCTCGCTGGAGGCGGTGTACGCGTTCGACGTCCGGGACCGGCTGGCGGCGATCGAGGTCCCGACCCTCGTGCTGCACCGCCGCGACGACCGCGCGATCCCGTTCGCCCTGGGCCGCGACGTCGCCACCCGCATCCCGGGCGCCGGCTTCGTCCCGCTCGACGGCCCCGACCACCTGCCCTGGCGCGGGGACGCGGAATCGCTCGCCCACGCCGTGCGGGAGTTCCTCGGCGCCGGCCGTCGAGCCCGCCGGAACGGCTCGCCGCACCCCGACCTCTCCGAGCGCGAACTCGAGGTGCTGCGCCTGGTCGCGCAAGGGTTGAGCGATCAGGAGATCGCGCACCGGCTCGGGATCAGCGCCCACACGGCGCACCGCCACGTGTCGAACATCCGCGGCAAGCTCGGCGTGTCCTCACGAGCCGCGGCCGCCGCGCACGCCGCCACCGCCGGACTGCTCTGACCGGCCGTCAGGCGCCGGTCGGCGGCGCGCTCATCGCCGCCGCCAGGAACGTGATCGCCCAGCGCCGGGCCGCCTCGCCCGCCACCGGGGACGAGCACCCCGGGACGTCCTGGTTGTAGACCTCGACGCGGTCCACGGCCGTCACGGCGAGGACCCCCCGGATCCGGAACCACAGCTCCTCCGCGGACAGGCCGGGTAGTGCGCGCCCGAACGCGGCCAGGTAGCGGTCGCGGACCGCGTCGTCGGCCGGGCCGGTCCAGTCGCGCATCTCCTCGGCCGGGTCGCCGATGATCCGCACGATCAGCCGGGACGTGCGGGCGCCGCCTTCGTCGCCGGCCGGCATCTCGTCGAACAGCGGCCCCGCGAACGCTTCCACCAGGTCGGTGACCGTCGGGTCCGGTGTCCGGGCGAGCAGCCGGTCGAGCCCGGCGCGCTGCGCGGCGGTGATCGGCTCGATCACGCGGCGGACGACCGCGACCAGGAGCCCCGCCTTCGACCCGAAGTGGTACCCGACGGCGGCCAGGTTCGCTCCGGCCAGGTCGGTGATCGCGCGGATCGAGGTGCCGCGGAACCCGCGTTCGGCGAAGAGGCGTTCCGCCGCGTCGAGCAGCTGGGTGCGGGTGTCGGGTGACGCCATGCGTGCCTACTATACATACGTATGATTCAAACGAACGTATGAATGAGGGTTGCCATGAAACTGCTCGTGTACGGCGCCGGGGTCACCGGCACCCCGTTCGCCGCCCGGCTGCACGAGGCCGGGCACGACGTCTCGCTCCTCGCCCGCGGCGAGCGCCTGGCCGCCCTGCGCCGGCACGGCGTGCGGCTCGCCGAGGGGACCGGCCAGGTCGTCCGGCGAGTACCGGTGCCGGTGGTCGAGCACCCGGCCGGCGGGTACGACCTGATCGCCGTCTTCGTGCGCGCCCACCAGGTGGACGCGGTGCTGCCGTCGCTCGCCGGTCTCGACGGCGACGTGCTGTTCCTGCACCAGTGGGCGGCCGGCCCGGCGCCGCTCGGCGCGGTGATCGGCCCCGAGCGCGTGCTGCTCGGGTTCCCCGTGTTCGCCGGCACGATGGACGGCGACGTGGTCCGCCTCCGCCCGGCCACCTTCCTGACCCGCCTGAGCCCGATGCCGATCGGCGAACCCGACGGCCGCACCACCCCGCGGCTGGACCGGATCGTGCGAGCGGTGCGCACCGCCGGGATCAACGCCAGGGCCGAGCCGCGGATGGACGCCTGGCTCAAGACGCACGCCGCGTTCGCGGTGCCGCTCGAGCAGGCGGCGCACGCGGCGGGCGGCCCGGCGGCACTGGCCGGCGACCCGGCCGCGGTCCGCCGCATGGTCCGTCTCATGCGGCAGCACCTGGCCGCCCTGCCGACGCCGCCGGTCCCCCGCGGGTTCGTCGCGCTGCGGACGCTGCCGGAAGGGCTGCTGGTGGCGATGTTGCGGCGCTTCTTGCGAGGTTCGACGGCCGCGCACAGCGGACTCGCGAGCGCCTCGCCGGCGGCCGCGGCCGAGCTCGAGCGGATGGCCGAGCAGCTGCGTGCTCAGGCGAGGATCCGGTAAATGAGCGGATCGGGTTCCCGACACGCTCATTGATGCGCTTCGTCACCACTTCTTCGTCCCCGCCATCGCGCTATCGGTGCCTCAGCCCACCGAAGAAGGTTCGATGCGTATGCCCGTGGTCGTCCGGCGAACGCCGAGGTGGCGGTCGACGTCCGAGGAGAGTGGTCCTGTGCGTTGCGCGAGCAGAACACGGGTGTCGTAGTCGGCGGCGGAACTCTGCGCAACACGGCCGAGTCCATGGTCAAGGGCTGGCTCGCCGTGGATTTCCTTCTACGGGGCCGAAGTGTGCAAGACCGTCGCCCAGCAGCTGTTCGGCCGGACCGCCTCCGGTTTCGCACCGGGTCGAGGAGCGGGCGGTCCGGGATCCGGAATCGCCGCTACGAACAGCTCGGCCGAGCGATGCCACCGTCGGCCGGCCAGGGCCGGGCTCCGCTCATCAAGCCGATCATGCCCGCCACCAGCCGCATCTGGTCCACCGTGCGGATGTCGGCCTCCACCAGCTTGGCCGAGCACACCAGGACCGCCAGGACCTGAGCCCGCGACAGGGCGACGTTCAACCGGTTGCGGGACAACAGGAAGTCGAGCCCGCGGGGCAGGTCGAGCGCCGACGACGACGTCATGGTCGTGATCACCACCGGCGCCTCCTGCCCCTGGAAGCGGTCGACCGTGCCCACCCGCACACCCGGGAAGCCGGCGTCCGCCAACGCCCTCGTCACCGTCCGCGCCTGCAAGTTGTACGGGGCCACCACGACGATGTCGGTGTCGGCCAGCGGGCGGCTCGAGCCGTGGTCCGTCCACAGGCGACCGTTCAGCGACGCCACGATGTCGACGACCGCCGCGGCTTCCTCCACCGAGCGGGTCGTGTTGCCGTGGTGGTCGACCTCGGCCAGGTAGAGCCCGGCGGGGATGTCCTCGAGGGCGCGCTCGGCGGCCGACGGGTGGGCACGCAGGCGGCCCGCGTAGGACAGCTTCGACACCGGCTCGCACACCGCGGGGTGCATGCGCCGCGTCTCGTCGAGGAAGTAGCCCAGCGCCGCCGGCATGATGTCGGCCTCGCCGATCAGGTGGCCCAGCGCCGACGCCTCCGCGCCCGCCGGGTGGGTCCCCTGCACCACCTGCGGGAGCTGCTGCGGGTCGCCCAGCAGCAGCAGGTTCTTCGCGCACATCGACACCGCGAGCGCGTCGGCCAGGGCGAACTGGCCGGCCTCGTCGATGATCAGCAGGTCGAACGGTTCCTCGCGGATCGCGGCGTTGGCGAACGTCCACGCCGTGCCGCCGACCAAGTGCCCGGTGTCGTGCTCCTCGCGCCACTTCGCCAGCGCCGGGTTGCTCTTCGGCTGGTCCCACGGCGCGGCCGGATCCGGGGTCCGCTTCGCGCGCTTGGCGCACGGCAGCTCCGGCGCGCTCTTCTTCGCCGCGCTCAGCACGTTCTCCACGGCCTTGTGGCTCGTGGAGGTGACGGCGACGGTGCGGCCGGCCCGCACGAGGCGGGCGATCAGCTTCCCGGCCAGGAACGTCTTGCCCGCCCCCGGCGGTCCCTGCACCGCCAGCGTCGAGCCGTCGAGGGCTTCGACCGCGTCGATGACCGCGGCGATCAGGTCCGTCCCCGGCTCCGGCAGCGCCGCTCCACCGCGCAGCCGAGGCGGAGTCCGGCGGAGCAGGTCGACGCCGGGGTGGCGCGGCAGCGCCGGGAGCGCGTCGACGACGAACTGCGCGAGATCCGCGACCGCCTCGTCCTTGGGCGAGGGTCGCACCGGGCTGCCCGGCAGCACCGCGGACGGCCGCTCGGCGGTGGCGGCGTCGGGCGGGCAGCTCTCCTCCAGGGTCAGCTCCACCGCCGACGCGGCCGCGACCTTGGCGTCGCGGGTGCCGCCGTCGTAGCGCAGCCGCACCTCGTCGCCCGGCGCGAACGGGTGCGGCCGGTCCGGGTCGCACGCCAGGACCAGGGTCCGCTTCGCGGTGCGGACGCGCCCGGCCGGGGGAACCCACTCCCCCGCTTCCAGGGACACCGGCACGGTGCACGAGGTGTCGACCTCGAGGTCGCCGAGCGGGGCGGCCAGCTGGCGGAAGTACTCCCACCATGCGGGGTTGGTCTCGCGGCGGTGGTAGCCGACCGCCGCGGCCAGCAGCGCGCGGGCCCGCTCGTCGCCGGTGAACTCGCCCGGGTCGTCCGGCAGCCCGTCGAGCAGCGGGTCGACCAGCGCGGCCAGTCGCGCGGCCCGTTCGGCCCGGCGCTCGGCGGCGACGTCCTCCTCGGCCTGACGCAGCAACGCGTCCTCGGGCGACTCCTCCGCCGGGGCCGCGAGTGCGATGCCGGCGTCGGTCCGGACCTGGTGGAGGAACTCGGACAGCCGCAGCGCCGAGACGCAGTCTTCCTCGCTGTCCCCGGCGATGCCGCGCAGGAACTCCTCCGCGCGGTCCGGCTCGGCGGACCGCGCCAGCACCAGGTACTCCTCGTACGCCTCGACGTCCGACAGCGCGGTCTTCACGTCACCCTCACGGGTGCCGGGCCGGTAGAGCGGCTCGAGGTGCCGGATCGCATAGGACCGCTGCGAGACCCGCAACGCCTTGCGGACCACCGTGTGCAGGTCCACCAGCGCGCCCCCGCGCAGCAGCTGGTCGACGGTCTCCTCGCGGGTGCCGTGCACGGCCGCGAGCCGCTTGATCGCGGTGACCTCGTACGGGCCGTAGTGGTAGACGTGCGAGCCGGGGTGCTCGGCGACCCGCGCGGCGGCGAAGTCCACGAACTCCTCGAAGGCTCGCTTCTCCTGGGCGCGGCTGTGCGCCCAGAACGGCGTGAACCGCCGGTCGCCGCCCGGGGTGAGCGCACCGAAGAGGAACTCCAGCCCTTCGCCCGCCAGGGCGTGCGGATCACCCGCGAGATCGGCGAAGACGTCGCCCGGCGCGGGCGCCGGCAGCGCGGCGAGGACGTCGGGGTCGACGACCTCGTAGCTGACCTCGCCGGTCGTGTCCTGCCGCACCTGGAGCGCGGCCTGCGCCCGCAGGGTGGTGAACGCGGTGGCGGACAGGTCCCGCGGCCGGTCGCCCGGCGTCGCCGCCGCGAGCGCCTCGATGGAGCCCAGCCCGGCGGCAGCCAGTTTCCGGCGCTGGTCGCCGCGCATCCCGGCCACCAGGAGGAGGTCGCGGTCGGCTTCGCGGCCCGACGCGCAGTGGCGGGCGAAGCCGCAACCGGCGCAGGCCGGGCGTTCGTCGGCCCACAGCGTCGCCGGCAGCGCCGGCGGGCGGTCGCGCAGCCGGGCCCGCAACCGGTCGACCAGGGGCCGGAAGTCCTCGACCGCCAACGTCCGGGTGCCGCCGTCGCCCAGGCGCAGGTGCACGTGCGGGCCGGTCGGCCAGCCGGCCCGGCGCAGCGCGTCCGCGAAGGCGATCAGCCGGACCACCGCGGCGGGCTTCGCCTGCCGGGCCGGCTCGGCGTCGTAGACCTCGTAGCGGCCTTCGCCGTCTTGGATCAGGAAGTCCGCCACGCCGGAGAACGCCTCGTCGTGCAGGACGGCCTGGTGGATCACGGTTGCGCCCGACCACAAGGCCGCGGCGGTGGTCTCGGCGGCGGCGACGCGGTCCCGGGTGTCGATCTCGAAGACGTCGTGGCCTTCACCACGCAGGCGGGCGAGCATCGCCGCGCCGGCCGCACGCCCGCGCCGGGCGGCGCCCGGGTCGGCGACGGGCCGCGGTGCGCCCGGCAGGCCGGCGGCCTGGTTCAGGACGCTGCGGTGTTCGCATTCGAGCAGGTCGGCGAGATCGGCTGGGGTGTGCATCGCCAGGCAGTCTGACACGGCCGTACACCCGGTCGGAGCAGACCGGCCCGGACACGCCGGGCGTCAGGACGAGGCTTCGTCCAGCATCGCGGCCTCGAGCGCCACCAAGATCTCCGCGGTCGCTTTCGGGTCGCCGAGGGAGCGGCCGGTGGCCGACTCGATCCGGCGCAGCCGGTGGCGGACCGTGTTGGGGTGGCAGAACAGGATCGCCGCGGCGTCCGACGCCGATCCCTTGCTGTCCCGCCACGCGGCGAGGGTGTCGAGCAGGACCTTGGACTGCTCGGCGGGCAAATCGAGGATCGGCCCGAGCACGGCCTGGCGGACTCGCCGCATCGCATCGGGCGCGCTGACCGCCGCGACGGCCAGCGGGAAGTCGTCGAACTTCGTGACGTGCGGGGTGCCGGCGACGGTGCTCGCCAACGCGATCCGCGCGAAGCGCAGCGCGGCCGCCGTCTCGGCCAGCGTGAGGTAGGGCGGGCTGATGCCGATCCGGCTGCGCGCCGACGCGGTGAGCGTCGCGGTGAGGGGGTGCAGGTCGGCGTCGTTCTCGAAGCGCACGATCCCGATCTGGGCGTCCGGCGTCAGCCGCCAGGCCGAGCCGATGCGGCGGACCCGCAGGCGGTTCTCGATGCCGGGCAACGCTTCCTGGGCCAGGTGCACCGATTCCGCCGCGACCACGACGAAGGGTCCGCGTTTGGGCAGGCGGAGCACGTCCGCCACGTCCCACACGGACGTCTCGTGCAGCGGCCGCCCTTCCAGGAGGGCGCCGACCAGGGCCGACCGCTCGCCCTCGTTGCGCAGCACCAGTGCCATCGTCGACTCGCGGTGCGCGGCGGCCATCTCCTCGGCGAAGGTGTCGTGTGCGGACCAGAGGTCCGACGCCGCGTCCACCAGCGCCTGGTCGGAGACCTGTTCCCGCGCGCGGGCCTGCCGCACGAGGCTGTGCCAGATCCGGCTGAACAGGACACGGAACGCCGCCATGACGACCGACAGCGGCACCCCCTGCTCGGCTCGCAGAGCGCCGGTCGCGCGGGCGGCCGAAACGTCGGCGAGCTCGTCCTCGCGCAACGACCGGAGGACGTACTCGAGGTTGCCTCGCACGGACTGCCTGAGGTCGTCGGCCGCGACGACGCCGTGGATGGCGTAGAACTCGACGCGGGCCTCGATCGCGGACGCGATCTCGTCGGCGAACTCGTCGATGCTGCCCAGCAGCCGCCCGGCGAGGGCCACGAGCGCCGGATCCGGGCCGCCCGTGGCCTCGCGTCGCGTCACCAGCGCAGCTTATCGAGGGGTGAGGCAAGAGGGCGCGTACGCCGGCGTCGTGGGGCCTCGGGCACCGCTACGTCATGAAGGGCATCCACCTGGCTCCTACGTCCATGAGGGTGCCCTGCATGGACATACGACCTTTGCCCTTCCCCTCAATGGTTCTTGCTCGCGGCGACGATCAGCTCGATCGTCTCGGCCGGCTTGCTGATCATCGCCACGTGGGAAGCGGCGACCTCGACCGTGTGCGCCCCGGCGCGCTTCGCCATGACCCGCTCGGCCTCCGGCGGGATCGTCAGGTCGTCGGTGGCGACGAGGTACCAGCTCGGGATGGTCCGCCAACCGGGCACCCCGGAGGGGGTGGCCAGGCAGGAGAGCGCGAACCCGCGCTGGGCGGCCGCCATGAAGGCGGCGAGGTCGGCGTCCAGGTCGGCGCAGAACAACCGGTGGAAGTACACCGGGTCCACGTAGCCGTCGGCGTCACCGTCGGGCGCCCCCGCGTAGGGACGCCGAACCAGGCGCCCGCCGAGATCGGTCGTGCCACCGCCCAGCTCGAAGGTCTCCGCCAACGTCTCGCCCTCGTCCGGTGCGAACGCGGCGATGTAGACCAGCGCCCGCACGTTCGGGGTGCCCGCACTCGCGTTGGTGATCACGCAGCCGCCGTACGAGTGGCCGACGAGCACGACGTCACCCTCGATCGTCGACACGAAGTCCCTGACGTAGCAGGCGTCGGAGGCGACCCCGCGCAAGGGGTTGGCCGGTGCGAAGACCGGGTGCCCGCGCTCACGCAGGCCATCGGCCACCGCCTGCCAGCCCGAAGCGTCGGCGAACGCGCCGTGGACCAGGACGACGGTGGGTAGTGCGGAAGCGGCCATGACGAGCCTCGTTCCTGTGCGGGGTGAAGGATTTGCCGTCCTTCACCGTGCAGCAGGACACCCGCACGAGCGATGTTCCCGGCCAACTCGAACGCGACCGATTGTTGTCCCCGCGGACAACCCGCGGGGTCACCGCCGGTTCGCGCAGGCGATGCAGATCCGCGTCGCCGGCAGGGCCGTGAGCCGGCCTTCGGCGATCGGGCCGCCGCAGCGTTCGCAGACGTCGTACACGCCGGCGCGCACCCGCTCCGCGGCTTGGCCGAGCGCGGCCAGTTCGTCTTGGGCTTGGCGCAGCAGTGCCTGCACCTGCGCTCGTTCGAACGCGATGGTCGAGCCTTCCGGATCGTGCTCGTCGTCGGCGCTGGAGAACTCCGATGCCGCCACGATGTCGTCCCGCTGCCGCGTCAGCGCCGCGGCCAATCGAGCGGTCTCGGCCCGGGCCCGCTCGATCAGCTCCGTCGCGGCACGCTCGTCCACAGCGGCCAGGCTACCCGGGGCGCGTGGTCAGGACCTGATGAACGCCAGCAGGTCGGCGTTGACCGTGCCGGCGTGGGTGGTCGGCCTGCCGTGCGGGAAGCCCGGGTAGGCGTACGGGACCCGCGCCCAGGATCCGGTCCGTCTCGCGGTCGACCACGAACTTCATCAGGCCACGGGTGTCGCCGACGATCTTCGCCGCGGCATCCCGGCGATGTCCGCCACGGCCTTCTCGACGACCTTCACCGGCAGTCCCCGGTCGACGGCTTCGCGCTCGGTGAGGCCGACGCGCGAGAGCGCCGCCAGCAGCTCGCCCATCACCACGAAAGTGTCCAGGGAGGACCTGGCACGTGCCGCGCGCGACAGGCCACGATTAGTCATGATTTATGACTATCATAGATTTGGACTACACGGCGGATCGCAGACTGAGGAGTTGACGATGTCGGTCATCGAGCTGACCACCTTCACCGTGGCGCCGGAGAACACCGAGGCGATGCTGGCCGCGCGCCCGGGCATGGTGGCGGCGTTCCGCGAGGACCGGCGCGGCTTCCTCGCCGCCCGCCTGGTCCGCCTCGACGAGCGGACGTGGCTGGACTTCGTCGAGTGGACCGACGACGCCGCGTGGGACGAGTCGAAGGCCAAGGGTGCGAACCGGCCCGCGATCGGGGCCTTCTTCGCCACGATCGGCACGCTGGTCGGCGCCGAGCGCGGCGTGCGCTACGACGACGCCGAAGACGGCGCCCGCCGGGTCCGCACCATCGCCTACGGCCCCGAGCCGTCGCAGGTCGGCGAGCTGTACCTGCCCGAGGGCGACGGCCCGTTCCCCGTCGTGGCCGTGCTCCACGGCGGCTACTGGACCGCGATGTGGGACCGCCGTCAGATCACCGACGTCGCCGACGACCTCGTCGCCCGCGGCTACGCGGTGTGGAACGTCGAGTACCGCCGGATCGGGGAGCCGGGCGGCGGCTGGCCCGGCACCTTCCTCGACGTGGCCGCGGCGATCGACGCCCTCGACGGCCTGGACCCGGCGCTCGACACCGGCCGCGTCGTGCTCCTCGGTCACTCGGCCGGCGCCCACCTGGCCACGTGGGCGGCCCACCGCGGCGTGCTCCCGGCCGAGGCCCCCGGCGCCCACCCGAAGGTCACCCCGATCGGCCTGGTCGAGCTGGCCGGCGCGCTGGACCTGACGGCGGCCGACGCGGCGGGCTTCGGCAAGGGCCTCGCCGATCCGGCCGCCGAGCCGCCGAAGGGCGCACCCGAGCCCGCCCGGCCCGAAGCGTGGGCGGGCGTCGCGGCCGTCGTCGGCGAGGGGATCGTGCCGCTGCTGGTGAACGGGCACTTCGCGTGGACGTCACCGCTGGAGCTGGCGGGCGCGGGTGTCCCGGTGCTCGCCGTGCACGGCACCGCCGACGAGGCCGTGCCCGCCGGGTGGAGCCGCCGCTACGCCGAGAAGATCACCGCCGAGGGCGGCCGCGCCCGGTACGTCGAGGTCGAAGGCGGCACGCACTTCGACGTCGTCCGGCCGGGCCACCCGGTCTGGGCGGAAGTCACCGGATTCATCCACGAAACCGTTACGGGACAGGAAAAAGCGTGAACCACGAAGAGGTCTTCGAGCAGGCGTGGGCAGCGCCGGAAACGACGTCGGTGGAGCTGCCGGCGATCCCGGTCAACGAAGTCCTGCGCGAGCGCTACGACGTGCGGCCGCCGTTCGCCTACACCGGCACGCGGCTGTGGGACATGGAGGTCCGCAAGGCCGCGGCACCGGAGGACCTCGGGCGTGAACTCGTGCGCCGGCCGAGCTGATCGACCGAGCGCGGGATCCCGCCCGGTCCGGCAAAGTCGGTGACCGGGTCCGGCTCGGCGGTGTTCCGGTGGCATCGGCGGGCGCGGTGGCGTCTTGAATGACTCATTCAAGACTTTTGCGGGCCTTCCAGCTTGGCCCGGATCCGCTCGGCATCCGGGTGGTCGAGCCGGTCGAGGATCACCAAAGCGTCCTCCCACGCCGCACGAGCGAGGTCCGCGTGCCCGGCGGTCTCGTGGGTGTCGCCCAGATGGGACAAGGTGATCGCCTCTTCGCGATATTCGCTGAGATCCTGGTACAGGTCGATGGCGTGCCGGTAGCAAGCGACGGCTTCGGCGTGGTCACCGAGGTGGTGGTGGGCGTAGCCCAGGCTGTCCCACGTCAAGGCTTGCCCCCGGCGGTTGCCGAGCTCCCGGAGCAGGGTGAGGGCCTGCCCGCAAGCGACGAGGGCCTGCTCGTGGTCCCCCAGCAGGGCATGGCACCAGCCGACCGTGGCGAGGGTTTCGGCTTCACCGCGCCGGTTCCCGGCCGACCGGAACAGCGTCAACGCCCGCCGGGCGTGGTCGAGGGCCTCGTCGTGGCGGCCTTGCCGCTCGAACGCCAGGGTGACGTTGTGGTGGGTCTGGGCTTGCGCCGATCGGTCGCCGGTCCGGCCGTAGATGTCGAGGGCCTGCCGCAGGTGGAGGTGGGCGTCGTCGAGCCGGCCCAGCTGCGTGCAGGCGCGGCCGAGGATGCGATGGGCGCAGGCCGCCAAGGAGGGAGCACCCAGCCTTGCGGCCGCGGCCAGCGCGACGTGCTGGGTCGCGGCGTAGTCGTGCCAATGGCCCTGCCGGTCGAGGAAGTCGGCCATGGTCCAGGCGAGTTGCCAGGCGTGCGTGTCCCAGCCGGTCGCGGCGGCGTGGTCGAGAGCGGCGAGCAGCACGGCGTGCTCGGTGGTGAACCAGTCCAGCGCGCGCACGTGGCCGGCGACGGCTTCGGGCCGCACACCCGGCTGCGGAGGAAGCAGGGCGGCCGGGATCGGATCCCGTTCCGGGCGCAGCACCCGGGCGGCCGCGTGGGCGGTGTGCACGTAGTGGTCCAGCGTCCGGTGGAGCGCGGTGTCGCGCTGCTCGCCGGCGTCGACGAGCTGGGCCTGTTCGGTCGCGTAGGCACGCAGCAGGTCGTGGAAGGTGTACCGGCCGGGGGCGTGCTCGACGATCAGGTGGGCCTGGGCCAGCTCGGCCAGCAACCTCCGGGCCCCCGCCCGGGAAAGGCCCGCGAGACTGGCCGCCGCCGGCTCGCCGAGATCGGGGCCGGGGTGCAGGCCGAGCAACCGGAACAACCGGGCCGCCGCGGGGCCCAGCTGCCGGTAGGACCACGAGAACACCGCTCGCGCGTCGGTCGCCGGGTCCACGCCGGCGAACTCGTTCAGGCCACCTCGGGTCCCGCGCAGCTCGCCGGCGAGCGCGGCCAGCTCGAATCCGGCGTGGGTGGCGGCGCGGGCGGCCACGATCGCCAAGGCGAGCGGCAGCCGCGCGCACGAGGTGATGATCTCGTTCACCGCCCGGGGTTCGGCCGCGACCCGGCCGGCACCGAGGCGCCCGGCCAGCAGCTGACGCGCTTCGGCGACCGGCAGCAGGTCCAGCGGCAGCGGGTGGGCGCCCTCGGCGACCAGGCCGATGAGCTGGCTGCGGCTGGTCACCACCACCACGCAGCCGGACGCCCCCGGCAGGAGCGGCCGGACCTGCTCCGCGTCGCGCGCGTTGTCCAGCACCACCAGCACCCGCCGCCCGGCCAGCAAGCTCCGGTACAGGCCGACCTGGGCGTCGAAACCGGTCGGGATCCGCTCCGCCGGCACCTCGAACGCATCGAGGAAGCCGCGAACGGCCTCGGCGGGGGCCACCGGCGATCCGGTCGGGTCGAAGCCCCGCAGGTTCACGTACAGCTGGCCGTCGGGGAACTCGGTACGGACGCGGTGGGCCCAGCGCACCGCCAGCGCGGTCTTGCCGACTCCGGCGGTTCCGGACACCGCGGAGATGACCGCCGTGGCCGGGCGGTCGCCGGTCGTCTCGAGCAGGCCGTCCAGCTGCCGCAGGTGATCGCCGCGGCCCGCGAACCCGAACGTGTCCGGCGGGAGTTGCGCGGGGCCGGCCACCACTTTCGCGGTCGGGAGCACGGAATCCGGTCCGGCCGGTGGCAGGCCGCCGTCCAGGATCGCCCGGTGCAGCGAACGGAGTTCGGGGCCGGGGTCGGCGCCCAGCTCGTCGGCCAGCCGTTGCCGGATGGCGGTGTACCGGTCGAGGGCCTCCGCACTTCGCCCCACCGCGCACAGGGAGCGCATCAGGAGGGCCTCGAGGGGTTCGGCCAGCGGGTACTCCGCGACCAGCTCGGGCAAGGCGGCGAGCACCGCCGCGGGCCGGCCGAGGCGGAGCGTGAGCTGGGCCCACAGGACCACCGCGTCCAGCCGTTGCCGGGACCAGCTGTCCCGCACCCGGGCGACCCACTCTCCCGGGAGACCGGCCAGCGGAGGCCCGCGCCACAGCCCCAGTGCCTCACCGAGCGCGACGGCCCGGCCGTCGTCGTCGCGCCGGGAGTCGCGGCCCTCGCCGGCCAGCCGCCGAAACCGGTGCAGGTCCACCAGTCCGGCGTCGATGTCCAGCACGTAACCGGCGTGGCGGCGCTCGACGCGCACCGCCGGACCGCCCTGGCGCAGAAGCCGGCGGATCCGGCTCAGGTACGAGTACAAGACGTTGCGCGCTTCGGCGGGTGGCGAGTCGTCCCAGACCCGGTCGATCAGCGTCTCGATGGTGACGGGTCGTCCCGCGTCCACGGCGAGAGCGGCGAGCACCACCTGCAGCCGTGGTGCTCCGACGTCCACGAGCCGGCCGTCCGCTCGCAGCTCCACCTCACCCAGCAGACGGAGCTCCATCAACCCACGCTCCCGGCTGTCCGATGCGCTGCCGAAACGGCCGAATCCCGACTCAATGCTGGCCCGTTCTCAAGGCCGGCGCAAGGTCGGCGAACAGGCTCGCGCCGGACCATCGGGGAACGGCGGGACCGTCCGCCGCCATTCACCAGGAGGAACGGATGACCCGGACATCCCTGCTCGCGAAACTCACCTTCCTGCCCGCCGTCGTGCTGGTAGCCGCCGGATTGACGGCCGTCCCGGCTTCTGCCGCGCCCGCTGAACACACCGCGAGCAGCACGGTTCGTCAGGTGGAGGATTCGTCTTTCCTCTTCAGCTACACCTTCAACGGTCACTTGAAAGTCGCCGGCGGTAATTTCACGATCGGGGGTGAGGTTTATCTGGCCGTGAAGCTGAACGACGGGACCGTGTGGTTCAGCACGCACGTGATCGCGCAACCGCATTCGATCACTCCGGGCGGCACCATCTACGTGGAAACGACGATCGCGGCCCCGTGCGCGCCGGGCGACAACGGTTACGCCCGGGCCTACGACTACGCCACCGGCGTGTGGTCGCCTCGGCTGCCGGTCGCCATCTGCCGGATCATCGAATGACCGACGCGGTCGTGGCCACGCTCGCGGGCTCCGTCACTCCTGACCCACGGGCAGGCCGAGGACGAGTTCGCGGGCGCGCTCGGCCAGCGGGGACAGCGTCCGGTCCGCCGGCCACGCCAGCCAGATCTCGCGCGGCGCGAGCGCGGGATCGAGCGGGTGGGCCGTGAGAACGTCGTCCTCCGGTCGCACCTCCATGGCCAGGCGGGGCAGCACGGCGATCCCGAGCCCGGCCCGCACCATCGAGAGCACCCCGCGGTTGTCCGCGGTGCGGAACACGATCCGCGGCGCGACGCCGGCCGCGACGTATTCGCGCTCCACCCGCGCCTGGTCGCAGATCGGCGGCTGGGCGACCATCGCGACGCCGTCCAGCGCGGCGAGCGGCACCGGCCCCGGCGGGAAGACGCCGCGGCGCGCGACCACCGCGTACGGGTCGATCAGGATCCGCGTCTGCTCGACGTCGCCGCCGACGCGACCGTCGAAGAACAGCAGATCGAGCTCGCCGATCCGCGGCACGGCGGACTCCTCTTCGAAGAGCCGGACGTCCGCCGCGGGCTGCTCGTCCCGCAGCCTCCGCACGACGGTGGGCAGCAGCGCGTTGGTGACGCTCTGGAACGTACCGATGTCGACCCGCCCCGCCCCGGCGCGGAACCGCTCGACCGCGTCTTCGGCGGCCGCGGCGCGGGCGAGCAGCTCGCGCCCGTGGTCCAGCACCAGGGTTCCGAGCGGCGTCAAGCGCACCGGCTTGGGGCCGCCCGGCCGGTCGAACACCGCGCCACCGACGGACTTCTCCAGCGCGGCGATCTGCTGGCTGACGGCGGACTGGGTGTAGCCGAGGCGCTCCGCCGCCCGGCCGAAAGTGCTCTCGACCGCGACGGCGTCGAGGGTGGCCAGGAGACGCAGGTCCAGCATCAGTACAGCTTATCGAATCGGTCAGATTTCATCGCTTTTCCCGATGGCTTCGCTTTCGTAGCGTTCTCGGCATGACCCCACAGCACGCGCTCTGGCTCCCGCTCTTCGACGCACTGGCCGACCCGGCGCTCGTCGCCCGCCTCGCCGCAGAGGCCGAAGAAGCGGGGTGGCACGGCTTCTTCGTCTGGGACCACCTCCGCTGGCGAGAGCCGGTGGCCGCCGCGGCGGACCCGTGGATCACCCTGGCCGCGATCGCCACCGCCACGTCGAGGCTGCGCTTCGGGCCGATGGTCAGCGCGATCACCCGCCGCCGCCCCGCCAAGCTCGCCCGCGAGACCGCGACCCTCGACCGCCTCGGCGACGGCCGGCTCACGCTCGGCGTCGGTCTCGGCAGCGACCGGTTCGGCGAGGAGTTCTCCCGCACCGGCGAGGAGTGCGACGACCGGGTGCGCGCCCGCATGCTCGACGAAGCTTTGGACGTCCTCGCGGCCGCGTGGTCCGGCGACGTCGTCCACCACCGCGGCGAGCACTACACAGTGGACGGAATCCGGTTCCTGCCGACGCCGGCGCGGCGGATTCCGGTGTGGGCGGCGGGCTTCCCCGGCAAGCTCCGCCCGATGCGCCGGGCCGCGCGCCTCGACGGCTACTTCCCGGTGAACCTCGGCTCACCCGGCCGGTTCGCCGAGGCCGTGGCCCAGGTCGAGGCGCTGCGCACCGGAACCGGGCCGTTCGACTACATCGCGGAGCTCGAACCCGGCCAGGACAGCGCGGCGTACGCGCGAGCGGGCGCGACGTGGCTGCTGACCGGCTTCGCACCCGAATCGCTTTCCGTCGACCAGGTGCGCGGAGTGCTGCGCGAAGGCCCCCGCTGAACCACCGGATACCCGGGCGGAAGCCGGCGGTGAGGACTCGGGCTCGCCGTTCAAGCAGCGGGGGGCGGACGCCCTGCGCGTCTACACGCGCGTCCGCCGGATGAGGGACGCCCGCCGCCGAACTCGGCGTCCCGGCCACCTTCACCGCGGCGGAGTTCTACCGCATCACGCCCTCCGACGTCCAGGGAGAAGCCTGACCCGGAAACGCTCAGCGGGTGTTGAGTTCGTCGTCCAGCGCCGCTTCCACCTTCGCCGCCGCGCGCACCAGCGCCCGGTGGGCCAGCGCCACGGCCGCCACCACGGCGAACACCGCGGCCATCGCCCACGCGTCACCGCCTTCGTCGGCCGGCACGACCGCCGTCGTGACCAGGGCGAACAGCAGCCACCGGTGGGGTATGGCCGGGCGGAGCCGCCCTCGGCCGGAGACGGGCTCGCGAGCGATCAGGGACATCGGACCATGAGCACCCACCGGCGACGACCTTTCGTCCGGGATCAGGCACGAGATGTGACAGATCACGAGTAGGAGATGACCCAACAGTCGTGAACTGCGCCATCGGAGTTACCAGATTCCGCCCCAGTAACCCATCGTGAGCGTGAATCCACTCGAACGAGTAAGTCGGAGTGGTGGCTTTCTCGTGACCCGACCCGGAATTACCACCACGCCAAAAACTTTTTCATATTCTGCGGGAGCCGTCCTGGACTGCCGGTGGAACAGCTGTACGGACTCGGTTCCCTACACGAGCCCGTACAGCTGCGGCTGTGGTGGCGGCGAGGACGGCGTGCGTCAGGATTTCCCGCCGCTCCCGTCAATGAACAATCACCGGCTCGCCGATCTGTGGCTGAGATTCCCGAATCTCCCCGGGGAAAACACCGGATCCCGGGAAACGCTCGATGAGGTGACGGTGCGAATGCGCTGCCGAGCAATCGGCCCCGCACTTCACCGGGAAATCCCGTCGCGGGCCGTCCGGTCATCCCGAGCAGAACTCCGTGTCCTGGAGCCATTCCTTTGCCCGCGCCACCGGACTTGCCGCCCGCGTGCCCGGCTCCCCCAGCTGACTCTTTCGCCATGGCAACTATTCCCGATAGCCTGCTGACACCGCCGACCGCCGCGCAAGGGAGCCCCGTGACTGCAGCAGGACACGCACCGGACCTATTGTCTCCGGAATTCGCCGCCGATCCGTACACCGCCTACGACGCCATGCTCGAGCATTCCCCGGTGACCTGGCACGAAGGGATGCAGAGCTACGTCATCTCGCGCTACGAGGACGTGTCCCGCGCCTTCAAGGAGGGCGTGTTCACCACCGAGAACTACGGCTGGCAGCTGGAACCGGTGCACGGCAGGACGATCTTGCAGATGAGCGGCCGGGAGCACGCGACCCGCCGGGCGCTGGTGGCCCCGGCGTTCCGGGGCAGCGAGCTGGAGCACAAGTTCCGCCCGGTGATCGAACGGAACTCCGCGCAGCTCATCGACACCTTCCGCGGCCGCGGCTCGGCCGACCTCGTCACCGACTACGCGCGCCACTTCCCGATCAACGTCATCGTCGACATGCTGGGCCTGGACCGGAGCGACCACGCGCGGTTCCAGCGCTGGTACATCGCGATCATCGCCTTCCTCGGCAACCTCAGCCAGGACGCGGAAGTCACCGCCGCCGGCCTCCGGACCCACGACGAGCTCGCCGCCTACATGATCCCGATCATCCGGGAACGCCGCGAAAACCCCGGTGACGACCTGCTTTCGACGCTCTGCGCCACCGAAGTGGACGGCACCACGATGAGCGACGAGGACATCAAGGCCTTCTGCAGCCTGCTGCTCGCCGCCGGCGGCGAGACGACCGACAAGGCGATCGCCAGCCTGTTCCGGAACCTGCTGGCCAACCCCGAGCAGCTCGCCGCCGTGCGCGCGGACCGCGGCCTGATCCCGAAGGCCTTCGCCGAAACCCTGCGCCACACCCCGCCGGTGCACATGATCATGCGGCAGCCGGCGGAGGACATCGAGATCGGCGGTCAGCGGATCCCGGCCGGCAGCACGGTGACCTGCCTCATCGGGGCCGCGAACCGCGACCCGCGGCGCTTCGCGAACCCCGGCGCGTTCGACATCTTCCGCACCGACCTGCCGGCCGAAACCGCTTTCTCGGCGGCGGCGAGCCACCTGTCCTTCGCCCTCGGCCGGCACTTCTGCGTCGGCGCGCTGCTGGCGAAGACCGAAATCGAGGTCGGCGTCAACCAGCTGCTCGACGCGATGCCGGACCTGCGGCTCGCCGAGGGCGCGGAGACGGCCGAGCAAGGCGTGTTCACCCGCGGGCCGGCGTCGCTGCCGGTGGTCTTCACCCCGGCGTAGCCACCGGAGCGCTCCGGCCTGGCGGATCGGCCGGCCGGAGCCGGTGATCGTTTCGGACCCCGGCCCGGCAGCGCCCTCGCCTCACCGGGCGAGGAACGCGCGTCACCAGCCTCCCGATGCGGCCACGTGGACCGGGGTGAAGACGACCGGCAGGCTCTCGAGCCCCCGCATCCACACCGAAGGCCGCCACACCAAGTCCTCGGCCGGGACCGCCAGTTCCAGGTCCGGGAGGCGGTCCAGCAGGACCTCGACCGTCGTGCGGGCGATAACCTCGGCCACCTCCGGTGCCGGGTACGGGCAGCCGTGCTCGCCGTGGCCGAACGACATGTGCGCGTGGTTGCCCAGGGCGCCGGCCGCCGCGTCGGGGCGGGCGTGCGGGTCGGCGTTGCCCGCCGCCAGGCCCAGCACCACCAGGTCGCCCTGCCGGACGCGGACGCCGCTGAGCACCGTGTCGCGGGTCGCGAACCGGCCGATGAAGTTCTGCGTGGGCGTGTCGTGCCAGAGCACCTCGTTGAGGGCCTGGCCGACGCTGCCCCGGCCACCCGAGAGCGTCATCGCGAACCGGCTGTCGGTCAGCATCAGCCGGATGGTGTTGCCGATCCAGTTCGCCGTCGGCTGCTGGGCCGCGGCCGTCACCACGAGCAGGTCCTGGACGACCTCGTCGTCGGTCAGGTTCGCCGGGTCCCGCATCATCGCCGTGGGCACGTCCGCGCCCGGCTGCTGGTGCTTCACGGCCACGAGCCGCGCCATCGCCTCCTGCACGCGCCCGTACGCGGGCAGCGCTTCGGGGCCCACGTCCAGCGACAACGCGACGTCCCGCACCAGCGCCGGCGCCTCCGAGTCGGGCATGCCGTACATCTTCGCGAGCGCGAGCAGCGGCGCCTGCTGGGCGAACTGGGCGATCAGGTCGGCTTCGCCGGTGCCCGCGAACTCGTCGACGAGCCGGTCCGCGATGCGCTCGCAGTGCGCGCTGAGGTCGAACTGGTCGACCGCGGACAGCGCGTCGCCGATCGCGCCCGCCCGCCGCCGGTGTTCCGCGGCCTCGGTGAACATCACCGAGGGGTTGTGCATGACGTAGGGCAGCAGCGGCCAGTCGTCGGGGACGTTGTCCCACTGGTTCCACCGGCGGCTGTCGCGGGCGAACAGCTGCGAGTCCTGGCACACCTGGTGGATCTCGCGGTAGCCGGTCAGCAGCCAGGCGGGGACGTCGTTGTCGAGCAGGACCGGGACGACCCCGCCGTACTGCCGCCGGATCCGGGCGTACAGCGCGGCCGGGTCCTTCTGGAACTCGGGTCCGTACAACCGGACCCGGTCCGCGGCGGCCATCGTCTCCGTCGCCGGGGTGCTGGTCTGGAAACCGGTCACGATGCGCCCTCCCGGACTTTGGACAGGGTGTAGAGGTGGTCGACGAGCGAGATCAGCACCTGCTTGGACGAGTCCCGGTCGCGGGCGTCGCAGTCGACGAGCGGCACCTCGTCGGACAGGTCGAGTGCGGCGCGGACGTCGTCGAGGCTGTGCTTCGGCGAGCCGAAGTTGTTGCGCGCCACGATGAACGGCGTCCCGTGGTGCTCGAGCCGGTCGATCGCGTACCAGGATTCGGCCAGCCGCCGGGCGTCCACCAGGACGACGGCGCCGAGGGTGCCGGCGAAGAGGCTGTCCCAGAGGAACCAGAACCGTTCCTGGCCCGGCGCCCCGAACAGGTAGAGCACCAGCTGCTCGTCGAGGCTGATCCGGCCGAAGTCGAACGCCACCGTGGTCGTCGTCTTGCCCTGCACCCCGCGGGTGTGGTCGACGCCGATCCCCGCCTGGGTCATCGTCTCCTCGGTACTCAGCGGCCGGATCTCGCTGACCGACCGGACCATGGTCGTCTTCCCGACGCCGAAGCCGCCGACGATGACGATCTTCAGGCCGTCGGTCGCGGTTTCGGCCAGGGGCAGCCGTTCGTCTTGTTCAGAGATTGCGGAGTCCAACGAGCACCTTCTTGAGGAATTCCGAGTCGGAGGTCCGTCCCGCGGCCTGGGCCGACGACGGATGTCGGGCGGACACCTTGCCCGTGGCCAGCAGGTCCGCGAGCAGGATCTTGACCACGCTCACCGGGAGGGACAGATCGGACGACAGCTCCACGACGGACGTCGGTTTGGCGGCGATCTCGAGGATCCGGACGTGTTCGGACTGCATGCCCGCCGACGGCAACGACTCCCGGACGATCAGCGTGACGAGGTCGAGGTCGATGTCGTCCGCGCTGCTGCGCCCGCCCGTGACCGTGTAGAGCCGGTCCGGGTCTTCCCCGTCGAGCGCCGAACGCGTCACGAAGCCGGGTGGTCAGCCGCCACGAACCGCGGCGGGGCGGTGAAGACCGAGCCGATCTGCTCCACCAGCTCGTCCATGTTGTGCCCGATCAGGCCCACGTCGGCGTCCTCGGTCGCGATCACGGCCAGGTGCGAGCCGACCCCGGCCTCGACGATGAAGAGGATCCCGCCGTGGAACTCGGTCATCGAGTTCCGCACGCCGCCGGTGCCGTCGCCGAACTCGACCGACGCGCCGTGCGCCAGCGCCTGGACCCCGGCCGCGATCGCGGCCAGCTGGTCGGCGCGGTCGACGGTGAGGCCTTGGGTGTGGCAGAGCTTCAGTCCGTCACGCGACAGCACGAGTGCGTGACACGCGCCGGCGGTGTTGCCGACGAGGTTTTCAAGGAGCCATTCGAGGCTCTTGTCCGAATCAGTCATCGAATCCGGGGACCGGCCTGGCGGGTCCCCTCGCTCCAATCTGGCGGGGTGCGGGTGTAGGAGGTCACGCGTCTTCGCCGGTCTCCGCCGGGGTGGCGGCGTGGCGCGACGACGTCGCACCGCCACTGCGCCGCTGTTGGAAGGCACCGAACCGGGAACCGGTGTCCCGGTCGGCCCGGGCCGTGCTCGGCGTGGGCGACGGCGGCCGGCGCGACGCGGCGGTCAGCGTCTGCCCGCGCGAGCGCTTCGGCAGTTCCGACGGCTCGGTCAGGTCGCCGGCGATCTCGTGGCTCGTGTCGGGCCCGGGCCACGCGACGTCGGCGGCCTGCTCTTCCGCCTCCGGCAGCGTGTCCGGGCGGGGCTGCGTGATCAGCTGGGTCGGGATCCGCATGACGACCCCGATCCCGCCGCGCGAGGAGGGCCGGAAGAAGACGTGCAGCCGGTGCTTGCGCGCCAGGCAGCCCACGACGGCCAGCCCGAGCCGCGTCCCCGACATCGAGGTCAGGTCGAGCGGCTGGTCGAGGGACACCGCGCGCTCGGCGCGGACGAGGGCCTGCGCCTTCATCCCGAGGCCACCGTCCTCGATGGTGATGACGGCCCCATTGTGCAGATCTTCGACATAAACGTGCACTTCTTCCGACGGCGCCGAGAACTTCGTGGCGTTGTCCATCAGTTCGGCAAGGGCGTGCATGACGTCTTCCGCGGCGTAGCCGACGACGGCCACCCCGCTCGCGGAATGCACCCGGACCCGCTGGTAGGCGCCGATCCGGCCGAGCGCGCCACGCAGGATGCTCTCCATCCGGATCGGTTTCGTCCACCGGCGGCCCGAGCGCGCGCCGGTGAGCACGGCGATGCTGTCGGCCAGCCGGCCCGCCTGCGCCGTGCTGTGGTCGACCTTGAGGAGATCCCCGAGCATCGCGTCGGACGAGCGGTTTTCCATTTCGCGCAGGTCCCCGAGCGTGCTGGTCGCCAGTGCCTGCAACCGGCCCGCGGCGTTCGCGCAGGCGGCGGTCGCGGCCGCGCGACGCCGTTCCCCGATGGCGATTTCGTCGACCACCAGCCGCAGGACGCGCTGGTGGAGTTCGTCGGCGGGGCGCGGGACTTCGGCGAGCACGCTGTCCGCGGGCGCGCCACCGCGCAGCCGCGCGACGGCGTCGGGCACGGTCCGGTCGAGCAGCCGGGTCAGTTCACCGCCGCTGGACCGGACGAACTCGAGGGCTTGCCGGGCCTCGTCCAGCGCGGCCTGCGTCCGTCCGGTCTCGTGCGCGACCTGGTCGGTGCGCCGCAGCGCGAAGAACACGGCGACACACGCGACGATCCCGGTGAACGCGCCCGCGACGGCGACGACAATCCCCTGACCACCGGAAATCGAGAGGGATATCCACGTCCAGATCGCCGCGACGACGACCGCGGTGACCACTACCCCGATTACGGCCCGGCCGACTGACTCGCGTTCTTCCCGATGCTCTGCGGGCGGTCGTTCCGACATCGCTCCACTTCCTCGAGTCCGATTGGTGTCCGAACAGTACTCGGTTTGCCGACGGAGATCACGGATCGGTTTCAGCGCGCCCGCAACGGCGGCGACAATAACGCCGACGTCATCGGCGGGGCCGCGCGGGTCCGGTTTGGGCGATCACGCGCCCGGGCGGCCGGGAAGCCCGGCGACGCAGCAAGATCACCACGACGGGCCCGGCGGATTGATTACTCTCGGTGCTCGGCACGGTCACCGGTCGCCTCCCGCCGCGGCGACCGGCGCGCGTCCGGCGGCCGGCACCGCGCCGGCTCCCGGCAACTATCTCTGGCCATTTTCGGCACTGCCCGGCAATACTGAAGATTCCCACCGAAAGAGGTGATTTCCGGTAATGACCAAAAAGACATTCCTGGCCGTGGCGGCGACCTTTTTGCTGATTTCGGGCAGCACGACGACGGCCGTCGCGGAAACCGATTCCGCCGCGTCCCGGCCGATTTCGGCCTGGTCACCGAGCATGACGATCGGCGGCCCGAACTTCACCGACCGGACCCTGCGGATGGTCGTCCACCCCAGCGTCGGCGGTGCCGCGCTACGCGTGCACCTGTCGAACCTGCGCGGCACCACCCCCCTCGCCGTCGGCGCCGTGAGCCTTGCCCTGCAGGCCGATCGGGCGACCGCGGTCGAGAGCTCTCGGCGCACCGTGACGTTCTCGCACGCGAGAACGCTCACGATCCCCGCGGGCAAAGAGGTCGTCAGCGACCCGGTGCCGCTGCCGGTGCGCGCGGAACAGAACCTGCTCGTGAGCCTGTACCTGCCCCAGGCGACCAGCTCGGCGACCTGGCACTCCGACGCCTTCGACGTCTCCTACCTCTCGAAGCCGGGCGACCACGCGGCCGACACCGACGACGGGAACTACGTCGCCGCCACGACTTCCTGGTACTACCTGTCCGGTTTGGACGTCGTCGCCCCCGCCACGCGCGGCACCGTGGTGGCCTTCGGCGACTCCATCACCGACGGCTACAACACCCCGGCGAGCGTCTACCACCGCTGGCCGGACGACCTCGCCCGCCGGCTGGCCGGACCGCACCCGGCCGCGGTGGTCGACGCCGGGATCGGCGGCAACCGCGTGCTGACCGACGTGCCGAACATCTGGCAGGGCGTCAGCGCGCTCGCACGATTCGGCCACGACGCGCTGGCGCAGCCGGGGGTCCGGACCGTGATCCTGATGGAGGGCATCAACGACATCGGCACCAACGCGGGCCCCGGCGGGGTCCCGCTGACCGCGCAGCACCTGATCGACGGTTACCGCGAGCTGATCCGGCAGGCACACGCGGCCGGCGTGCGCATCCTCGGCGGGACGATGCTGCCGGACAAAGGCGCCGGCTACTACAGCGAACCCGCCGAGGCGATCCGTCAGGCGGCGAACGCCTGGATCCGCACGAGCGGTCAGTTCGACGGCGTCGTCGACTTCGACCGGGCGCTGCAAGACCCCTCCGATCCCGCGGCCCTGCGGGCCGGCTTCGATTCGGGTGATCACCTCCACCCGAACGAAGCCGGCATGCAGGCCATGGCCGACGCGGTCGACCTGCGGCTGCTGAACTCCTGAACCGCTAAGCGATGCGGAACCCGTCCACCAGGAAATAGGTTCCGCTCGTTTTCGAAACGGTCAGCGTGTGCCGCCCGGCGGCGAGCCCGGTCACCGAATAAACGGGGAACCGGGTTTGCCGCTGGGCGGTGTTCGCGCTGACCGTTCCTTTCGAAATCCCGTCGAGCGTGACGGCGATGTCACCTTCGTCGGAATTCGTCTCGGTCAGGAAACCGATCCCGGTCCCGGTGAAGGTGATCGACGCCGCATCGCCGTTCTGCTGGGTGTAGTGCACGCCGCCTTCGAGGTCGCCGTAGGTCCGCGAGCCGCTCGAAGCCCAGCTCCCGGTGTAGGAGATGCGCAGATCGTCGTCGTCGAGCACCTGGCCCGGCGGGGTGCCCGGCCCGGCCGCGGCGATGATCGCCTGCGCCGCGGGCGGCCAGCGGCCGTCGGTGACCACAGTGGACGGTGTCAGGTCGATGTCCGTGCCGCTGTTGTTGTACCGGTCGGTGTCGGTGAAGTTGCCGTGGATGGAGTCGTCGTGGATGGTCGGCGTCCACAGGTTCAGCCACAGCGAGCCGTTGCTGAACTTCACCACGTTGTCGTGGGTGTTCCACAGCGAGCTGCCCTCGTCGTGGTAGATCATGTTGCAGCCGTTGATGCACTCGCCGAGAACGTTGCCGGCGAATTCCGAGCCCGCCGCCTGCCCGCCGAGGGTGTAGATGGGGCCACCGTCGAACAGCACGCCCATGACGCTGTGCACGTGGTTGCCGAGCACGTGGTTGCCGCCGGTGTAGGTCGTGCCGTGCGGGCACGGGTCGGGCAGGCCCTGCTTGGCTTGCAGCGCGCAGCTCGACGCCCAGCCCCAGCCCCAGCCGATCGACACGCCGGAGTACGGCGTGTAGCCGATGTCGTTGTGGGACAACGTGGTCCCGCGGCTGTGGCCCACCCAGACGCCGACGGCGTCCTGGTACTCCTGTCCCGGCCGCTGCACGACGTTGCCGGCCACGGTGTTGCCGCTGGTCATCAGCGACGGCTGGGTCTGGTAGTAGTCGTCGACCTCCCCGACCGCGACGCCGGTGCCGCCGATGTCGGTGATCGAACCGCCCGCCACCGTCGAGTCCTGGGTCTGATCGGCAAGGTCGATGCCGCTGGTCCCGGTGTGCCGCACG
Source organism: Amycolatopsis sp. NPDC051061 (assembly GCF_040682935.1). Taxonomy (NCBI): domain Bacteria; kingdom Bacillati; phylum Actinomycetota; class Actinomycetes; order Pseudonocardiales; family Pseudonocardiaceae; genus Amycolatopsis; species Amycolatopsis sp. NPDC051061. The sequence goes on from NZ_JBFBBZ010000034.1 coordinate 51,523, forward strand.
GTCACGCCGGTGAAGGCGATCCGCGCGCCGCGGTGCACCTGCACGGCCGCGGGGATCCGGGTCGGCGTCCGGGTGGCCGGGTCCCAGAGGATGCCGGCCTGGTTGTCGAGGTAGCCCGCGGTGCTCGGGGCGGTCCAGGTCGTGTAGGCGAACGTGATCCCCTCGAAGGCGATGTCGTGCACCGGCGCGACGACGTCGGGGATCACCGTGAAGCCGTCGATCAGCAGGTAGTCGCCGCCGGCCTTGACCACGCGCACCGTGTGCTCGGCCTTGGCCAGCCCGGTGACCGAGACGACGGCCTGCTGCGCGAGCCGCTCGGCGCTCTTGGCGGACACCGTCTGCGTCTTGACGCCGTCGACGTAGACGTCCAGGTCGCCTTCGTCCGAGTTCGTCTCGGTCAGGACCTGGAGGCCGGTACCGGTGAACGTGTAGCTGAAACTGTCGCCGTCGTTCTGCGTGTAGTGCACGTCGGCGCCGAGGTCGCCGAGGTGCCGGCCGTTCGAGTAGTTCCAGGCGCCGGTGTAGGTCGCGCGCCAGTCGGTGTCGTCGAGCGGCGCCAGGTGCCCGGGAGTCCCGGCCAGGTCGAGCAGTTCCGGCGCGACGGGCAGTTCGACGTCGGCCTTCGCGAGGTCCTCCCCGGGCCGGGGCACGTAGTAGAGGAAGCCGGCGTCGCCGTCGAGATAGAACTGGCCGGGGATGCCGAGCAGCTGGTAGGCGTTTTCGAGCCAGGTCACGCGGTCGAGGCTCGGCAGCCCGGCGCCGTTGAAGGGAAAGCTCGGATTGGGGACGGAGGTGTGGTTGTTGTTCCAGCACCCGGGGTCGACGGTCAGCGCCGAGCCGCCCGACGCACCGGGCGTGATCGAGGCCAGCGGGCAGCGCAGCTGTTTCCAGCCGTTGTTCGCGACCACCTCGACCCGGGCGGCGTTCGTCCAGGAGGTGTAGGACGCGTCGGCGGTGGTGAACCCGGTGGCGGACACGGAGAACCCGCCCGGATCCTGCGCGGTGCGGGCCCGCTGCGCGCGGACGCCGTTCACGAACAGCTCCCGGCTCGCCACCCCCTTCGGCACCGGAGCGCGGTAGATGTTCTTGGCGGCGTCCGTCTTCCGGAAACCGCTCACCGCGAGCGCGCCGCTGAAGACCGGCGTCTGCCCGGCGGCCGCGCGGTAGACGACGCGGTGCCCCGGCCGGCCGGAGTCCTGCACCCCCAGCCGCAACGGCGTGGTCAGCGCGTAGGTGCCGCCGCGCAGCTCGACGACGACGTCTCCGGCGGCCCGCGGGACGAGCCCGCGCACGCGGTCGCGGGCCGTGGCCAGGTCGCACGGGGCGGGGGACGTGCAAGCGGAGCCGTGGCCGGACGGGGCGGCGTAGAGGATGTCCGGGGCTCTTCCGGGGTAGGCGCCGACAGCCGCGACAACGGCTGCGGCGGTGACCAGGTGCGCGACGACGGTGGCGATTCGCATCGGGGTTCTCCGGCGGGGTCAGCGGACATACATCAGATGAATATAGCCCGCGACGAGGGGAAGCGGGATAGCTGATCGCTCTTGAGCCCGCAGAGTTCCTACCTTTAGGCTCGCCGACGCGACGTCTTTCGGAGGCGGGCGCCCTCGCCGTAGTCTGCGCCGAGACGATCACGCCGACTGGCTGGGGAGCTCCGACATGACGAGCAGCACCGATCACGGGGAGACCACCGAGGTCGTCATCGCCGGGGGCGGCCCGGTCGGCCTCACCCTCGCCCACGAACTCGGCGCCCGGGGCGTCGGCTGCGTCCTGCTCGAACCGCGGCCGGAGCCGAGCCTCGCCTCCCCGCGGTGCAAGCAGATGAACCCCCGCTCGATGGAGATCTTCCGGCGCCTCGGCATCGCCGACGCGGTACGCGGCAACGCACGCCTGCCGTTCGGCTGGTCCGATTCCGCGGTCTTCTGCACCTCGCTCACCGGACATCGGCTCGAACGCTTCGACGGCGTCTTCGCCCTCAGCGACGTCCAACGACCGGAGCTGGCCGAACCCGCGCTCTGGTGCGCGCAGAACCACGTCGAGGAGGCCCTGCGCGACACCCTGAGCCGGCGGGACACGGTCCGCGCGCACTGGGGCTGGACGCTGACCGGCCTGGAGCAGGACACCGACGGCGTCACGGCCATCGCGACCGACGACGCCGGCCGGGAGCGCGTGGTGCGGGGCAGCTACCTGGTCGGTGCCGACGGCGCCCGCAGCGCCGTCCGGCGGGCCTGCGGCATCCCGCTCACCGGGCGCAGCCACGAAATCCGCAACATCCAGGTGATCTTCGACGCGCCGGGGCTCTCGGCCCGCCACCGCCTCGGCCGGGCCGTGCAGTACTGGGTGGTCGACCCCGACGTCAACGGTTTGATGGGCACCCTCGACACCGAAGACCGGTGGTGGGCCATCATCATCAACGCCCCCGTAGACCCTGACGCCGCCGACGAAGCGTGGTGCGAACGAGCGGTCCACCGCATGATCGGGGCCGAGCAACCGATCACCGTCACCGCGACCGATCCCTGGACGGCCCGGATGCTGGTCGCCGACCGCTACCGGGACGGCCGCTGCTTCCTCGCCGGCGACGCCGCCCACCAGAACCCGCCCTGGGGCGGCTTCGGCGCCAACACCGGTATCGGCGACGCCGCCGACCTCGGCTGGAAACTCGCGGCCGCGGTGCGCGGGTGGGCCGGCGACGGCCTGCTCGGCTCCTACGAGACCGAACGGCGTCCCATCGCCCGGCGCGCCATCGCCGAAGCCGAACGGAACATGCGGGTGCTGACCGGCGAGCTCGCCGCGCCGGGGCTGGACGACGACGGACCGGACGGCCGGGCCCTGCGCGCCAAGACGGCCGAGCTGATCCGCCAGGCCAAGACCGCCGAGATGTACACCCTCGGTTTCGTGCTCGGCACCGCCTACCCGGACTCGCCGATCGTCGTCCGCGACGACGGCCCCGCGCCGGCCTCCACCGGTTCGGACTACCGGCCCTCCGGCGCTCCGGGCCACCGGCTGCCGCACCAGTGGCTCGACCGGAACCGGTCACTCCAGGACGAACTCGGCCCCGGCTTCACGCTCCTGGAGATCGCCGCCCGGCCGGCCCCGGAATGGGAACCCGCCGCGGCGGCGGCCGGGGTGCCCCTGAGCCGCTACCGCCTCAACCGGCCGGATCTGCACGGTCTCTACGCCGCCCGGTACGTCCTGGTCCGGCCCGACGGGTACATCGCCTGGCGCGGCGAAACCTCCCCCGATGACCCGCGAGCGGTGCTGGACCACGCACGGGGACACCGAGCCTGACCGGCCACTGCGGATCCACTGACGTGGAACCATCGACCCGTGTTCACCTTCGGAGTCGCACCCCGGCCGGGCGAGGTCACCGCCGCCGCACCCGGCGACGACCTCGTGCCGCACCCCGACGTCGTCATGGACCGCGGTTTCACCCTCGCCGCGCCGCCCGATCAGGTGTGGCCGTGGTTCGCCCAGCTCGGCAAGAACCGCGCCGGCTGGTACCTGCCCACCTGGCTCGAAGCACTGCTCCCCCGGCGCCGCCGCGCCCTGCGCCGCATCGACCCCGCGCTGCAGCACCTGCGCCCCGGCGACGTCATCGACGACTGGGGCGGCCGCGACGCGACGTTCGAGATCGTCACCCACGACCCGCCGCACACCCTCGTCCACCGCTCGACCCGCGGGCGGCTCGAGCTCAGCTGGACCATCCACCTGACCCCCGACGGCGACGGCACCCGCGTCCACCTGCGCCTCCGCCTGGCCGGAGTGCACCGCCGCCGCCTGGCCGAGTACGGCGGCGGGCTCCTGGACCTGCTGACCGTCGCGGGTCTCGCGGCCGGGCTCCGCGAGCGGGTCGGCCCGGCCGGATCAGACTGAGGTGACGGACGCCAGGAAGGCGCTCCACCCGGCCCGCTCGACCGAAAGCTGCCCGGCGGACGGCGCCTTCGAGTCGCGCACGCCGACCTCGTCGGCGAGGCGGACCTCGACGCAGTCCTGGGTTTCGGTGCTCCAGCTCGACTTGAACCAGCCGGTCGAGTTCGTCATTTCTTCGCTCCCAGCAGCTCGCTCTTGACCTTCGCGATGAGGTCGAGACTTTCCTTCTCCCCCATCGCCTTGCTCCGCGCCGCCTCGGCCTTCTGCCGGTGCACCGCGACGTCTTCGTCCGCGTAAAGCATCAAGCCACCGCGATGCAGCTCGAGGCTGATGATCGACGGCGCCTGATCGGAGTCGAACAGGATGAACGGCCCGGCCAGCGCCGGCGTCCAGCCGGCCCCGAACGGAATGATCCGCACCTCGACGTTGGGCAGCTCGACCATTTCCGCGAGATAGGTCAGCTGCTCCGCCCAGACGTCGCGACCGCCGATCACCTGCCGGATCGCCGCCTCGCCCAGCAGCACGTCGAGCTTCGCCGGCGACCTGCGGGTGATGAGGTCGCGGCGCCCGATCCGGATCGCCACGCGCTCGTCGATCTCGTCGACCGGCACCTCGCCCTCCAGCATCATGGCGCGGATGACCGCGCTGGTCTGCAGAACGCCGGGGATCAGCAGCGGGGCCAAGTGCGTCACGGTCGTCGCCGTCCGCTCCGCGGCCAGCAGCGCGTTCATCTGCTGGCGCCGCTCGGCGATCGTCACGGCGTGCCAGCGTCCGCTCTGCCCGGCGTTGGTGGCCAGCGCCATGAGCTCGGCGGCCGCGTCGTCCCCGAGACCGAGCGCCTCGATCACCGAAGCGACGTCATCCGGCTTCGGGGTGCGCTCGCCGGTCTCCCACCGGGAAATCAACCCGGAGTCCGACTCCTTGCGGCCGATGAGCACCGCCAGCTTGCGCAGGGAGATGCCGCGCGACTCGCGCGCCTCCTTCAGCGCGTCACCGAAGGTCATCGTCGCTCACGGGTGCTACCAGCCATGCAGCACATGCTAGTGCAGGTGGAGGCCGACGCAGATATCACCTGATCAGGTCATTGCGCGACACCGCTGCCAGCGCTGACACTTGCTACCAACATTCGGTAGCACTGTCAGCGTGCAGCTCACGCCCCTGACAGCGTAGCGGGGAGGGCGAGCATGCGAGGACACCGTTGGCGGGGCGCGCTGCTGATCGTCCCCGCGCGCACTCCGGCCGGCGCGGCGACCCAGGTGACCTTGGGCCTGATCGACACGACCGACGGGCTCGTGCGCGCCATCCGGCTGGGCGCCGACGGCACGCCGGCGATCCTGCCCCGGCAAGCGATGGCCGAACTGGTGAGCCACGCCCAGTCGCTGCTGGCGCGCGATCTCCCCGGAGATCTGAGATGACCGGCGGCTTCCTCCTCCCGGCGGCGTAGAAGCCGCCCCATGATCAGCCCGGCCGGTGCGCCTGCCCCCGACCCGGCGCACCGGCCGGGCGCCCACTTTTCCCTTCGAAGCACACCCCAGGGTGGTGAAGCACGGTGCCGTCGACCGAAATCGCCTGGCCGTCCGAGATCGATCTGCGGGTCGCCGAGCACCCGTACTACGTCCACCTCTGCCGGGTCCTCGCCGGCTTGCGCCGAGTATCCACTTCGGACAGTCACCCGATCGTTCCCGGAGCCGCCATGACCCGCGACACGCAGAAGCTCGTCGACGTTCTCGAAACCGTGCGGTGGCGCACGGGCGTGCTGGCCGTCCAGCTCCGTGACGGCACCGCGACGACGGACCACCAGCGCGAAGTAGCCGACGAGGTCGAGGAACTGCTCGACCTGCTCCGGTCCCACGCGGCCGACGTCGATGCCGGGTTCTTCCCGGCGCCCCGCATCGAGGTGCCGCCGAAAGCACGTTCTTGCATGCATTGATACGAAACTTTCTGAAATCAGTCCGACTATTGCCACTTCTTGCCCACACGCCTACAGTCCCTTCACCGGCAGACGTACTCGAGCAGCGTGGCGAGAGGGAACGGGCATGGCGATCTCGCGCAGGACTTTCCTCGGTTCGGCCGCGGCCGCTTCGGCCTGGGGAGCGCTTTCCCTCGCCGGCGCGCCCGGCGCCTCCGCCGCCAGTCCGCCGGGAGACGTCGTCGGCAAGATCACCGTCGGGTACCAGGGGTGGTTCGCCTGCGCCGGTGACGGCGCGCCGATCAACGGATGGTGGCACTGGAGCCAGAACTGGGGGCAGCCGCCGTCTCAGGGCAACAACGTCATCAAGGCCTGGCCGGACATGCGCGAGTACACCCGCACCTACCCGACCGCCTACGGCAACCTCGGAAACGGCTCGCCCGCGACGCTCTTCTCGTCCTACGACCAGCAGACCGTGGACACGCATTTCTTGTGGATGCAGCAGAACGGCTGCGACACCGCCGCGTTGCAGCGCTTCAATCCCAACAGCAGCGAAGGCCCGACGCGCGACGCGATGGCCGCCAAGGTCCGAAACGCCGCCGAGGCGCGCGGCCGGAAGTTCTACATCATGTACGACGCCACCGGCTGGGCGAACATGCAATCGGAGATGAAAGCCGACTGGACAGCGAAGATGTCCGCGCACACCGCGTCGCCCGCCTACGCGCGCCAGAACGGCAAACCGGTCGTCTGCGTCTGGGGTTTCGGCTACAACGACGGCAACCACCCGTGGGACGCGAGCACCTGCCTCGACGTCGTGAACTGGTTCAAGGGCCAAGGTTGTTACGTCATCGGCGGCGTCCCGCGGGAGTGGCGGACGAGCGACGGCGGCTCACGGCCGGGCTTCGGCGCCGTCTACCGCGCGTTCGACATGATTTCGCCGTGGATGGTCGGGGCCGTCGGCGACATCGCGGGCGCGGACTGGATGTACCAGAACCTCACCGTGCCCGACCGGGCCGACTGCACCGCCCACGGCATCGACTACCAGCCGTGCGTGCTGCCCGGCGACGTCTCCGGCCGGCAACGCGCCCACGGCGACTTCATGTGGCGCCAGTTCTACAACATGGTCCGCGCCGGCGCGCAGGGCCTCTACATCTCGATGTTCGACGAGTACGGCGAAGGCAACCAAATCGCGAAGACCGCGGAAAACGCGTCCATGTCCCCGGTCGGCGCCGGCCTGCTCGCCCTCGACGAGGACGGGACGGCGTGCTCGTCGGACTACTACCTGCGGCTGACCGCCGACGGCGGCCGCATGCTCAAGGGACAGCTGCCGCTCACCGCCGTCCGCCCGACCCCGCCGACGCTCACCACCGGCGGCTCGACCGATCTGGCCCGCGGCCGCGGCACCGGCGAAAGCAGCCACACCCAGAACTACGGCGCGGCCAACGCGGTCGACGGAAACGCCGACAGCTACTGGGAAAGCGCGAACAACGCGTTCCCCCAGTGGCTCCAGGCCGACCTCGGCGCGGCGGCCGCGGTCACGCGGATCGTGCTGGCGGTCCCGCCGTCGAACGCGTGGAGTACGCGCACCCAGACGCTGACCGTGTCCGGGTCCACCGACGGCACCACGTTCGACACGCTGGTCCCGGCGACGGGCTACGTGTTCGACCCGGCGCGCGGCAACAGCGTCACCATCACCGTTCCCGGCGGCAGCCGCCGGTTCCTCCGGGTGACCTGCACCGGCAACACCGGCTGGCCGGCCGCCCAGATCGCCCGCTTCGAGGCGTACAGCTGAACCCGGACACCTTGGCTCATCCCCCGCGCTCGGCGGGGATGGCGCTGTGGCCGAACAGCCCGAGCAGCCAGGTGTGGCGGCGCGTCTGCCGGGCGGGACGTCATGAAAGGGTCGTTCATGACGCTGGACGACAGGAAAGAGTCGTTCATGACGTCGCGACTCCGCGCACGGACGCGACTTTGCCGAACCGCCCGCACCCGACCCGCGGCGCCTACGACCTGACCGAAACCCCGGCGTCCGGCACCCCGGCGTAGTCGGGCAGCTCGACGCCGTTGATCGCTCGCTCGGCCAGCTCGGTGAGGGCCTCCATGTCGGGCTCGGCGTCCGGGGCGGCGCCGGAGCGCATGCTCGCGTGCAGCCGGCCGATCTCCTGGTTGGCCTCGACGAACGGGCGCATCCGCGTCTCGTAGGCGGCGAACCCGGCCTCCGGGTTCCACCCGGCGGTGGCCAGCTCCCCGGCCAGCAGGTACGCGCCGACCAGGGCCAGCCCGGTGCCCTGCCCGGACAGCGGCGACGAGCTGAACGCCGCGTCCCCGAGCAGCGCCACCCGCCCGCTCGACCAGCGGTCCAGCACCACCTGGGCGACCTGGTCGAGGTAGAAGTCCGGGGTGTCGTCCAGGTGCTCGAGGAGGCGCGGGGTCAGCCAGCCCAGGCCGGCAATCCGCTCGCGCAGCAAGCGCTTCTGGGCGTCGATGTCGCGGTAGTCGACGTCGAAGCCCGCCGCGGTGAAGGAGAACATGGCCATCGCCCGGGTGGCGTCCCCGATGGGCCGCAGCATGGCGGAGCGCCCGGCCTCCTGGTGCTCGAGCAGCCAGCGGTCCAGCCCGAACTCGTTGGGCACGCTGTAGAAGGCCAGCACGTGCCCGAGGTGGCGGACGCACTCCTCGTGCGGCCCGAAGACCATCGCCCGCAGCGCCGAGTGCAGGCCGTCCGCCCCGACCACCAGGTCGAAGCGCCGCCGGTCGCCGCCCGCGAAGACCACGTCGACGCCGTCCGCGTCCTGGGTGAGCTCGGCGATCCGGTCGCCGAAGACGTACTCGACCCCGTCGCGGGTGTCGTCGTACAGCACCTGCGACAGGTCCCCGCGCAGGATCTCGATCTCGGAGATGTACCCGTCGCCGCCGTCGTCTTCCGCGCGGAAGGTCTCGAGCACGGTCCCGTCCGCGTCCACGTTGTGCGCGCCGACGGTCTCGGTGCGGGCCGCGCGCACCGCCGCGTCCAGCCCCATCCGCCGGATGACCTCCCTGGTCACCCCGCGCGCGTCCACCGCCTGCCCGCCGGGACGCAGCCCGGGGGCCCGCTCCACCACGGTCACCTCGGCCCCACGCCGGCGCAGCCAGTGGGCCAACGCGGGCCCCGCGATGCTCGCGCCCGCCACCAACACCTTGCTACCGCTCACCGTGTCCCCCAGCTCGCCCGTCCGGATCCCGGCCCGGATCATACGGTGGTCCGGGCCCCGGCGGTGCCGGCTCGCCGCTCAAGCGGTCGCGGCGTCGAGGAACCTTTCGAGCTCGGCCCGGATGTCGGGCCCGCACGGCTGGAACACGATCTCGGTGACGCCCCGGGCGGCGACCTCGGCCAGCCGCTGCCGGATCTGTTCGCGCGTGCCGCTCATCGTCACCTCGCGCACCATCGTGTGACCGCCGGCCTTCCACGCCGCCTGGTCGGCCTCACCCAGTTCCACGCAGTGTCCGGAGTGGACCGCGAGGTGGCGCCGCTCGGGCGGCGTCCGCTCCACCACTTCCAGCCACTGCGCGCCGCCCGGGAGTTCGCGCACGGCAGCGGCGCCGCCGAATTCGTAGGCGCCGTGATAGGCCAGCGCCCACCCGGGCCCGGCGGCCTGGCGCGCGTGCTCGCTGTCGGCGCGCTCTTCCTCGTCGAACACCGTGCCCCACACCAGATACGGTACCCACGAGTACTCGGTCATGAACTCGGGCAGCTGCAGCGTGACGTAGAGCCCGTCGCCGAGCTCCTTGGCCACCTGGTGGCCCTTCGGCCCCAGCGCCCCGATCAGGACGGGGACGTCGACGGGCCGGGCGGGCGCGTGCCCGGCCGGGTGCAACATCTGCATCTGCGCCCCCTCCCACTCGACGACGTCGCCCCGCAGGAGACCGCGGAAGGCGCGGATGTAGGACTCCATGTAGGACCAGGTGATCGCGCGGTACCCCATGGCCCGCCGGCCGGTGAACCCGGTGCCGAAGGAGACCGCGACGCGGCCGGGCGCCAGCGCGGCGAGGGTGGCGGTCGCCGCGGCGTTGACCATCGGGTGCCGCAGGCTGGGCACCAGCACGCCGGGGGCGAGGCCGATCCGCTCGGTCCGCTCGGCGGCCAGCGCCAGGGTCATCCACACATCGGGGCTCTGCTGAGGGGTGTCGTAGACCCACGCCCGCCGGTAGCCCAGCTCTTCGGCCACGGCGATGTGCTCCGGGGAATCGAGTGCGGTCGGAAAAGCGCAGGAGACGTCCATGACGGCCCTCCCTCTCGGCGGTCGGTTCAGGGCAGCCCGGCGTGCGGCACCTCGACGTCGACCGCGAGCAGCCGGGCCTCCCGGACCGGACGGCGTTCGTGCTCGGGGAAGGACGGGGCCGCGCAGAGGAACAGCGTCCGGCCGTCGTCGCCGCCGAGCATGCAGGCGAAGACCCCCGTGCCGGCGGCGATCTCGTCGAGGATCCGGCCGCCCTCCTGGACCCGCAGGACGCGGTTGTGGACGGCGTCGGCCACCCAGATCGCGCCCTCGGCGTCGGCGCAGATGCCGTCGGGGGCCACCTCGAGGCGCTGCACCGCTTCGCCGACGTCCTCGGTCCGCGGCGTCTCCCCGAACTGCGCCCACACGCGCCGCCCGCTCAGCTCGCCGTCTTCGCCGATGTCGAAGGCGGTCAACCGCCCGGCAAACGTCTCGGCGACCACCAGCACGCCGCCGGGCAGGATCACCATGCCGTTGGGGAACCCGAGGTCCTCGGCGGCGACGGCGACGCTCCCGTCCGCGTCGACGCGGGTGAGCGTGGTGTAGCGCAAGGAACCGCCGCCCATGAGGTCGAAGCCGAAGTTGCCCACCCAAGCACGGCCGCGGTCGTCGACGACCATGTCGTTGAGCACCCCGGACACCACACCGGAGAGGTCGGCGTGCTCTTCCAGCCGGCCCGACGCGTCGCGCACGAGGAGGCGGTGGTCCCGCATGGACACGATGAGCAGGCGCCCGTCGGGCAGGAACCCGAGGCCCGATGGCTGCTGGGGCACCTCGGCGACGACTTCGGTGCCGCCGCCGCTGTCGATCGCCACGACTTTCTCGGTGTAGAAGTCCGACACCCACAGCCGGCCGTCGTGCCACCGCGGGCACTCGAGGTAGGAGAAGCCTTCGGCTACCACCCTCGGCTGCCTGGTCGCGGGCTGTCCCATCGCGACCCTCCTCACGTCCTCGTCGACGTCTGGTTTCAACTGACTGAGCGCACAGTTACCATGACCGCGAGGCCGGGACGTGTCAAGTCCCGCACCCGAAGAGGGGAGAGCGGCGATGCCGGCGAAAGAGCGCCGTCGCGGCGGCGGACGACACCCGGCGGCGATGGAGCTCACGACCACCCTCGGCCCCGAGACGGTCCCCGGCGAGTTCTGGGGTGCGGACACCTCCCCGGTGGCTCGCGCCCTGCTGTCCTCGGCCGTGCAATGCTTCGCCCGCAAGGGTTTTCACGCCACCACCACCCGCGACATCACCGCCGTCGTCGGCCTCAGTCCCGGCTCGCTGTACGTGCACTTCGCCTCGAAGGAAGCCGTGCTGTTCCACATCGCCCGGACCGGCCACGAGCGCGCCCTCGCGGCATTGACGGTCCAGCCCGACGACGGCGACCCCGGGCGCCACGTCCGCCGGCTGGTGGCCGGGCACGTGTCGTGGCACGCGCGTCACCACACCGTGGCGAGGGTCTGCCAGTACGAACTGGCGGCGCTGGAGCCGGCGCACTTCGACGAGGTTCTCGGCCTGCGCCAGCAGTTTTCCGCGGTGGTGCAGACCGCCGTGGAACGCGGAGTCCGGGAAGGCGTCTTCGACGTACCCGACATCGACCGGACGGTGCGCGCGATCCTGTCCCTCGGCATCGACCTGGTGCGCTGGTACCGCCTCGACGGCGCGGACTCCCCCGAAGCCCTCGGCGAGTCCTACGCCGAACTCGCCGCCCGGATGCTGGGCTCCCCGTCCTCACCGGTTTCTCCTGACCCAGCCGGGCTTTCACCCACGCGCGACCAGGTCTGAGCTTCGCGGTGTGACCGCGGCTATCGCGCGGCCGTCATGCCGCCGTCGATGGTCACGATGGTTCCGCTGATGTAGCCGGCGCGCTCGGAGGCCAGGAACGCCACCAGGTCCGCGATCTCGTGGGTCTCGGCGATCCGGCCCGAGGGCAGCGAGGCGAAACCGGCGTCGACGTCGGCGTTCGCGGCACGCATCGTCGTGATCCGCTCGGTGGCCACCGGACCGGGGTTCACGCCGACCACGCGCACGCCGTGGCGCGGGCCTTCGCCGCCGAGCGCCTTGGTGAAGGCCATCAGCGCCGCGTTGCCCGCGCCACCGGCGATGTACCCGGCCGTCGGCCGCTCGCCGCCGGTGCCGATGACGTTGACGATCACCCCGCGACCTCGGTCGCGAAGCCGCGGGTACACGAGCCGGACGAGGTCGATGTAGCCGAAGACCTTCAGGTCCCAGGCGTGCCGCCACACTTCCGGCCCGACGTCGTCGAGCGTGCCGGCGGGGATGTCGCCGGCGTTGTTGACCAGGATGTCGAGGTCACCGGCCGTCTCGGCCAGCCGTTCGATGTCGGTGGAGACCCGCAGGTCGACGGCGTGCGTGGTCACCTCGACGCCGTGCTCCGCGCGCAGCGTCCGGGCGCGATCCGCCAGCGCGTCTCCGTTGCGCGCGGCCAGGTGCAGGGCGCAGCCTTCGCCGGCCAACGTCTCGGCGATCGCCGCGCCGATGCCCTTCGACGCGCCCGTGATCAACGCGCGCTTGCCCGTGAGGTGGAGATCCATCCGTCCAGTCCTATCGCTTGATGTCGATCTTGGCCAGTACGCCGGCGAAACCTGCCGCTACTCGCCGTTCGCGCTTCGGCGGCGCGACCAGGCGCCGGCGTCCGCGGCGTAGCGGACGAGGAGCCGCGCGAACTGGGTGCGCTCATCCGGCGACCAGGCGGCCGTGATGTCTTCGAACGCCGCACGCTGGTCGGTGGTGAACCGGGTTCGCTCGGCCTCGCCGCGTTCGGTGAGCTCGAGCACCGTCCGGCGCCCGTCGGCCTGGGAGGCCGCCCGCCGCAGCAGGCCGTCGGCGATGCAGGCCGCGACCGTCCGGCTGGCCACCGGCTGCGCGACGCCCATTTCCGCGGCGAGTCCCCCGACGGTCATCTCGCCCGGGGCGTCGGCGACCACGTTCAGCACCAGGTTGCGGGACACGTCACGGCTCGAGGCCGGAATGCGCCGGCGCAGCCGCGACAGGGCCGGGCCGATCTGGTCCAGCAGGGGATCTTCGGCGGAACCGCTCACCTCGGTGATCGTAGTACCTCGGGCATTTGCATACCAGTCGTAAACTGCATAGCATTAGGTATGTAACTGCGAGCGAGAAAGCGAGGCCGCCATGGCCACCACCGCCATCACCGGAGCCCGGGTCTTCGACGGGGAGAAGACGCTGGGGGTGCAGACGGTCGTCCTCGACGGCCGGAAGATCCGCCGGGTCGGCGGCGAGGTGCCCGACGGCGCCGAGGTCGTCGACGGCCGGGGCGCGACCCTGCTGCCCGGGCTGATCGACGCGCACGTCCACTCCGGCTCCGGCTCCCAGGCACTGGCCCTGCGGTTCGGCGTCACCACCGAACTGGAGATGCAGGGCCTGAACACCCGAGAGAACCGGGCGCACATCACCGAGGACGACACGGTGGCCGACATCCGGTCAGCCGGCTTCGCCATCACGCCACCCGGCGGTCACCCCAGCGAGCTGATGCCGGAAGGGTTCCGGCCGGGCGGCGACCTGCCACCGGTCCTGCCGCTGATGCCGTTCTCCACCACCCCGGAAGAGGCCGCCGCGTTCGTCCCACGACTCCTGGCGCGCGGCTCCGACTACCTCAAGTTCATGATCGACGACGGCAGCGTCGAGGGGCACCCCGGGCTGCCGATGCTCGATCAGGCCACCCTGAACGCGGGAGTCGCCGAGGCCAAGAAGTACGGCGCCCTCACGGTGGCGCACACCCTGACCCTCGACGCCACCCGGATGGCCGCCGAGGCCGGCATCGACGGTGTCGTCCACGTGTTCATGGACCGGCCGCACACCGCGGAGATCGTGGACCTGATCGCCGAGGCCGGAATGTTCGTCGTGCCGTGCGTCTGCCTCGACGCGTCGATGATGGGCATCACCGGCAGCGACCTCGCCGACGACCCCCGGGTCGCCCGCCGCCTCGACGACAAGTGGGAGAAAACCCTGCGGTCCAGCTACCACCGTTACCCACAAGGCAAGCTCGACGACGTCTTGGCGACCGTGCGGGCACTGGCCGCCGCGGGCGTGGACCTCTTGGCGGGCACCGACGCTTCCATGGCCGAGACCTTCTTCGGCGGCCTGGCCCACGGAGCCAGCCTGCACCACGAACTGCAGTACCTCGTGGCCGCCGGCCTCACCCCCGCGCAGGCGCTGCGCGCCGCGACGGCGACCACGGCACGCCGCTTCGGCCTCGGCGACCGCGGCCGCATCGCCGAAGGGCTCCGCGCCGACCTCCTGCTCGTCGACGGCGACCCGACGACGAACATCGGCGACACGCTCGACACGCGCGCGATCTGGCGACGGGGCTCCCGGCTCGAAGACTCGTGACGCCCACCCGACCTCGCAGATTTTGACGCGCGCGCCAGAGGAACGCGCCGACGTGAAAGTGGGCCGATTCGCCTCTCCGGTCGATCGCGATCCCCGTCCTCGCGCTGATCGCCGGCGAGAGCGTGATCCACGACGGCGCGAAGGCGGGAGATCGCGCCCGGGCGTTGCTGCCGGACGCGCGGGTGGAGGTCTGGCCCGGGGCGACCCACGCCATCGCGGGGGAATCCGCCGCCGAGGTCAACGAGCGGGTGCTGGCTTTCCTCGACGACGTGGATCGTGAGACACGGTCATGAAGTTCCTCCTCAGGGCCCGTTTGCCGGGCGGGACGTCATGAAAGGGTCGTTCATGACGCTGGACGACAGGAAAGAGTCGTTCATGACGTCGCCAACCCGCGCCCAACGTCGCGAATGACTCATTCGGGACCTCCGGCGCCCCCAATGACTCATTCGCGACACCCGCAACCGAGAGCGCGCCGAAAGGGTGCGCACTAGGTGCCCGGTGTCACGCGGACAGGCAACGATTCCCAGGCGCGGAGGGTGTTGTTGTGGTGACGTACCGGTGTGCCGTCCGGCTCGATCGCCCGCACCCGGCGAGCGAAGGCGGTGAGCAGCGCTTCGGCTTCGAGGCGGGCCACGTGCTGGCCGACGCACTGGTGCAGCCCCATGCCGAAACCGACGTGGCCGGACGGATCGCGGGAAAGATCGAATACGTCGGGATCCGCCCACCGGCGAGGGTCGCGGTTGGCCGCGGCGAGGAACATCAGGACCTTCCGCCCCTCGGGGATGCGGACGTCGCCGATGCGCACCTCGGTGGTCGTCGTGCGGAAGAACGTCTGCACCGGCGATTCCCAGCGCACGGCCTCGTCGAACGCCACCCGGGCCAGGCCGGGGCTCTCGCGCAGCCGCCTCCACTGGTCCGGGTGCGTGGCGAAAGCGTGCAGCACCGCGGAAAGCGCGTGCACGGTCGTGTCGACGCCGGCCGTGAGCAAGGATCGCACGATCAGCGGAGCCTGCTCGGGCGTGATGTCACCGCGGTCGCTCGCGGCCCAGATCTCGGCGCCGAAGCCTTGTGGTGCAAGGACTTCGCGACGGCACTGGTCGCTCACCCAGCCCGACAGCTCCGGCACCCGGGGCGTGCCCTTGGCCACGAGGTCGTTGTCCGGGCCGAAGGCGTTGAAGGCGTGGTCGCCGTAGGGCAGCAGGTTCTCCCGCCCGCCGGCCGGGATGCCCACCGCGTCGGGGAACACCCGCAGCGGGAACGCGTGGGACAACGCGGTGGCGGCGTCGAACCGCGGCCCCTCGGCGAGAACCTGGTCGACGAGCTGCGTCGCGTCGGCCATCCACCTCTCGCGCAGGTGCCGCAGCGCGCGAGGGCCGAGGACCTTGCTCAGAACCCGGCGCGGTGCGTCGTGGCGGGGCGGGTCGGCCTCCAGGAGGAGACTCGGCGGCCGCCACGGCTTTTCCGTGCGGAAGTTCGTCAGGCCCACCCCGGCCGCGGACTGGAACCGCTGCCAGTCGGTGAGGGCGGCGTGCACCTGCTCGTAGCGGGCGACCGCGTAGACGTCGTACCTCGGCAGGTACACGACCGGCCCGGCGTCACGGAGTTCGGCGTGCAGCGGGAGCGGGTTTTCCAGCACGGCGGGGCCGAAGGGGTCGCCGTCGCTGACCGGGCAAGGAGCTTCGAGCGTCGTCATGCGAGACCTCCGGGGTCACAGGTCGAGGACGAGGCGGTCGGACAGCGAGCGCGACACGCAGACGAACATGCAGTCGGCCGCGGCGCGTTCGTGGTCCTCGAGGATCGCGTCGCGGTGTTCGGGACGGCCCGCGAGCACCGTGGTCTCGCACGTGCCGCACGTGCCCTGACGGCAGGAAGACAAGACCTCGACGCCCGCGCCGCCCACCGCGTCGAGCACGCTCGTCCCGATCGGCACCGTGACGCTCACCCCGCTGCGGGCGAGTTCGACCTCGAACGGGGTGGCGCGGGCGGGAGCGGCGGAGTCGTCGCCGGCGAACCGTTCGGTGCGCAAAGCGTGGGGTGGCCACGCCGCGCAGACCCGCTCGATCGCGTCCAGCAGCGGCGCCGGACCGCAGGCGTAGATCTTCACCCCCGGCCGGGGATCGCCGAGGAACCCGGCCAGCTCGAGCAGGCCGTGCTCGTCCTGGGGCCGGACCAGGACGTGGTCGCCGTAGGCGGCGAGCTCGTCGAGGAACCCCATCGCCGCGCGGTGCCGGCCGCCGTAGAGCAGCCGCCACCGCGCGCCGAGCAGCTCGGCCTGGTGCACCATCGGCAGCAGCGGGGTGATCCCGATGCCGCCGGCGACGAACAGGTACTCCGGCGACGGCACGAGCGGAAAGTTGTTCCGCGGCCCGCCCACGCCGACCTCGGCGCCGACGTCCAGCTCGTCGTGCACGTACGCCGAACCGCCGCGACCGCCCGGTTCCCGCAGGATCCCGAGCCGGTAGTGCCGCGGATCCCAGCGATCGCCGCACAGGGAGTACTGCCGCGTCCGCCCGCCGGGCAGGACGAGGTCGATGTGCGAGCCGGGAGTCCAGTCCTTCAGCCGGCCACCGCCGGCGGCAGCCAGCTCGAGGGTCACCACGCCGTCGGCGGCCAGGCTCTTGCGGTGGACGCGCAGGGTGGTGGCCACGTCCCGGGTACTCGTCGGGGTCATCGTCGATCCTCCTCGGGCGACCATCCCCGACCTCGGGGCCGACCGTGAAACGAACTCTCAATGGACGAGAGAACCGGCGGCGGCGATACTCACGACCATGGCACGGGCACCCACCGGCGAGTCGTCCATCGCCCGGGCGGCGCGGATCATCGCCGCCTTCACCGCCGACGAGACGTCGCTGACCGTCACCGAGATCGCGCGGCGCACCGGCCTGCACATCGCCACCGCGTCGCGGCTGATCGCCGAGCTGACCACGCACGGGCTGCTGGCCCGCGGACCCGGCCGCGAGGTCCGGGTCGGGGTCCGGCTGTGGGAGCTCGCGGCCCGGGCCTCCCCCACGACCTCGCTGCGCGACGCCGCGATGCCCTACCTGGAGGACCTGCACGCGGTCGTCGGCCACCACGCCCAGCTGGGCGTGCTCGACGGCGACGACGTGCTGTTCGTCGAGCGCCTGTCCGCGCGCGACGCGGTGATCAACTACTCGCAGATCGCCGGGCGGCTGCCGGTGCACATCTCCTCGAGCGGGCACGTCCTGCTGGCCTACGCCCCGGCCGAGGTCCGCCGCCGGGTGCTGCGGCGCCCGCTGCCCGCCTACACGGCGGCGACGATCACGACCCCGGACCGCCTGGACCGGGCGTGGGCGGCCGTGCGCAAGCAGGGCTACGCCTTCCTCGCCGGACACGTCCACGAGGACGCGACGGGCATCGCGGTCCCGGTCCGCGACGCGCTCAACGACGTCGTCGCCGCACTCTCGATCATCGTCCCCAACGACGAGCACGCCCACGCCGGCATCCCCGTCCTGCTGGCCGCGGCGCGTGGCGTGACCCGGACCCTGTCCGGCCGCTGACGTCGGCTGTCCACGGCCTGCTCGTAGGAGCGGCGCCCGTTCGAGGTGAGCCCGTTGCTCGAAGCGATGCCAGATCTCCGCCGCGACGACGTTCGGCGCCTGACCGGGCTCGCCGCGGTCGACCAGGATCAGCACGTGCTTCAGTACTCGACCGTGCCGTGGAGGACGAGCGGGACCTTTCGCGGCCCCGGCAACGCCACGAACGGGCAGCCGCCGGGACCTTCCCGGAGGGTCGCCGACTCGTCGCCGGGGGCGATCCACGACAACGCGCCGGTGCGCAACCACTTCGTCAGCGCGAAGTCGTAGTCGGACCTGCTCGGGCTGTCGGCGTCCCAGCCGCCTCGGACGCCGTCCCGGAAGACCGGGTAGGCGGCCTTGCCCCAGGTGTTGACGAGCCGCACGGGTGGCTTCGGGCCGAAGTAGCTGATCGCCCAGCCGGTGTGGGCACCGACCGGCACCTCGGCGATCACCGCCCGGATGCCCGGGCGCTCGAGGATCCTGGGCACCACGAACGGCACTCCCGGCCCCGGGTTGACGACGTAGGGCGTGTGCTCCACGGGCACGGCCAGCCGCATCGCGCCGGTCATCGCCAGCCAGGCACGAGGCAGGCGTTCCGGAAGCCGGCGGATGGCCGTGTCGTACTCCCAGAACCAGCCGTCCAGCCCGAACGTGTCGATGCGCCAACGCACCGGTTCGCCGCTGTACGGACACCGGGCGACGGTCACCTCCGGCAACAACTCCTCGTACCGGCGAAAGATCTCCTCGACCCGCCGCCACGACGGATGCGCCTCGGACCGCAGGCGATTCCCCTCCGCCATCAGCCGCACCCGCTCGACGGCCGCGGCACTTCCGGTCATAGCCGAACGTCGGGTTTGACGATCAGCGCCCGTTTCCCGCCGGGTACGAACCGGACCACGCCCTCCATCCGCGCCTGTTCGATCATGTCGTCCCTGGCTTTCAGCTCGACCGGATCGTGCGTGTCCCATTCCACGACCGTCCCGTGCATCACGCCGGCCCGCCGCCGCTCCAGGTCCCTGACGAGCTCGTCGACCTCGTGCTGTTCCAACTCGGGGCCCTCCGGCCGGTACAGGCTGAACAGATCGTGATCGCCCGCGAGCGGCCGCCTGCGCTTCTTCTCGTCGTAGCCGTAGACGACGCGTTCCTGCACCTCGTACCGGCCGGGGCCGCGCGGCTTCCTCGCCAAGGCCCGCATTTTCGTGCCGTGGTCCGCGGTTTCCTTCTCCCGCTGCTTGCGCCGGGCGTCCGCCTTGCCTTGATCGGCCTCACCGAGCCCCGCCTTGATCGTCGGCTTGGTGTGGAAGAAACCGACCAGACCCTTATACGCCTCCTTCACCTTCAGCAACACGTCGGCGGCGTTGATCGTCTTCGGCTTGATCGCCTGCGGTTTGTAGAGGGCCCGTGCCTTTCCCTTGAGCAGCAGGTGCCGCACGGAATCCGGGTTGGTCGGCCGGACGTCGACCACGACGTTCTTTTCGTCGGCGAAGGCCTGGAACTTCACCTGGTTCCGGATGAGGATGCCGTACTGTTCCTGGACCTTCTTCTGACCGAGCGGCGTCGACGCCGTCACGCTGCGGGCCGTCGGGTTGATCGTCGCCTCGAAGTGCACGAGGCTCCGGGTGCCCTGCACGCGTTCGACGACGACGTCCAGTTTCCGGAGTTCGTGCCGGGCGCGGATCGCGGGCAGGCGGGACTTGATCTTCTCGACGGGCAGGCGTGCTCGCGTGAGCGCGCCGGCGTCACGCAAGGCGGCGGCGAGAATCCGGTCGAGGTTCTTGTCCGGCTGCTTCTTCTGCGAACCCTTCGGCTTCTTGGGTTTCTTCTTCGGCTTGAGCTTGGCCCAGAGCTTTTTGATCAGGTCGGCCATCTTCTTGATGACCGCGTCGATGGCGCGGTTGACCGGCCGGGCCAGCTTCTGGACGATCTGGCGGACCTTCCCCGCGATGCCGCCGATGCCCAGCAGTGCGGCCAGCGCGCCGATCAGGACCGGGATCGCGCGGGCCAGTGCGCGTTCCACGAGGGCAGGCACGCCACCGGTGCCACCTCGGGCGATGGCCAGCACCGCGTCCAGGACGGCGTTGACGAAGTCGATGATCCGGCGCGCGTTGGTCACGATGAAGCGGATGATGTCGATGATCATCTTGCAGGCGCGGATGAACGCCGACGCGGGGTTGAACAGCGACACGATCCAGGTGACGCCGGCGATGACGATGGTGGGCAGCAGGTAGGAGAGCAGGTCGTCGATCAGGGTCTTCTTGAGGTCGCCGACCCGGGTCTTCAGGTCGTCCCACAGGCCGGCCACGCCTCGGCTTTTGACCTGGGCGACGAGGGGCACGGCGGTTTCCGCGGCGACGAGGGCCTGGTTCGGGACCCGGCGGGCCAGGCGGGTCCGGATGTTCGCCCACGACAGGCCCAGCAGGGCGGCGATCATCATCAGGATGCCGACGACGTCGAAGGTGGTGGGCAGGTGCAGGCCCGCGGTGGCGGCGGTGCCGAGCAGCCAGGCCAGTACGCCCGCCTCCAGGTGGCGGGCGGCGTTGCGCAGGAACAGCTTCAGGCCGCCGCCGACCCCGGTGACCAGGTTGCCCAGGAAGCCGATCGGGTCCTGCAGGATCGCCCCGATCGCGGAGGCTGCCTTGCGGAGGACGCCCATCAGCATGCGACCCAGGTCGATGATGGCCTTGACGGCCCCGCCGATCGCGTCGGCGGCTTTCGCGATCAGGCCCCGGTTCTTCTCCTTCTCGGCGGCTATCTCGTCGTCCACCGACTTGACCGCTTCGGTGTACTTGGTGGCCAGGGTGTCGACGAGTTCCGTGCCCTTGTCGTTGACCGTGTCCTTCAGTTCGTCGAACTTGCCCTCGAAGTCCGACGCCGCTTCGCGGCCCAGTGCCTTCAAATCCGCCGGGAGCTTGTCGACCGCCGCCTTGAGGTTCTTTCGGCCGTCGGCGATGCGGTCCTTCGCGCGTTTCAGGTCGGCCTCGACCGTGTCGGCGATTTCGGTGATGATCCGGTCCATCGCCGCCAGGTAGTTGTCCCGCGCGCGTTCGTAGATGCGGTTGGCCTCGTCCGGAAGGGGCAGGAAGAGGTCCTTGGCCCACAGGAACGGTCCGTCCCAACCGCCGTAGCGTTCCGCCTTGTAGCGGCGCATGCCCCCCTCGTGCTCGGCGGTGAAGCGGTCCCGGGCGCTTTTTTCCTTGGTGGTGAACTGGTCGTCGACCTTCTTGTCGAGGTCGGTCAGGATCTTCTCGACGTCTTCCTTGGTCTCGTCGAAGACCTGCTGCAGGAGGCCGGTGACCTGTTTGCGTTTGTCCTCGTCGGTCTTCTTCGTGCCCTGTTTGCCGGTGCCCACCTGGTTGCCGGTGCTCACGCGGGTGGCGTGGATGCCCGCCATCGCGGCGGTGCCCCGGGCGGCGGCGGTGTTCTTGACGTGGTTGAGCTCGCGAGACTCGCCGGCGCGGAGTTTCTTCGGGGCGGCCTCGGAGTGGGCTTCGAGGGACTTCTTGTCTTTGACCGCCTTGTCGAACTGCGGTTCGCGGGAGTGCTCGAACGTCAGCTGCTGTTCGGTGACGTTCGCGTCGGCCAGTTGCCGATCGACGCGGTCCGGGCCGGCCGACAGGTCCGTCGCTTCGGGCGGGAGGGTGTCCGGGGCCGCTTGGGCGGGGTTCGGGGTGCCCGGCCGGCCCGGCACCTTGTCCGCGGCCATGGGCACGACCCGCTTGGCGTCCGGCGCCGGTTCGGGCGGTGCCGCGGTCGTCTCGGCGATCTCCTTCGCCGAGGCGTCCTTGCCCTCGCCGACCTTGCCCTGGACCTCGGTCTTCACCTCGTCGGCCCGGCCGGACTCACCGAACGAGTCCGCCTCGTCCAGGTTCTTCGGCGCCCGGTCGGCGACCGCCTTCTTGACCGCCTGGACGAACTCCTGCTTGGCGAACTCCTTGGGCTGGGCGGCGTCCATGTCGTCGGCGTGGGCCGCCTTGCCCCGGGCTTCCCGGTCGTCGGCCGGGGCTTCGGCGGCGTCCTGGGCCGCGCCCGCCTCCGCGG
Organism: Amycolatopsis sp. NPDC051061; assembly: GCF_040682935.1. Taxonomy (NCBI): domain Bacteria; kingdom Bacillati; phylum Actinomycetota; class Actinomycetes; order Pseudonocardiales; family Pseudonocardiaceae; genus Amycolatopsis; species Amycolatopsis sp. NPDC051061. Next base: position 73,491 of record NZ_JBFBBZ010000034.1, read on the forward strand.
CCGCCGGCGGATGGCTCGAACCGACCGCCTTCTTCTTGGTGTTGACGTCCTTCTTCAGGGCTTGGAACTTCGGGTCCGCACCCGGCGAGCGCGGGCCGGGTGTCTTTTCCTTCTCGGCTCCCTTGTCCGGACGCTGCGCGGTCGGCCCGTCCGTCCCGGCCAGGTCCTTCTTGTCCGGGCCGGAAGCGGCCGGCGCCCGGGTTTTCGGGCCGACCGGCTTCTTCGGCGCGGGAGCAGGCGTCGCCGGCGCGAGGCCGGTCGCGGTGGCCGCGGGAGGTGCCGTGGCCCGGCTCGCGACGGCCTGGTTGCCCACCAGATCGTGGCCCGCGAGCAGCATCCGCGCCTGCCAGCCGGCAGGTCCGGGCACGGCACCGCGCGGCAGGCCGGTCATCGCCGCGGTCACGGCCGCGTTGCCGACCAGCGTCCGCGCCCGGACCACATCCGCGGGGCCGGGATCCAGGGCACCGCGAGTTTCCGGCGGCCGCGGCACGACCGCCGGCGACGCGAGCGGTCGAGGACTACGGGCCTTGACAGGTGGTGGCATCCGGCGCCTTCGTTGGACAGCTGCGAAAGCAGGATGCCACTCCCCCTGTCGCGGCGCTGTGATCCGGACGTTGCCGGTGCGTCACCACGAATCGGAAAGCGCGCGAAAGTGGTCTCGAATGCCTACTTCGGCGCTTGGAAGCCGCCGATCTTCTGCTCGAGCAGTTCGGCCAGCCGCAACGGGGTGCGGTCCTCGAACATCGGGCCGATGAGCTGCACTCCCACCGGCAGGCCCTCGGGCGACCGGCCCGCGGGAATCGCGGTGGCGGGCAGGCCGGGCATGGTGGCCAGGCCGGCCCAGACGAGCTGGTCGAAATACGGGTACTCGGCGCCGTCGATGTCGATGCGCCGTGCCATCGGATTGGGGTCGTGGTCGTGCGGGAACGCGGGCGTCGGCGTGATCGGGCACACCACGGCGTCGAACTCGGCGAACAGTTGCCGCCAGCCGTGGCGGTGGACCTCGCGGCGGTTGTTCGCCTCCAGCCAATCGCCGTGGCTGAACAGCATGGCGCGCAGCCGCACGGCGTCAAGACTCTCGTCGTCCGCGCTCAGTCCGGCGACGCGGATCCGCAGCTGCTCGTACGATTCCATCGGAAACCGTGCGACGGAGCCGGAAATCAGCAACTGCATGTAGAGCGTCGCGGCTTCGGCCGGATCGGGCAGCAGCGGACTGTGCCGTCCGACGCGGGCGCCGCCGTCGACGAGCGCGGCGGCCACCCGGTTCACGCCCGCCCGCACGGCGGCCCCGGTCGGGATGAGCGGATGCTCGTCGAGGACCAGGACCCGGAAATCGCCGAGCCGCTCGTGGCGCGCGGGCGGCAGCGTCAAGTCGTGCGCCCTGCCGAGCGTCAGCGGGTCCGGTCCGGCCATGACGTCGAGCAGGAGCGTGAGGTCGCGGGCGGTGCGCGCCATCGGACCGACGACGGCGAGGTCGAAGTCGACCGGCCAGGCCGGCTCGGACGGCGGGACCATGCCGCGGCCGGCCGCCAGTCCGAGCGTCGGCTTGTGGGCGTAGACGCCGCAGAAGTGCGCGGGGGTGCGCAGCGAGCCGGCGAGGTCGGAGCCGATGGACAGCGCGCCGAACCCGGACGCCAGGGCCGCCGCCGACCCGCCGGAGGACCCGCCCGGCGTGCGACCGGGATCCCACGGGTTGGTGGTGGTGCCGTAGATCTCGTTGAAGCTCTGGATGTCCTGTAGCCCCAAGGGAACGTTGGTCTTGCCGAGCACCACCGCCCCCGCGGCCTCGAGCCGCGACACCTGTACCGCGTCCTCGGCCGGCAGGTAGTCCCGGTGCGGCGGCATGCCCCAGGTCGTGGGCAGCCCGGCGATGTTGTAGGACTCCTTGACCGTCACCGGAACGCCGAGCAGCGGCCGGTCTGCACCACGCGCGCGTGCCTGGTCGGCCCGGCGTGCGGCGGCCCGCGCACGGTCGAAGTCCCGCACGCAGATCGCGTTGATCACCTCGTCGTCGCGCTCGATACGGGTGATCGCCTCATCGGTCAGTTCCACCGATGTCACCGCACCGGCGCTCAGCGCGGCAACGAGTTCTTCGGCCGTCTGGTAGCTCCATTCCATGAATCCGAAGCTATCGGCCGACCACAGAGGACACGAAATTCCGGTCGCGCAACGGGAAAGCCGAGCGGGCCGGCTGCACCGGCGAAGTCGCGCATTCATTCTGCCGCCGAAGGCAGATCACCCCAGGTCACAGCGCCTACAGTGGGCCAACGCCATCCGCGCGGGCCATGAAATGCCGCGTCGCGCAACAGGATGGACGTCTCAATTCCTGCCTGCCGCTAGGCGGTCTGTGGGTCTTCGCGGAGTATCCGCCAGCACAGATAGAGACACGCGCCCGCCGAGGGCGCACCTCCCAGCAGCGTGGCGGCGATGCCGAGTGCGGTGGTCTGCCCGGACAGGTACAGCGGCATCTGCACCGCCGTCGCGATGGCGCACTTCACCACGAACACCGCCGTGCACAGCTGGTAGCGCCGCCGGGCGGCCGGATCTCGGCGCCAGGCGAACCGTTCGCGGCGCACCATTCCCAGCACCACCCCGACCACCGGCCACCGCACCAGCACGGACAGCAGGAACACCGCCCCCTGGGCGGCCTGGATGACCACGGCCGGAAGGTAGAAGTTGATCGCCTGCCCGGTGGTCCCGGCCAGCAAAGCCGATCCCCCGACGATGGCCAGCCCGATCGCCGCCGACCAGTAGCGCCGGTCGGTCCACACCCGCACGACCGCGAGCACCGCCACCCCGCCGACGGCGATCAGCGCGGAGGTCCACACCCGGCCGGTCACCAGGTAGGCGACCAGGAACACCACCCGGGACGCGACGCCCTCGGCGACCGTGCGCCACCCGCCCACCGCGTCGAACAACGACAGGGACTTCCGAGTCAGCACGTCGAGGCTCATGCGGTCGCCTTCGCCGCGACGGGCGTGAAACCGGTGCTGCGCATCGTGTCCTCGTAGGCGCCGATCGCGCCGAGCAGGTCGAGCCGGCCACCATCCGCCTCGGCCAGTGCCTCGCCGAGGCGCTGCGCGTCCCGCATCGCCAGGTTGCCACCGAACCCCGGGGCCAAGTGGATGGCGTCGCCGATGACCGTCACCGGGCTGGCGGGCCAGGCGGGCATCGGCGGGATCGTCCCGATCCGGAGCGCGGCCGTGACCTCCGGCCACGCCTCGGCGACGATCAGCCGCAACGTCGGGTGCAGGTCCGCGACCAGATCCTGGGCCCGCTGCCACACCGTGACCGGTGAGCCGAGCCGCTCTCGCGTGCCGGGCAAGGCCCACATCACGTAGTCCTCGGCGTCGGCGACCGCGCGGGAGCTCAAGGCGGGCAGCAACTCCTCCCGCGCGGCCACCGGCCGCCGGGTGAACCGCAGCACGCCCAGCGCCATCATCGTGCCGCGCACCCGGACGGCGGCCGGGCTGTCGCCGATCAGCCCCGGCAACCCGGTGCCGGCCACGGCTCGCAGCGGAGTCGCGCCCATGATCATGCGTCGTCCCGTGTCGGCCACGCGCACGTCCGGCAAGTACTGGCGGCGAACCGCCGAACCGATCCCGTCCGCGCCGACCAGTACGTCCCCGGTGTCCGCGGCGCCGTCGGCGAAGAACGCCCGGACCGTGCCGTCGGCGCGCTGCTCGAACCGCGTGAACTCCGCCCCGAACCGGACGACGTCGGCCAGCCCCGTCAGCAACACCGCCCGGAGCAACGGCCGGTGGACCTGCCGGCCGGGCCGGGCCCGGCCCGCCACGCCGTCGGACGGCCGAGTGTCCACTACGGACAGCTGTCCCTCCACATCGGACAGCGTCAAGGTCTGCTCGCGCCGCCCTCCGGCAGTGGCCTCCACCATCGCGGCGTGCGCCGGGGGCAGGCACGCCCGCAGCGCCGCCGCGCCCCGGCCGTCGACGTGCAGGCTCACGCCCTGCGGCCGTCCCAGCGCGCCATCCCGCTCGTACACCGCGACGTCGATCCCCGTCCGCCGGAGCCCGTGGGCCAGCGTCAGCCCGCCAAGCCCGGCGCCGATCACGATCACTCTCATGCCATCACCCTTTCTTCACCACCTGATGAAGAACACGCTACGGCGAGTTCGGGCAAAACTCCACCAACTGATGAAGAAAGGGTGCTAGGCTTCGGTGGTCATGACGGAAGACGGCACCCACGGCCGCCCCGGACGCTGGCGGTCCGGCGCGGAGAGCAAGCAGCGGATCCTCCGGACCGCGCGCGAACTTTTCGGCGAGCACGGTTACCGCGCCACGTCGGTGCGCGCGATCGCCACCGCGGCGGGCGTCGACCCGGCGATGGTGTTCTACTTCTTCGGCACCAAGCAGGGCCTGTTCGGCGCCGCCGTCGACATGTCCGGCGACGTCCCGCCCGCCATCGAGTCGATCTTCGCCGGCGGCCTGGGCACCATCGGCGAGCGCATCGTCCGGACGCTGGTGGAAAACCTCGACAAGTCCGGCCGCACCCCGCTCGTGATGCTGACCAGATCGGCGCCGACCGACGCCCGGTCCGAAGCACTGCTGCGCGAGTTCATCGACCGCGAGATCACCGACCGGCTGGCGGCGATGCTCGGTACGCCGGACGCGGCCCGGCGGGCAGCCATGGTCAACGTCCAGATCCTCGGGCTCACGGTGGCGCGGTACATCATGCGGATCGAACCGATCGCGTCCGCATCCGTCGACGAACTGGTCGACATGTTCGCTCCCCTCGTGCAGCACTGCCTGACCGGACCCCCGCCTCGCACTACGCGGGGAGGTACCGGACGGAGTGCGGCAGAGTGAGCAGGCGCGCGGTGCATCCCGGCCGGCCCTCCACCGGAACCGGAACCGGAATCCGCGACCTCACCCGCCCCTCGTGCGGCGGCGGGGCGCGGCCGAGCGCGGGGGCGTCGAGCGCATGTGGTCACGCACCGGCGCCAGCAGGGCGGCCAGGGTTGCGACGTCGTCGCGGGAGAGCGGCTCGAAGAGCAAGCCGCCGACTACCTCGATGTGCCCGGGCAGGACCTCCGCGAGCCGCTCGCGGCCGGCGTCGGTGATCGTGACCGTGGTGCTCCGCTCGTCGTCCGGAGAAGGGGCTCGCTCCACCAAGCCCGCCTTCTCGAGCAGGCCCGCCTGGTAGGTCAGGCCACTGCGGCTGTAGACGACGCCGTCGGCCAGGTCGGTCATGCGGTGGCTGCCCGTCGGCGCGTCCCCGAGCCGGGCCAGCAGCTGGAACTGCACGTAGCTGAGGTCGCCCGCCTCGCGCAGCTGCTGCTCGACCGCGTGCCGGAGCAGGCTGGTCACCTCGATGAGGTCGAAGTAGGCGCTGAGCTGCACGGGGTCGAGCGACGGGGGTGCGTCAGACATGACCGGAGCCTACTGCTTTGAATTCGAAGGGGTCCCACGAAAGCGGGCACCCCGCTGCTGCACACTGGCGCCATGTCCTTGTCCGAGCTGGGGACCGCGGTCCGCTGGTTGCGCGAACACACCGACCCCGCCGCCGCCGGACTGCGAACCAGCGGGCCGCGGACCGGCGGGCGACGCGTCCCCGGACTGCGCCGGGAGGAGCTCGCCGAGCTGGCCGGAGTGTCCGCGGACTACATCCGGCGGCTGGAGCAAGGACGCCGGCACCCCTCGGCCGGCGTGGTGACCGCCATCGCCCGCGCGTTGCGGGTCGGCCGGGCGGACTACGAGCGGCTCTGCGCCCTCGCCGGGTACGCCGCGGTCGACGGGCAGGTGCCGCGCGAGGCCGGGGCGGCCGCGATGCGCCTCCTGGAGCGGTTCCCCGACACCCCCGCGTTCCTGACCGACGCGGCGTGGAACGTCATCGCCGTCAACGGTGCGTGGCTGGCGCTGGGAGGCGGGACGGCGATCGGGCCGGCCCGGGATGGGAACGTCGCGTGGCGCACGTTCTGCAACGCACGCGGGGAGATCGATCGCACCGAGGAGCACCAGGCCGGTTTCCAGGCCGTGCTCGCCGCCCGGCTGCGTGACACGCACCTGCGCTACCCGGCTGACGCGTCGCTCGCCGAACTCGTCGACGAGCTGCGGAGCGCCAGCCGTCCGTTCGACTCCCTCTGGCGCGCCCCGAAAACGGTCTCCGCCTACGAGAACCGCGCCGTGTTCCGCCATCCGGACAGTGGCGACATCACGCTCGACGGCGCCCTGCTCGAGGTCCCCGGCGACGACCTGATGGCGGTCGTCCTCACCGCGGCGCCGAACTCGGCCGACGCGGCCCGGCTCGGCGAGGTCGTCCGCGCCGCCGTCGGCCCGGCGGTCGTCAAGGTGGGCCAAACCGGCCCAGGCTGATCGCCTCCGCGACCACGATCCTGAGGTCCAGGTGGATCAAGGGAGCCGTCGTGACCGACCTCACTTGCTTCAAATTCGAAGCAGCAGTAGCGTAGCTTCCAGTTGCTTCGAACTCGAAGCAAAATGGTCTCGGCAGAGATGAGAACTCCGATGAAGGCAGTGCGTTTCCACGACTACGGCACCCCCGACGTCCTGCGCTACGAGGACGTCGAGCAGCCGGTTCCCGGAGCCGGGCAGGTCCGGATCCGCGTCGCCGCGACGTCGTTCAACTCCGTCGACGGCAACATCCGCGGCGGCTCCATGCGCGGCCCCATCCCGGTGGAGCTACCGCACACGCCCGGCATCGACGTCGCCGGCACGGTCGACGCGCTGGGTGACGGTGTCGACGGCTTCCAGGTCGGCGACGCGGTCATCGGCTTCCTGCCGATGGACGGCGACGGCGCCGCGGCGGAGTACGTCCTCGCGCCGGCCGAGGTCCTCACGCCCGCACCCGGGCACGTCCCGCTGGCCGACGCGGCCGCACTGCCGGTGGTGGGGCTGACCGCGTGGCAGGCGCTGTTCGACCACGGCGAGCTGCGGTCCGGGCAGCGCGTGCTGATCAACGGCGCCGGTGGCGCGGTCGGCGGTTACGCCGTGCAGCTGGCCAAGGGGGCCGGGGCGCACGTCATCGCCACGGCGAGCCCGCGCAGCGGCGACGCGGTCAAGTCGGCCGGTGCCGACGAAGTCGTCGACCACACCACCACCGGGGTGACCGCGGCGGTGACCGAGCCGGTCGACCTGGTGCTCAACCTGGCGCCGGTCGACCCGGCGGAGCTGGCCGCGCTGGTCACGCTGGTCCGGCCGGGCGGTGTCGTGGTGAACACGACGGTGTGGATGCCCGCTCCCGCCGACGAGGAACGCGGCGTGCGCGGCATCGACCTGTTCGTCCGCAGTGACGCCGGACAGCTGGCGAAGCTGGTGGCGCTGGTCGACCGCGGCGAACTGCGCGTCGAGGTCGCCGAACGGGTGCCGCTGCCCGAGCTGCCGGCGCTGCACGCACGGGCCGCCGAGGGCGCGGTGCACGGCAAGGTCGTCGTCGTTCCGGCCACGGCCTGACGCACTCCCGATCCGGGCCGGCCGGCGGCACCGCTCAGAACAGGGTCGCGGGCTCGACCGGCTCCGGCTCGGGCAGCGCGTCGAGGCCGGGCACCAGCGCTCGCACGTCGTCGTGGAAGCGGCGGGCGAGCGCCGGCGCGTCGGCGTTGTCGGGGGTGTGCACGAAAACCGTCGGCGACCGGCCCTCGCGCAGCCAGCCCGCGACCACCGCGGTCCACGGCTGCCAGCCCTGGACCGTCTCCTCGACCGAGTCCCGGCCCAGGTAGCGGACGATCGGCTGGTCGGTCAGCGCGCGCGTGCGCCGCGGCAGCCGCGGTTTCTTGGCCCAGGCATCCTGCTCGGCCTCGCTGACCGGCGGGCTCCCGAAGAAAACCGTGGTGTCGAACGGGACCCACTCGGCGTCCGCGCCGGCGAGCGTCCCCTCCAGCAGCGACGCCGAGCCGGCGTCGGTGAAGAACCCGGGGTGCCGCACCTCCACGGCGCGCTGCCGGCCGGCGGGGAGCCGGCGCAGGAAGCGGCCGAGGGCATCGACGTCCGACGGGCCGAACGAGCCGGGCAACTGGGTCCACAGGACCGCTCGTTCCCCGAGGGGTTCGATCGCGTCCAGGAACGCCCGCATCTCGGCGTCGACCCCGGCGAACCGGCGCTCGTGCGTGACGAGCTTGGGCAGCTTGACCACGAACCGGAAGCCGGGGCCGGTCTGCCGCGCCCACGTCGCGACGGTGTCCCGGGCGGGAGTCGCGTAGAAGGTGGTGTTGCCTTCGACCGCGGTGCACCAGCCCGCGTAGGCCCGCAGGCGTTCCTTCGCCGGCAGCGACGGCGGCAGGAACCGCCCGGGCCACGCCTTGTGGGTCCACATCGCGCAGCCGACATGAAGACGTGCCACGGCGTCAGCTCCCCCGATCGTCGGTGCGGACAGTTCGGTGCCGAGACCATCATGCGGTGTCCGCTTCGGCGAGTTCGGTCAGGTCGTCGATGGTGAGGCGAAGTCCCGCCGCGGCGACGTTGTCGGTCAGGTGGTCGAGCGAGCTGGTTCCGGGGATGGCCAGGGTCACCGGTGACATCGCGAGGAGCCACGCGAGGGCGATCTGTGCGGGCGTGGCCTGGTGGCGCGCGGCGATGCGCGTGAGGCAGGCCGTGTCGAGCCGGGCTCTGCCGCCACCGAGGGGAAAGTACGGCACGTAGGCGATGCCGTCCTGTTCGCACCGCGCCGGCATCTCGGCGTCGCCCCGGTCGTGAAGGTGGAACCGGTTCTGCACCGCGGCGACCGGAGCGATCGACCGTGCCTCGGCGAGCTGGGTCGCATCGACGTGGCTGACGCCGAGGTGCCGGATCAGCCCCTCACGTCGCAGGTCCGCGAGGACCGTGAAGGCTTCGCCCAGTGGTTCGCCTCCGGCTTCGCCCAGGCCGCCCACCCGCAGGTAGGCGAGGTCGAGGTGGTCCCGGCCGAGGCGGCGCAGATCCTGCTCGACCAGCTCGCGCAGCCGGGCGGCGGCCGCTTCGCCCGGGGCGCTGACCTTGGTGGCGATCACCAGGTCGTCCGGGTACGGCGACAACGCCCGCCGGATCAGCTCGTGCGACCAGAGGTCGCCGAACCCGTAGGTGCCGGCGGTGTCGATGTGGTTCACGCCGAGCTCCACGGCCCGGCGGAGCACGGCGACGGCCACCTCGGGATCGCGAACGGAGCCGCCGAGAGCGAGCCTCATCGCCCCGAAGCCGAGCCGGTCGACTCGCAGGTCGCCGCCCAGCAGGAAACCATCGGCCATGGTCACCTTCCTCGTGTCGGACCGGCCCGGTCAGGCGCGGTAGCAGTCGGCAACGACGGCGAAAGCGGCCTTGGGTTCCCACCGCATGTCGGGGTACGTGTCACCGTCGCGCTCTTCGAGAACCTTGACGATGCCGAGGCTGGCCAGGTCGAGATCGTGGCGGGGATCGGCGGGGCGGTGCGGGAAGTTCTCGAGCGCGAAGAGATAGACGAAGGCGCTGTCGACACCCTCCGCGTCAAAGATCTCCAGCAATTCCCGCAGGTAGGTGGCCTGGCCGGCCTCGTCGCGGACGTAGTCGCCGGTCAATCCGAGCGGGCGACCGGTCTCGTCATACTCGACGATCTCCATACTGCGCGGTGCGACGTCGCCGGCCCCCTGCCAGGTAGCCGTGCCGAAACCGGTGATCGCGACCGGTTTTCCCTGCGCGACCAGGGTGCGCACGCCTTCCTGGAACCGGTCGGCCACCTCGGCGGACCGGATGAGTTCGACCGACATGATGTCGAAGACGGTCCAGTCGACGCACTCGAACTGGATGCAGGCATAGCTGACCTTGCCCCGGAAACGCTCTCGGACCGCCGCGACGGCCTCGCCGAGGAAGGCGTTGAGGCGGGCGCTCGCCTCGGCGATTCGCTCGCCCCGGCCATCGGGCCGGCCCAGCAGCAGACCGAGCCGCTCTCCGATGCTGTCACCGGGCAGGAATCCCCGGTTCATGATGCTCAGTTCGACACCGGTGACGAAAACGACTTCGGCTCCCTCCTGCCGGATCCGCTCCGCCCGCTGTGCGCAATCCTCGAACAGCGACCGGATTTCCGCGGTCGTCAGGTCGAGTGGGTAGGGCGAGAACCAGATCTCCAGCCCCAGTTCGGCGGCACAGCGGGCCGCCAGTTCGAGCCGTTCCGGATCGCCACCGACCAGGTGCACGGCGTTGCAGTGCAGGTCATCACGGATGATGGCCAGCTCCCGTCGGACGACGTCGAGATCGAAGTTCTCGCGAGACGTGCCGCCGTGGTGGACGAAGCCGGTGTCGTACGCAATGCCCTTGCCGCGCATGGGTTCAGTCCTTCCTGATGGGCTCTGACGACCGACCCTAGGGATAAAAGTGCGTGCACGCAAGTTTGCGTGCACGCACGACGACGGGGATACTGGGAGCGTGACGACACGATGCACCGGGTTGCGCGAGCAGAAGAAGCAGGCGACCAGAGAGGCGTTGCGCGAGGCGGCCTTGCGGCTGGCCCTGGCCCGCGGACCGGAGGACGTGCGCGTCGACGACATCGCCGAGGCGGCCGGAGTCTCGCCGAGGACCTACAACAACTACTTCTCCAGCCGCGAGCAGGCGATCGTCGCCGCGGTGACCGCCGACAGGGAAGCACGGGTCGCGGCGGCGGTGGCCGCCCGGCCCGCCGGCGTCGGCCTCGCCGAGGCCGTGGTCGAGGCGATCGTGGCGGAGTACACCGACCCCGGCGAACCCGCCCGCGCCGCGCTCCTGCTCGTCACCACCCATCCCACGCTGCGCGAAGCGTTCGTCGACACCGCCACCGAACTCGAAAATCCCCTGGCCGACGCGATCACCCCACGCCTCGCCGACACCGACGAGCACACCGCCCGCGTGCTCGCCGCGAGCGTGGCAGCCGCGGTACGCGTCGCCCTTCGACGATGGCTGCGGCCGGCGGCCCCTTCCCCCAGCGGGCTCGTCGTGCCGTCCGGCTCACTGCCCGACTTGCTCCGCGCCGCCCTCGCACCGCTTGAACCCGCTCTCGACGCCGCGGCAGCACGACCACATCGGTGATCCCGCGAGCCGGAAGCTTTCTCCGGGCCTCCCCTGAGCGTGGATTTGCGTATGTCCGCTGTGCGTCACCTCGGCGCGGGGGCGACCGCACGTTCGACGTGCAGGGCCAGGAACGCGTACACCCGCCGGACCAGCTCGGGTTCGCCGTCCAGGAGGTCGTAGCCGTGGTCCACGCCGCGGATGTCGTAGTGCTCCACCAAAGCACCGGCCTCGGCGAGCTTGCCCGCGTACGTGACCGCCTCGGGGCGCAACCGGTCGTGCTCGCAGGTGATCACCAGTGCCGGGGCGATGCCGGCGAGGTCGTCGGCGTTGGTTCCCCACGCCGGGGACGCCAGCGGGTCCGCACGGCGGGCGATGTCGGGGATGTAGGCGGTGTTGAAGACCTCGCCCATCCACGGCCGGATCACCACCCGGTTGTCGCGCGCGGGTTTGTCCGCGGCCGGGGTGACCAGGTCCAGTGGCGGGTAGTGCAGCACCTGCAACGCGATCTCCGGACCCCCGTCGCGCAGCGCGAGCCGGGACGCCGCCGCGGCGAGTGAGCCGCCCGCGCTCTGGCCGCCGACGCACAGCCGCGCGCCCGCCCACTCGCGATCGGGCGAGGCCGCCCACGTCAGCGCGTCGTAAACCTGTTCGCACGGCGCCGGGAACCGCCGATGCGGAGCGAGCACGTAGTCGACGTTGACCACGAACACCCCGGCGTGCTCGGCGAGGTAGCGGCACAGCGGGTCGTCGGCGATCGCACCGCCCACCACGAAACCGCCGCCGTGGGCGTTGACGTAGACGCCCTTCGCCTCGCCCGGCGGGCGGTAGAGCGTCGCGGGCATCGGGCCGTGTCGCGTCGGGACGGTGAACTCGCCGGTGCGGCCCGGGATCTCGGGGAACAGCGGACGTGCCTTCTGTACCCGGGCGGCGCCCGCCGCCATCAGGCGGGCCACGCCGTCGGCGACGAACGGCTTCGACAGGATCGACACAGGCGACCTCACTTCGTGCGGATCCGGTGGAACGGCGAGGAAACTCCCCGCGCACCGCCGGCGGGGGCGGGATGGGTCATCGCCGGGCCGCCATGGCCGGGTGGATCCGCAGCAGCCGGTCGGTGAACTCCTCGGGGTCGAGCGGGTCGGGCCCCTCCACCACCCAGGTGTTGACCAGCGCGGCGGCGCCACCGGTCATGAACGCGGCCAGGTCGTCCACCGCTTGCTCGTCGGTGAGCAGCAGGCTCGCGTACCGCCGGTTGAGCGGGACGAACAGCCCGGTCAGCGCCTTGGTCAGCGCGAACGCCGACGAACTGGTCAGCATCGCTCGGTAGAACCGGCGATGGGCGGCGAAATGCGTCGCCAAGGCCAATGTCGACGCCCGGCCGCCGTCGGGAAGACGCGTCAGGGGCTCGAGGAGCTCACGCCGGACCAGGTCGAGGGCGGCCTCCAGCAGCAGCGTGTCGCGGTCGCCGAACTGCAGGTACAGCACCTGCCGGCTGACGTCCGCCGCCGACGCGAGGTCGGAAACCGGGATGTTCGCCGACTCCCGGGCGTCGACCAGGTCGATCGCCGCCCGCATCAACGCCGCCCGGGACCGGCGCACCCGGCGGTCCTTGGCCGGCGCGGCGGTGGTCCACTCGGCGGTCATCCGCCCATGATGGACAGGTGTCAATAAAATGGCAAGTGTCATTCGAGGCGGTAAGCACCCGGGGTCTGCCCCATCGTCCGGGTGAAGACGTCGACGAAGGCGCTGGGAGTGGCCCAGCCGCAGCGGTGTGCCGTCTGCGTGACGGTGGCTCCGGCCGTCAGTTCGACCATGGCGTGGAAGACGCGGATCGTGGTGCGCCACTGCGGGTAGGTCGTGCCGAACTCGGCGCGGAACAAGCGAGCCAAGGTGCGTTCGCCCGCGCCGGCTCGGCGGGCGAGCCAGGCCATGGTGCGCGGGCGGCTCAGGTCGTCGGTGACCAGCCGGCAGGCGTGTGCCAGCCGCGGATCGCGGGCCCGGGGCAGGTTCAGCGGCGTGACGTGCGCCCGGCGCAACCGGTCGTGGACGACGGCACGCAGCCGGCGTAGTTCGCTCGCGGGCAGACCGGGTTCGGTGGCGGCGGTGACCAGCTCGCGCAGCAGACCGGTCGCGGCGATGACCGTCGGAGAGCCCGCCGGCAGCGGCGCCTCCTCCGTCGGGAAGTGGAGGGTGTGCACCTCGGCGTGCCCGTAGACGCGGTGCTCGTGCCACGTCGCCGCCGGGATCCAGATCGCCCGGCCCGCGCCCGCGACCCAGGCGCCGTGGTCGGTGTGGACGGCGAGGACACCGCCCCCGACGTGGATGAGCTGGTGATCGTCGTGCCGGTGCCGGGCGATGACCTCGCCGGGATGATGTCGATGGCGGTTTTCCGACACAAGTTGTCACTTTAACGGAACTCCGCACCTGCCGCGCCCGGCACTGTGGGAGCCATGAACGACGCCTCCCCCGGCCTCCGGACCCGGCTGCGCCGCGTGGTCGCCGACACCCGGCCGCTGGCGATCCCCGCCTTCCGGCGCACCTTCCTCGGCCAGAGCACCGCCGTCATCGGCATGACGGTCACCGCCGTCGCGGTCCCGGTGCAGCTCTACGCGCTGACGCGGTCCTCGCTGATCGTCGGGCTCGCCGGCCTGGTCGGGCTGGTCCCGATCATCGTGTTCGGCCTCTACGGCGGCGCGGTCGCCGACGCGGTCGACCGGCGGAAGCTGTCCCTGCTCTCGTCCGCGCTCACCTGGGCGGTGACCCTCGTCCTGGTCGCCCAGAGCGTCCTGGACGTGCGGTCCCCGGAGCTGATCCTCGTGCTCGTCGCCGTGCAGTCCGGCGGGTTCGCCGTGTCGGCGTCGGTGCGCGGCGCGATCGTCCCGCTGCTGGTCCCGGTCGAGCACGTCCCCGCCGCCAACGCCTTGACCTACACGGCTTCCACGCTCGGTCAGGTGCTGGGACCGCTCGTCGCCGGCGCACTGGTCGGGCTCCCGGGCGGGTTCGGCTACGCCTACACCGCGGACGCCGTGCTCTTCACCGCGGCGCTCTACGCGGCCTTCCGGCTGCCGCCACTCCCCTCCGCCGCTCCGGCGGGGCGCCCCGGGCTGCGTTCGGTGGTCGAAGGGCTGCGGTTCCTCGGCGGGAACCCCGTCCTGCTGATGTCGTTCGCGGTCGACATCGCGGCCATGGTGCTGGCGATGCCGGAGGCGTTGTTCCCCCAAGCCGCGGCGACCCGGTTCGACGGCGGCGTGGGCCTGCTGTACTCGGCGATCGCGATCGGATCGATCCTGGCGGGGTTGTGCAGTGGCTGGATCGGCCGGGTGCGGCGCCAGGGCGTCGCGCTGACTTGCGCGGTGCTCGGGTGGGCCGCGGCGATCGCGCTCGCGGGCCTGGTCGAGAGCCTCTGGGCGGCGGTGCTGTTGCTGGTCGTCGCCGGAGCGGCCGACCTGATCAGCGCGGTCTACCGCCAGACGATCCTGCAGACCTATGTACCCGACCGGCTGCGCGGACGTCTCCAGGGCGTCTACACGGTGGTCGTCTCCGGCGGTCCCCGGCTCGGCGACCTGCGAGCGGGCGCGATGGCCGCCGCGACGACGTTGACGATCGCGTGGTCGGGCCCGGCTATCGGGTGCGTCGTCCTGGTGATCGTCGCGGCGGTGAGCGTCCGGCCGTTTTGGCGCTACGACAGCCGCGCCACCACGGGAGGGTGAGTGGAGGCGCGTCAGCCGGCCGGCCGCTTCCCGACGACGTCCGCGAGAGCCGACGCGACGAGGGCGACCGCCCGATCGGCGTCCCCGGCCAGGTGCCGCAGGGGTCCGTGGGCGATCGTCCCCGGCAGCTCGGCGAGCGCCTGGGCCACCCGGATCCGCACCGCGGAGTCCGCGGCGAGCTCGGCGACCAGCGCGCCCACGATCCGGTCCGCGCATCCCGGTTCCAGCGACAGCGTGCCCAAGACCTCGGCCGCCTCGACGTCGCTCACGCCGTCGACCACCATGGCGACGAGCGTCGGCACGGCCGCGTCCGCGCCCCGCGCGCCCAAGGCCAGTGCGGCGTGCCTGCGCACTGCCGGGTCCGCGTCCCCCAGCGCCTCCGCGAGCACCGCGTCCGCCTCGTCACCGGGCATTTCGGCGACCGCCCGGACCGCGCGCCGCCGGACTTCGACGTCCTCCGAACGCACGCCGGGCGCCACGCTCGCCACACCGTCACCACCGGCCCGCGCGAGCGCCCACCGCAGCGCACCGGCGACGTTCGGATCGGCTTCCGCGAGCACCGCGCCGGCCAGCAGCTCGGCGGGCACCGGCATCTCCTCGGGCGCGGCCAGGACGGCCTGCTGCCGGCGCGCCGGGCTGGGCGAATCGAGCCCGTGCAGCAGCTCGACGATCCGCAGCACGCTCTCCCAGCCCGACGGCGCCGAGGCATCGACCCGGCGAAGCCGCTCGAGCAGTTCCTGCTCCCGCTTCAGCCGCTCCTCGGTCCGCCGGATGAGGTCACCGACCAGCGCGGACGGCGCGAAGCCGGGATCCTCCAGCGCACGGCCGATCTGCCGCAGCGACAACCCCAGGGACCGCAGGCTCTCCACGTGGAAGATCCGGCGGATGTCCTCGGCGGAGTACTCGCGGTAGCCGCCCACCGTGCGGCCGGTCGGCCGCACCAGCCCGAGGGCGTCGTAGTGCCGCAGCATCCGGGTGCTCACCCCCGAGCGGCGGGCCACCTCCCCGATCAGCACCCCGCGCCCCCGGCTCGTTCCGGGCCGAGCGCGACGATCCGCTTCGCCTCGTCGACCGCCAGGTCGAAGCCCGCGTCCGGGTCGCGCAGGAGCCGTTCCGTGGCGCGGGCATGCGCCCGCACCCCCGGGTCGGCACTCGCCGACGCCGCCCGCAGGGCCGGCCCGGCCGGCTCCCCGAGCGCGACGAGCGCCCGGCTGAGACTCAGCTGCACGCTCCGGTCCCCGCGACCGAGCTGGGTGGCCAGGTCCGCGGCCAAGCCGTGGTGCTCCGCGGCGGGCGCGAGGACCACGGCGGCCCGCCACGCACTGCGCGCGACCTCGTCGTCGGGGTCGTGCAGCAGGGACCGCGTGAGGGCGGGCCACACATCCCGGTCTCCGATCTTGGACAGCGTGTGCAACGCCTGGCTGCGGGCCTGGGGACGCCCGGACCGGAGTTCCGCCAGCAGCCGGGGCACCGTGATCTCGGCCGGGTGGCGGGTCAACGCCCAGGTGAGCATGTCCCGCACGAAGAAGTCCGGTTCGCTCGCGCACCGCGCCACGAGCGCGTCGACGAGGCCGGGATCGGGGTTCGTGCCGATCGCCAGGGCCGCCTGCAGCCGCGTGGACGAGTTCGCGGCGCCCAACGCGTCGAGCAAGCGCGTGTCCTGCGCATTCAAGTCGATCACCTCCTGCGCCCAGTGAAGACCTTGACACGCTGTCAAGGTCAAGCGCGATTCGGCAACCGGCCCGCGTCTCGCGGTCCCACGCTCGGCAGTTGACGGGGCTGGCCGCCGCCGAGCCGGTTCGCTGCCGTCGTAGCGCCGGCCGAGGAGCTTGCACAGCACGGGCCGCACCGGAAGCGGTCCGGTCCTGACCGGCTAGCCGTCTACAGTGGATTCGACCGCCTGGCGCGGAACCCGGGAACCGGTACAGGTCACTACCCAGCGGCGCGGAAGACGTAGTCGCCGGAGCCGACCTGGAAAGCGGCATAACCGTTCTGCATGCCGTCGAACCGGGCGCCCGGCGGAGCCTGGACGGCACGGCGGTCACGTGCCGGCACGAAGATTTCGGCCGTCGCCCCGGCGGGCACGCCGGCGCGCAGGGTGAACCGGCCGTGGTCGCGGGTCCACGCCGAGCTGACCTGGCCGAGCGGGGACTCGACGTGGGCGGACGCGTTCGTGAGGTCGCCGACCGGGTGGGGCTGGATCTTCACCGCCGCATAACCGGGCGCGGCCGGCTGGATCCCCGCGACGCGCTGGTAGAGCCAGTCGTCGACCGTGCCGAGGAAGGCGTGGTCGTGGGAGCGTGACGTGGCGGGCCACTCCTCCCACATCGTCGTGGCGCCGAGCCCCTCGAACCAGTAGCCCCAGCCGGGGTACGTCGGGTTCGTGGCCACCTGGTAGGCGAGGTCACCGTACCCGGCGTCGGTGAGCGCCGGGAGGATGAGCTTCGTACCCAGCGCACCGGTGTTCAGGTGGACGCCACGCGCCTTGATGTCGCCGACGAGGTTGTCGACCACGGCCGGACGGTTCGCCGCGGGGACGATGTCGAGGCTCAGCGGCAGCAGGTTCGACGTCTGGCGGTATCCCGCGGCACGGTCGTCGTAATAGGCCCCGGCAGCCTTGTCCAAGAACGTCGCGTTGAGCGCGTTCGCGACCGTGCCCGCGAAGGCGTCGAAGTGCCGGGCGTCGGCGTCGTGGCCGAGGGCGCGCGCGATCCGGGCCATGGTCGTCGCGGTCTTGTGGATGTAGGCGGTGCCGGCGAGCCGGGTGCCCTCGGGCGGGTTCGCGGCGCCGGGTGCGAGCCAGTCGCCGTAGCTGAAGCCCGTGTAGATGTCCCCGGTCTTCGCGATGTCCTGCTCGTAGTAGCCGAGCCAGGCTTTCATCGCGTCGTAGTTCTCGGCGAGCGCCCGGGTGTCGCCGTAGTACCAGTAGAGGTCCCAGGTGATCAGGACGAAGCTCGCCGACCAGACCGGGTCCGTGACCTTCTTGCCGCCGACCGTGGCGGGCACGGTCTGGCCGATCGTCCCGTCCGGGTTCCGGTCGTCCCGGTGCTCGCGCATCCAGTTCTCGTAGAAGTCCCGCATGTCGAAGTGGGCGATCGCGGAGTCCGCGGACAGGTGCGCGTCGGCCGTGTAGGGCCGCTTCTCGTACATCGGGGTGTCGGTCGGGACGGAGTGCAGGTTGTTCAGGATCGTGTTCGCTTCGGCGTCATCGTAGCGGTTGAGCAGCTGACTGGAACTGCTGAAGTCGCCGGTGGTGGCGACCGCTGTGTGGACGCGCTCCGCCTCCGCCGAGTCGACGGTGACGCCCGCGGGCGCGGAGACCTGGAAATAGCGGAAGCCCGCGTAGCTGTAGCTGGGCTGGTAACTCTCCGGACCGTCGCCGGCGAGGATGTACGTGGAGGACTGCAGCTGCATGCCGAACCCGCCGATGTTGTCCACGGTGCCGTCCGGACGCAGCTTCTCGCCGTAGGTGATCGTCACCTCGGCGCCGGCGGGCCCGCGCAGGCCGACCCGGGCCCAGCCCGCAGTGGGGCCGCCGACGTCGTAGACGCGCACGCCGTCGCGGGGCGTGGTGACGCCGGTGATCGGGAGCTTCTCGGTCGCCTTGATGGGCGGGAACGCCTCGGCGCGCAGTGTCCCGGCGGGTGCGGGTACCGCCACGGCGGGCCGCCAGCCGGCGTCGTCGAACCCGGTACGGTTCCAGCCGGGCCGGGCCAGCCGGGCGTCGTAGGTTTCCCCGAACCAGAGCGACTCCGTGCGGGTGGGGCCGTCGGCGAGCTTCCAGCTGTGGTCGCTGGTGACCTGCTGGGTGCTGCCGTCCCGGTAGGTGATGTCGAGCTCGAGCTTCAGCTTGGGCTCGCTGTGCCACGGGGAAGCCACCCACTCGTCGGGGTTCGTCATCGCGTAGTACCCGCGCCCCAGGCTCACCCCCACCGCGTTGCCGCCCTTCCGCAGAGCGTCGGTGACGTCGTAGGTCGCGTACAGGGCGGTCTTGTCGTAGACGGTGAACCCCGGGTCGAGTTCGCGGTCGCCGATCCGGCCGCCGTTGAGGTAGAGCTTGTAGTAACCGAGACCGGCGATGTAGGCGCGTGCGGACTTGATCGGCTTGTCGAGCGTGAACTCGGTGCGCAGCAACGGTTCCGGCGGGGGCGGCGTCGTGACCGAGCTGCCCCACGGACCGGCTCCATAGGCGGCCCCCACCCGCGCCTGCGGCCAGGCCGAGTCGTCGAAACCGGGCTGCTGCCAGCCGGTCGCGGCCGTGTCGGCGGATTTCCAGGCGCCGTCCGTGACGAGGTCGACCGAGGTACTTTCGACCCGGAGCCTGGCGAGGAACCCGGCCGGGCCCGGCAGGGCGTTGGTGGCCTCGGCGGCGATCACGTTGTGGCCGGGCCGCAGTGCCGTCGAGATGTCGACAACGGTGGCCGTTCGCCACGAATCGGCCACCCGCGGCGAGGCGGCGACCTGCTGTCCGTTGACGTACACGGTGAAGCTGTCGTCGGCGGTGAGCTCGAACTCGGCCGCGGTGATCGGGCTGCCGGCGGGCAGGTCGAACGCACGCCGGAAGTACCGCGTCCCGGCCGGCGCCGAGTCGGCCGGAGCGCCCTCGGGGTACCAGATCCAGCTCGCACCGTCGAACGACGGCGGGGTCGAGGACGCTTGCGCGCCGATCCAGTCACCCCGGAACTGGCCGGGGGCGAGGAACGCCGTCTCGAACCACGCGGGCTCGCTCCACCGCGAAGCGTGGCGAGCAGCGTCCCAAACCTGGACCCGCCAGAAGTAGCGGGTGCGCGGACGCAGGGCGTCCCCGGCGTAGCCGACGTCGAACGATTGCGAGGACCGCACTTCGCCGCTGTCCCAGACGTCCGCCGGCCCGTCCGGCTTGGTCGACACCGCGATCCGGTACGCCGACTGGCGTCCGTTGTCCTTCGCCGTCAGAACCCAGCCGAACCGCGGCCGCGCCACGTCCACCCCGAGCGGATCGACCTGGTGCTCGACCTGCAGACCACCGGCCTGGACGCCGCCGGCCGGGGGCACGGGATAGGCCCCCGCGGGCGTCACTCCCAGGACGAGCAAGGTCAGCAGGGCCGCCGAAGCCGTCATCAGGCGCGGAATCATCGCGGTCCTCTCTGCGGTGACCGGTCGTCAGGCCGGAAAATGAATCGTTTCAATTCCTGTGACGGAGGTAATAGTAGACAGAGGGTCTTCCCGGTGACAAGGAGAAGACGGCTACCGCGCGGCCAGTCCGGCTCAGCGAACGCGAACTCCCGCTTTCTTCCGCATCGATCGTTGCGGAAGAGATAGACTGCGTCCGTGGAGACCGAGAAGCGCCGCCCGGCCGGCCGCCCGCGGGGATTCGACGCCGACGAAGCACTCGAGCGCGCCCTGCTGGTGTTCTGGGAACACGGCTACGAAGGGGCCAGCCTGGCGACCTTGACCGAGGCGATGGGCATCTCCACGACCAGCATGTACGCCACTTTCGGCAACAAGGAAGAGCTGTTCCGCAAGGCCCTGGATCGCTACACCGAAGGCCCGAGCGCGTACGTCACGCGCGCCCTGGAAAAGCCCACCGCGTTCGACGTCGCCACCGCGCTCATCGCGGGCACGATCCAGACGACCACCCGGCCGGCCGGCCCCCACGGGTGCCTGGGCGTCCAGGGCGCCCTGGCCACCGGCGACGCCGGCCGTGGGGCCCGCGACCTGCTGATCGGCTGGCGCGACGACGGCTACACCACCCTCCGAGACCGGTTCGAGCGAGCCGTCGACGACGGTGACCTGCCCCCGACGGCCGACCCGGCGCTGCTCGCCCGCTACGTCACCACCCTGGGATACGGCATCGCCGTGCAGGCCGCGAGCGGGATCGCCCGCGACGAGCTCCAGGAGATGGCCGACGCCGCCCTGCGCGGCTGGCCGCTCCTCTGACGTCGACCCGACTTCCGCATTGATCGATGCGGAATCTGCTACGGTTGAGTTCTGCATCGATCGATGCGGAAGTCGACGAAGTCGGCCTGGCCGCGCCGATGACCAAGTCCACAACGGACGGTTCGTCCACCTGAAAGGACGCCCATGACTGTCACCTTGATCACCGGAGCCAACAAGGGCATCGGTTTCGAGACAGCGAAACAACTCCTGACACAGGGCCACACCGTCTACCTCGGAGCTCGTGACGTCGAGCGCGGCGAGAAAGCGGCCGCGGACCTCGGTGCGCGGTTCGTGCAACTCGACGTGACCGACGACGCCTCGGTGACCAGCGCACTGGCCACGATCGGCTCCGCCGAGGGCCGGCTCGACGTCCTGGTGCACAACGCGGGCGTCCTCGGCAGCGAAGCCCTCGACGGCCCCACCGCCCTGCGAGTCTTCGACACCAACGCGGTGGGGATCGTGCGCGTCACCGAGGCGGCACTCCCGTTGTTGCGCAAGTCGCCGAACCCCACCGTGGTCACGGTTTCGAGCAGCGCCGGCTCGTTCTGGGCGGTGAACAACCCCGACCGGCCGGAGTTCCGGCTGCCGCTCGCGCTCTACTCCGCGTCCAAGGCCGCGGCGACCATGCTGACCGTCCAGTACGCGAAGTCCCAGCCGGGCATCAAGTTCAACGCCGTCGAGCCCGGCACCACGGCCACCGACCTGACCGCGGCCTTCGGGATCGGCCGGTCCCCGGAGGAGAGCGCGAAAACGGTCGTGCGCCTGGCCACCCTCGACGTGGACGGCCCGACCGGCACGTTCAGCGACGAAACCGGGGAGCTGCCCTGGTAGCCGGATCCGCCACGAGGCCGACGAGGCGCCTGATCCGGTCGAGGTCGACATCCGACGCCAGGCGGGTCTCCTCCGGCATCTCCTCCGAGAGTGGTTCGACTCCGAACAGCAGGCGGGGAAGCGTCGGATGGACGACGAGGCCGATCAGCTCGTTCGCCGCCACCTCGGCCTCCTCGGCCGAGAACTCCGACGTCATCACCAGATGTGCCGCGAGATCGCCGGCCGTGACCCCGAAGAGGACGTCGTAGAGTCCCGCCGCCAGGTCCGGCAGCCGATCCGCCTCGGCGATGCCGAGCCGGAGCATCCTGGCCACCGACGACCACCGCAACAGCTGGACGAAGCGTCCGCAGTACCGCACGACCGCTTCCGACGGTTGCGCCGAGTACTCGGCGGGAGTGCGCATCCGGGCACCGAACAGGGCGCGGATGCGCTCGACGACCGCGAGGAAGAGCGTGTCCTTCGTAGGGAAGTGCGCGTAGAGAGAACGCTTCGACGTCTCCGCGCGCGCCGCGATCGCGTCCATGGAGGTCCGCTCGAAGCCGTCCTCCAGGAACGCGAGCTTCGCCGCGTCGAGGATGTGCTCGCGCAGCGCTTCGCCGCGTCGGGCCATGGCATCCACCTTAAAGTATACGGTACAGTCGAGTTTACTTCCGCTTCCGCTGATCGGAGACATCATCCATGATCGTGATCACCGCCCCCACCGGGCAGATCGGCCGCAAGCTCGTCGCCGCGCTGCTCCAGGGGGCCGAACCGGTCCGCCTGATCGTCCGGGACCCCGGCAAGCTGCCGGCCGAGGTACGGGAGCGAGCCGAGATCATCGTCGGATCGCATCGCGATCGCGAGGTCCTGGATCGCGCCCTCGACGGCGCCGACGCGCTGTTCTGGCTCATGCCGGCGGCCGCGACCGCGAGCAGCCCGTACGAGGCGTACGTGACCGCTTCGATCCCGGGCGCCGACGCCGTCGTACGCCACGCGGTCCCCCGCGTCGTGATCATCTCCTCGCTCGGGCGCGGATCGCAGATCTACGCAGGCCACGTCTCCGCGTCGCACGCGATGGAAGACCTCTTCCGCAGCACCGGCGCGCACGTGCGCGCACTGGCCCTGCCGACCTTCATGGACAACGTCCTCAGGCAGGTGGACACGATCAGGAACGGGGCCGTCTCGGGCACCCTTCCCGCGGATTTCACGATGCCGTGGATCGCGACGAAGGACATCGCGGCGCTCGCCGCCGAGTACCTCCTCGACCACACCTGGACCGGGCCGGACTCGGTCGAGGTCCTCGGTGGCGAGGACCTCTCGTACCACGACGTCGCCGAAACCCTCACCAACGTTCTCGGCACGCCCATCCGGTACCAGCTCGGAGACCGCGCGGCCGTCAAACAGTTCCTCGTCGGCCGTGGCGTCTCCGAGGCGATCGCCCAGTCCATGATGGACATGGACCTCGCCGGCGAACGCGGCATCACCAACGCCACGCCGCGCACCACGGGGAACACCACGCCCACCACGTTCCGCGAGTTCGCCGAAGACACCGTCAAACCGGCCGTGGCCGGGTAAGCCTCAGAGCTCGAGGTCGAAGCCCTGGACGTACCAGGCTCCTTCGTGCTTCTCCATCTTGAAGGTGAGGCTGAACGAGCCCGTGTCCCCGGTCGCGCCGATCAGTTCGAGGCTGTGCAACGTACGGCCGTCGAGCTTGACGGCCGTGTCCGGGACGGTCACCTCGTTCCCCTGCGCGGTCACCCCGGCGACCTCGACCTTTCCCTCCGGGGGCAGCTTGACGCCCGGCTTGGCCCAGGCCTCGCGCAGCGACTTGGCGCTCGCGAGCGCCGCGGGTTTCCTGCAGAGCGTTTCGGCGTCTTGGCCGGCGGGCAGCAGGGGAGCGCCGGAAAGGCACGCCTCCGTGTACTGCTCCTGCAAGATCTGGGTCACCCAGCGCTCGAGGGCGCCCTGGAGGGTCTCGGCACCGGATGCGGGCTGCGCCTGGGACGTCTCGGGGGAAGCGCTCGCTGGCGAAGCGGACGGGCTCGTCACCGCCACCGCCGACCCGCTCACGCCGACCGAGCCACACGCGGCCAAGCCCACGGCCACCGCCGGCACCAGGGGCGCGAGCCACCTCGTCTTCGGTCGCCGAGCGGGTACCGTCACGGGGATTCCTCCTGACTCAGCCGGTGTTCCGGCTGCGGGCCGGTATCGGCCGGAGCTTGGTGCGCGCCGGCCGGGACGTCAACCACCGCACGTGAAACCTGCCCTTTCGGACATCGACGGCCGAACGTCCGTCTCGGAGCCGATCCGGGCGTCTCGGCTCGCGCACCCGGGCCGGCCGACGGCGGGATACATCCGGTTGAACCGCGGGGGTGTGTAGGGCAGGTAGCGTCCTGGCCCGCCGTCCGCGGCGGCCGCCAGCCCGTTCATCGTCCGGGGTGCGGTGTCGGGCCAGCGCCCGGTGCGCAGCCGGGTCAGCATCCGGTCGATCGCCGCTTGCTGTTCGCCGGTGGTGTAGGTGCAGTGCCCGGCCGTCCGGACGTAGGTCTGCCGGAGCAAGGACGCGTTGCCCGCCCGGCGGACCAGGGCGTCGTAGGAGTGCTGCTGGGCGACGGTCGAGATCTGGTCGCCGGTGCCGTTGACCGTGAGCACCGGGATCCGCAGGTCACCGGTGAACACGATGCCCCGCTCGAGGTAGCGGACCGCCGCGGGATCGGCGGACACGCGCGGTGCGGCGGCGAGCCGGCCGAGGTCGGCGCGCAGGTCGAGCCCGGCGCGTTCGTACAGCCGCCGCACGGCGTTCTGCTGACTCGGCTCGGCCGTCGTGAGCTGGCGCGCGTAGTCGACTCCGGTGTTCCACGACGGGTTCCCGCCCGCGAGCTGCTCGATGCTCCGCCGGCTGCTGACCGCCTGCCCGAGGTAGGGTAGCGGCCCGCCCGCGAGGGCCAGGAACATCCCCTGCTCGACACCGTCGGCGGTGTCCGGCACCGCGGTCGTCGAACCGTCGGCGGCCAGGCCCCAGCCCGGCAGCTGGCCGATCGCCGCCGCGAGCGCGATGCGCGCCTGGCCCGCCGCGGTCGCTTGGGCCGCGGTCACCGCCGAAATCCACTGCTGCTGGGTTCCGGGGACGTCGGCGGGGATGCCGGTCACCGGGAGGGCGGTACCGCGGAACAACAGGGTCTTGAGCGTGAAGACGGTGTCGAGCTTCTGGTTCCACTGCCCCACCGCCCCGCCGAGACCGCCGCACATCGGCACGGCCGCGTCGAACCGGCCGGGGTACACCTGCGCGACCCCGGCGGCGACCATCCCGCCCATCGAGCGGCCTTCGGCGATCGCGTACCGGGCGCGGCCGAAGGCGGTTTCGAAGCGGCCGAGCGCCGCCGCCTGGTTGTCGACGGCCCGCGCGATGTTCCAGCCGGTGATCGTGCGCGTGGTGCCGCCGACCGCGTAACCGCGCCGCAAGAGGCTCGCGGTGAGTGCGCTCGACAGCCCGCCCGCGGCGAAGTCGAGGTCGACCAGCACGGCGCCGTTCCACCGGGTGGGTTTGGCGAAGGTGTAGGGCGTGCCGTCGGCCAGCTGCCCGTCGACGCACGTCGCCGAGCCCGGGCAGGGCGTTCCGGAGTCCGCCGCGTGTGCGGTGGCGGGGAGGGCGGCAGCGAGGATCACGGCCGTGGCCAGCAAGGTCAGTCTGGTACCCATGAACGCTCCTGTTCTTTCCGGACGGTCAGCTCAGTTCGTCGAGCCACGCGGTCATCCGCGCGGTCAGGTCGTCGCCCGTGCGGGCGTCGACGTTGTCCGCGTGCAGCTCCAGCACCGGGATGCCCGCCGCACGCAGGGCACGGGTCGTGAAGTAGCTGCCGCGCGCGTCGTCGGACACCAGGTGCACCACGCCGTCGACGCCGTGGTGGCGGGCTTCCTTGACGTACCACTCCGCCGACCACGGCGGCGTGTACAGCTGGTCGCTGAAGGCAGCGAAGCGAGCGGCCAACGCGCGCAGCGAGTCGTCGCCGTAGCGCAGGTAGCCGTCCGCGGCGATGGCCAGGTACATCGACCACACGAAGACCGCGCCGTGCGACTCCTGGAACCGCCGGTAGAACTCGAGGTCGAACCACAGCCCGCGGCCGACCCACATCAGCCGGAGCCGCTCGTCCTGGCCCACCGCGACGCCGGCGTCGATCCGGTCGCGTACCTCGTCGTGGAACGCGCGCGCGGCGTCGCGCGCCCATTCGGTGCCGCGGTGCCACTGCGGGACCATGACGCTCGGGATGCCGTCGGTGACGGCGATCGGGCACGGCCGGGCGGCCGCGATGAGGTCGCGCGTGCGGCGGTTCCACTCCTGCTGCTCGTTGACCAGGTCCAGGACCTCGCGGAACCGCGTCTCGGAGAACACCCGGCCGGTGGTCTGCTCCAGAAAGCGGATCAGCCCCGTCAGCTCGCCGGTCAGCAGGTCGAGCCGGTCGGTGCCGATCGCCTCCTCCCAGCGGTGCGGCATCAGCTCCCACCACCGCTCCGGGACCTCGTTCTCCGCCGCGCTCTCCAGGGCGTAGTAGGTGACGCCGGGCTGCGCGTCCCAGACGTCGAAGATCTTGCGGGACGCGTCCCCGGTCGTCTCGCCGAGCACGATCGACGGCTTCGGCAGGCCGCCCCACGGCGCCTGGCCGGGATCGGTCTCGAACGCCGACGCCAGCGAGGTGGCGCTGTACTGCTCGATGTAGTCGGGGTAGCCGCGGTCGCGCAGCAGGCCGAGGTAGCGCTGCGTCTGGCGCTTCGCCGCGACGATCGACGCCCACCACTGGTTGACCACGTACGGGATGCCCATCGCGCGGAAGATCTCCTGCGGCGCGTCCGCGTTGACCAATGCCAGGGGGCCACCGGCGTCGCGCACCCGGGCGAACCACTCGCGCTGGTAGGCGATCGCCGTGGTCGCGGACGCCAGCCGGGCGCTCATCCCGCCGCCCCCAACGCGGCCAGGGCTTCGGCGGTCAGCTCGCCGTAGGGCTGCCGCTCGGCCAGGACCGCGCGCAGTCCCGTCGCGGCCCGCTGCTCCGGGAAGTCCCACGGCGGTGCGTCGTCGTGGACGCGGGCGTAGGAGAACAGGACCTCCGCGCCGCAAGCGTGCGCGGCCGCGGCGGTGTGCGCGGCGCGCTGCCGGATGGACGCGCGCGGGGCGGCGGGGCCGTTGTGCTGGTACCGCTCGGCCAGCGCGAGTTCCGTCGGTGCCGCGCAGGTTCGGGCGAAGAGCAGTTCGCCCCAGTCGTGGTCCTCCCCCGCGACGAGGAAACCGTTGCGCTCCAAGGCTTCGTAAACCGCCGGGTCGTCGTGGGAGCTGCCGGTGAGGAACAGCCGGACCCCCTCGACCTCGGGCGAGCCGGCGGCGAGCACCCGCTCGACGAGCGCGGTGGCCGCCGTGACCGGCAACGCGGTGGTGGCGGCGACGACCTCGAGGAACCGGGTCCCGTTCAGCCGGTTCGCCCGGCGCAGGGCGGCGACCCGGCCGAGTGACCGGCGCAGGGTGTCGTGCGCGGTGATGGCCGCGGCGAGCTCGTCGTCGCCGATCGGCCGCCAGCGTCCCAGCCATTCGCGCAGCTGCGCGATCTTCGCTTGGACGTACCGGGTCGTCGTGTGGTGCGGCAGGTGCAGCACGTCCACCAGGCGCACCGGCGGCAGCCGCCGCTCCGGCTCGACCCGGTGCAGCTCCCGCAAGGCGTAGAACAGCCGCAACGAGGCTTCGCAGTCGCGGGAGACGACGATGGCTTCGAGCGGCCCGTAGCCGCCGGTGAGGATCCGCGTCAGGATCGACCGGGCGACCGGGTCCACGCCGCGGCCGAGGTAGCGGTCGCCCGGTGTGCTGTCCTCGCCCGGCTTCCCGGCGAGCCGCAGCGGCAGCAGCCCCGCCGCGGTGATCAGCTCGACCGGGACGTCGGCCCCGACGTACCCCACGGCCGGGGCGCTCAAATCACGGCCTCCGCAGCCAGTTCCGCCACCTGCTGCTCGGTGTAGCCGAGCAGTTCGCGGTAGACGTGCTCGTTGTGCTCCCCCAGGCCCGGCGCCGGCCGGTCGAGGGAAACGCGGGCGGCGGAGAACCGGATCGGCACGCCGGTCCCGGCCAGATCGGCGACGTCCCCGTGGCGTGGGTGCCGCAGCGGCACGACTTCTTCACGCGCCAGGACCAACGGGTCGCGGACGGCGTCGCGCGGTTCGCGGACCTCGGCGGCCGGCACGCCCTCGGCGGTGAACGCGGCGAGGATTTCGGCCAGCGGCCGCACCCGGCACCACTCCCGGATGAGCCCGTGCAGCTCGTCCGCGGACCGAACCCGCTGGTCGCGGGTGCGGTAGCGGTCGTCTTCGGCCAGGTCCGGCCGGCCGATCGCCCGGAGCACGCCGTGGGCGAAGGTGTCGGTCGGCGCGCAAAGGGCGAGGTAGCCGTCAAGAGCGGGCAGGATGCCGAACGGCGCGAGCCGCGGCACCATCGACCCGGTGCGCTGGGGCAGGCCGACCGCGTCGAAGGCGTCGAACGGCTCGCACGCGACCAGCGAGGTCAGCGCGCCGAGCATCGACACGTCCACGTGCTGGCCCTCGCCGGTGTGCTCGGCCTGCAGCAGCGCGGACACCGTGCCGACGACGGCGAACAGCGGCGCCAGCAGGTCGCCGATCGGCAGCCCGAACCGGACCGGACCTTCGTCGGGCTCGCCCGCGGTCATCATCACGCCGCTCAGCGCCTGGATGATCGAGTCCATCGCCTTGCCCGAACCCGGGCCGCCCTGGGCGCCGAACCCGCTGATCGAGGTGTAGACGAGCCGGGGGTTGATCTCGCGGACGTGGTCGTAGGAGATGCCGAGGCGGTCGGTGACCCCGGGGCTGTAGTTCTCGACGAGGATGTCGGCGTCGCGGACGAGGTCGGTGAACACGGCTCGCGATCGCGGGTTCTTCAGGTCGAGGGTGACGCTGAGCTTGTTGCGGCCGCGCAGGAGCATCGACACGGACAGGTCGTCGTCGTGCCGGCGGGCGAGGTTCAGGCCGTCACGGCCGACGTAAGGCGCGTTGTTGCGGGAGGAGTCCCCGCCGGTGGCCGGGTTCTCGACCTTGATCACGGTGGCCCCGAGCCCGGCGAGCAGCAGCGTCGCGTACGGCCCGGCGAGCGCGGTGGTCAGGTCGATGACGGTGCGGCCGGCCAGTGGCTGGTCGGTCATGCGGTGGCTCCCTCGGAAAGGTCGATGAGCACTTCGGTGCCGCGGGTGGTGAACCGGCCGTTGAGGTTCGCGCCGCGGGTGATGTCCTCGACGTACTTCGTCACGGCCTCGCCCTCGGACGTCCCACCGACCGGCACCGGACGACCCTGGTCGTCGACCCAGCAGGGCACGAAACCGGCTTCGCGCAGCCCGGTCTCGTCGAAGCGGCAGAAGGCGATGGCGGTGTTGCGGCTTTCGGGGTGGAACGGGAAGAACGGCATGTCCGGGTCGGGCGCGAAGCCGTAGAGCTTCGTCCGGCGTTCGGCCCACGCGCGCAGCTCGTCCGCGCCGACACCTGCTCCCGGCGTCAGGGCGTGGGTGACGGTGACGAAGTTCCCCAGCCCGTGGAAGATCGGCCGTCCTCTGTGGACTTCGATGCCGCGCATGATGTGCGGGTGGTGGGAGAACACGGCGTCCGCACCGGCGTCGATCGCCGCGCGGGCGACCGGGCTCTCGTACATCGCGACCACCATCGGCGTGTGCCCGACGCCCTTGTGCAGCGACACGAGCACGACGTCGGCCTCGGCGCGCAGGCGGCGCACGTCCTCGGCCATCGCCTCCAGGCTGTCCGGGTCGGCGAAGGTGTAGATCTTCGGCGGCCCGCCCGGGCTGGCGTGGTCGAGTTCGTAGTGGGTGAGGACGTGGACGTACGCGCAGCCGGGCTTGCGGGAAGTGGCCCAGGAGTCGCGCGGGCCGACGCAGTTGTAGGACAGCACGCCGATGCGCAGGCCACCGCGCTCGACGATCGCCGGGCGCCGGGCCCGCGCGAGGTCCGGCCCGGCCCCGGCCGTCACCATCCCCGCCGCGCGGGAGTAGGCGATGGTGTCGGCCAGTCCCCCGTCCCCCGCGTCGCAGACGTGGTTGCCCGCCAGGGTGACCACCGCGAACCCCGCGTCGGCCACCGCTTTCAGCGCCTCGGGGTCCGCCGGGGGCGCCGGGACGTCGGTGCTGCGCTGGACCGCCGTGGTCGAATGCGGCACCTCGACGTGTCCGATGGCCAGGTCCATCCCGCGCAGCACCGACGCGGCCGGGGCGAGGAAGGACTCGGGGTCCGGCTCGTCCAGGATGAGGTCGCCGACGGCGCCGACAGTGATCACGAAGCACTCTCCTTTTCGGACCGGTGGCGGGACAGGAAGGCGCGCAGCCGGTCGGTCCGGGGCCGCGCGAACAGCTCGCCCGGCGGGCCCTCCTCGACGATCCGGCCCGCTTCCATGAACACGCACCGGTCGGCCACTTCGCGAGCGAAGGCCATCTCGTGGGTGACCACGACCATCGTCGTACCCGCCGCGGCGAGGTCCCGCAGCACGGCCAGGACTTCGTCGACCAGCTCCGGGTCGAGCGCGCTGGTGGGCTCGTCGAACAGCATGATCCGCGGCCGGACCAGGACGGCCCGGGCGATGGCGACCCGCTGCTGCTGTCCGCCGGAGAGCTGCCGCGGGTAGTGGTCCTCGCGCCCGGCCAGGCCGATGCGCTCCAGGAGCTCCCGGGCCTCTTGCTCCACTATGGACCGATCACGCCCGTGGACGCGGATCGCCGCGTCGGTCACGTTGCGCAGCACGGTGAACTGCGGGAACAGGTTGAACTGCTGGAAGACCATGCTCATCCGGCGCCGCTGGGCGGCGATCCGCCGCTCGGTCAAGGGACGCAGGCCACCCGGCGAGCGCCGGTGGCCCAGCAGCTCGCCGTCGAGGTACATCGCCCCGCCGTCGACGGGCTCCAGCTGGTGCGCGCAGCGGACGAGCGTCGACTTGCCCGAGCCCGACGGCCCGATCACGACGACCACCTCCCCCTCGTGCACGTCGAGGCTGACCCCCGCGAGCGCGGTCACAGTTCCGAACTCCTTGCGGACGTCGTTGATCCGCAGCACGGGCGCGGTCATCGGATGCTCCGGTGGCCGCGGGAGAACCGGCGTTCCAGCCGGCGCTGCCCGGCCGTCAGGACGGTGACCACGACCAGGTACCAGAAGCAGGCGACCAGCAGCATCGGCACGATCTCGTAGGTGCGGTTGTAGATCACCTGCACCGAGTGCAGCAGGTCCGACATCGCGATGACCGACACGAGCGCGGTGCCCTTGAGCACGTTGATGAACTGGCTGCCCGCGGGCGGGATGATCACGCGCATCGCCTGCGGCAGCACGATCCGCAGCAGCGTCTGGCCCGGCGGGTAGCCCATCGCGCGGGCCGCGTCGCGCTGGCCGGGGTCGACCGACGACACCCCGGCGCGGAAGATCTCCGCCAGGTAGGCCGACTCCACGAGCGACAGGCCGATCACCGCGGCCGTCAGCGGCGTGATGACGCTGTTGGCGTCCCACGTCCCGAACACCGGGCCGAACGGGATGCCGATCGAGAGCTTGGGCAACAGGTAGGCGAGGTTGAACCAGAAGATCAGCTGCACCAGTGGCGGGATGCCGCGGAAGAGCCCCACCCACAGCGTCGCCACCCACCGGGCGGGCCCGAACCCGCTCAGCTGCATCGCCGCGACCAGCCCGCCGGCGAGCGAGCCGAGGACCATCGCCGCGACCGCGAGCAGCACCGTGGTGCCCAAGCCGGCCATGACGCTCTTCTCGAAGAGGTACTTCGCCACGACGTCCCACTGGAACCGTGAGTTGCCGGCCAGGAAGACGACCAGCTGCGCGGCCAGCACCACCAGCGCGAGCACGAACAGCCAGCGCAGCGGGCGGAACCGGCCGCGGGCTTCGCCGACGTCGTCGCGCGCCGTCGACGTCTCCTCCACAGTGGACATCGCGGTCATTTCGCCGACGCCACG
The DNA here is from genome assembly GCF_040682935.1 of Amycolatopsis sp. NPDC051061. Classification (NCBI taxonomy): domain Bacteria; kingdom Bacillati; phylum Actinomycetota; class Actinomycetes; order Pseudonocardiales; family Pseudonocardiaceae; genus Amycolatopsis; species Amycolatopsis sp. NPDC051061. The sequence continues at coordinate 104,883 of NZ_JBFBBZ010000034.1, forward strand.
TCGAACAGCGGCTGCGGGACCGTCACGTCCTCGAGACCCCAATGCTGCATGATCCGCGTGTAGGTGCCGTTGCGGAACAGCTCCTCGAACGCCTTCTGCAGGACCGGGCCGAGCTTGCCGGACTTCGGGGTGTACAGCGCGAGGTTGTCCTTTGTGGCGCCCTGCTCTTCGGTCTGCGTCACGTACTCGTACTGCCCCTTCTGCTGGGTGGTCACGTCGATCGCGGCCGCCTGGGTCATCCCGGCGGCCTCGGCGCGGCCGGACTTCGCGGCCAGCAGGGTGGCGTTCGTGTCGTCGAGCCCGACCACCTGCACGGCCGGGCGCTGCTGCTTCTCGCAGAACGCCGACAGCTTGGCGAGCTGGTCCTCCACGACGCTGGCGGTGACCACCGCGACGCGCTTGCCGCACAGGTCCGCGGCCTGCTTGATCCCGGCAGCGGAGCCGGTCGGGACCACGTAGGAGGTCCGGGTGGTCATCCACGTGACGGTGTCGAACTGCTTCTCGCGTTCGGCGGTGGCCTTGACGGGCCCGTTGAAGGCCTCGTACCGGCCGCTGAGCATGCCCTGCAGCGCGGCCGGGAGCCCGCTGACGATGGTCGTTTCCGTGCGCACGCCCAAGAGCTGGCCGAGCGCCTGCTGGAAGTCGTTGTCGATGCCGGTGACGGTCTTCCCGTCCGGGCCGACCGTGCGGTAGGGCGGGTGGGAGTCCCCGGCGAACCGGAGGACACCCGAGTCCTTGACCGCCTGCGGCAGCTGGTCGTGCAACGCCGCGTCGGCGGTCAGGGCGGCGGCCGTGGGCGCCGGGGCCGCGCCGTCGTCGACCGTGCACCCGGCCAGGACGAGCCCCGCGGCGACCGCGGCGAGCGAGCTTCGACGCCATTGACGAAGAGAGGAACCCATGTCGTTTTCTTCCTGAGGAAGGCCGTCCCAGAAGGGCGGCGCGGGAACCCGGGGGATCGATTGGTTGCTATCTGGTCGCCGATCGTCGCATGATGTGTCGCGTGATTCAACCCCTCGGTGCGGCCGCCCGGCCGGCACTGCCACCATGGACACCCGCGGCGGGCACCCCCGTCCGGCCGCCGACCCGAACCCGGAAGAGGCAGGCGCGCGATGACAGCGACGCCCTCGGGGCCGCTGCCCCGCTCCCAGCAGGGAGCCGAGCCCCAGCTGCTCCTGACGTCCCTGCTCGGCGACTTCTGGTACTGGCGCGACGAGCACATCCCCTCGGCCGCCCTGGTGCAGCTGCTCGGCGAGTTCGACATCAGCCCGGCGAGCGCGCGGGCGGCGATCCGCCGGCTCGCCGCCCGGGGGCTGCTCACCGTGTCGCGCAGCGGACGGACGACGGCCTACGGCATCCCGGCGCGCACGTCCGAGGTGATCATCGAGCGCACGCACCGGATGCTGACCTTCGGCACGAGCGCCCCCGCTTGGGACGGGCTCTGGACCGTGGTCACGTTCTCGGTGCCGGAACAGGAGCGGGGGCTGCGCACGGCGTTGCGTTCGCGGCTGCGGGTCCTGCGGTTCGCCGCCCTCTACGACGGCGTGTGGGTCAGCCCGCACGACCTGACCGAACCGGCGCTCACCGCGCTGCGCGAACTCGATCTCCGCAGCGCGACGGTGTTCCGCGCCACCGAGGTCCCCGGTTCGGGCGCGGCGGTCGCGGCGTTCGACCTCGAGCCCCTCGCCCGGGACTACGACGGGTTCGTCGAGGGCTACGAGCAGGTGCTCACCGGCTTGGACGCCGGCCTGATCAGCCCGGCGCAGGCACTGCGCACCCGCACCGAGCTGCGCGTGGACTGGCGCCGGTTCCCGGAGACCGACCCCGACCTGCCCGCCGAACTGCTGCCCGCCGACTGGGCGCGTGACCGGGCCCAGAAGGTGTTCCTCCAGATCTACGACCGCCTCGGCCCGCTGGCCGAGCTGCGGTTCCGGCAGGTGCTCGCCGCCACCGACCCCGAGCTGGCCGAGCTGGCCACCCACCACGACTCGGTGAAGGTGGCCGCGTTGTTCGCCGACCTGGGCGACCGTCACCCGGCCGGCGACACCCCGTTCGAGCAGGCCGCCGAGGCTCGCCGGCTGGACGACGCGCGTCGCCGGTAAGGACGGCACTTTCCGAGCCGGACGTGTGGGCATCCGACCGAGCCCTTGCGGCGAAACTCGATCGAAACTCTTTGCGAGGTGGCGAGCCACCGTGTTCTTCTGCTTGCGGTAAGTGACTTCATCGACTCGTCCAGGTCACCGATGACCCTGCGGTGGGTATCTCCTGGGCGCACGCCTTCTGAGGAGACCACGCATGGCAAGAAGTTCGTCGGGCCCGCGCAGCGGATGGTGGCGATCGCCCGCCACCCGGGCATTGGCCGGAGTGGCCACCGTCGCCGCGACGGCCGCCGTCCTGGTGACAGCGCCGGGCGCCGATGCCGCGGCCAGTACGCTCGGCGCCGCGGCCGCCCAATCCGGCCGGTACTTCGGCACGGCGATCGCCGCCGGCAAGCTCAGCAACTCGGCCTACACCACGATCGCGGCACGCGAATTCACTATGGTCACGCCCGAGAACGAGATGAAGCCGGACGCGACCGAGCCGAACCAAAACCAGTTCAACTTCTCCTCCGGCGACCAGGTCTACAACTGGGCGGTCAGCCACGGTTCGAAGGTCCGCGGCCACACCCTGGCCTGGCACTCGCAGCAGCCGGGGTGGATGCAGAGCATGAGCGGCAGCACGCTCCGCAACGCGATGATCAACCACATCCAGAAAGTCATGGCCCACTACCAGGGCAAACTCGCATATTGGGACGTCGTCAACGAGGCCTTCAACGAAGACGGCAGCCGCCGTTCGTCGAACCTGCAGAGCACCGGCAACGACTGGATCGAGGTCGCGTTCAAGACCGCGCGTGCGGCCGACTCCTCGACCAAGCTCTGCTACAACGACTACAACATCGACAACTGGAACTACGGCAAGACCCAGGGTGTGTACAACATGGTGCGGGACTTCAAGTCCCGCGGCGTGCCGATCGACTGCGTGGGCCTGCAGGCGCACTTCACCGGCGGCAGCTCGGTCCCGAGCAGTCTCCAGACCACGATCTCCAGCTTCGCGGCGCTCGGCGTCGACGTGGCGCTCACCGAGGTCGACGTCACGAACGCGTCGACTTCGCAGTACTCGGCGCTGACCCAGGCGTGCATGAACGTCGCGCGCTGCGTCGGCATCACCGTGTGGGGCGTGCGCGACAGCGACTCTTGGCGATCCAGTGAGAGCCCGCTCCTGTTCGACGGCAACGGGAACAAGAAGTCCGCCTACAACTCGGTGCTGAACGTCCTCAACTCCGGCGGCGGCACGACCACCACACCGACGACAACCCCGACGGGCACCACCACACCGACCACCCCGACCACGACACCGGGCGGCGGCAGCTGCACCGCGTCGCTGTCGGCCGGGCAGTCGTGGAGCGACCGGTACAACCTCAACGTCTCGGTCAGCGGCGCCAGTTCGTGGACGGTCACCATGACCGTGCCGAGTCCCGCGCGGATCAGCGCCACCTGGAACATCAACGGTACGTGGCCCAGCAGTCAGGTCCTCGTCGCGACACCCAACGGAAACGGCAACAACTGGGGCGTCACCATCCAGCACAACGGGAACCAGAACTGGCCCAGCGTCAGCTGCAGCGCCTCCTGAGGGGCGCACCGAGTCGTCGGGGGGGGGGCGCGGCGCGGGGGGGGCCGGGCGGCCCAAAGTGGGTGTTGGTGGGCGGGGGCGGGGGGGGGGTGGGGGCGTGGGCGTCTCT
>NZ_JBFBBZ010000035.1:0-105278 GCF_040682935.1 Amycolatopsis sp. NPDC051061
CGGCCAGCGGCGCCAGCAGGCCACGCACGTAGGCACGGGCCCTGCGTCGAGGTTCCGCCCGATGGAACCGTCCCGCGACCTGCGCAAACAGGTCAACCAAACCCGACACCCAGGCAGCCAGGTCATCATCACTCAGCACAAGATCGACACACTACACCGTCACTATCACGAAGTGCCGCTGGAGTACTAGCTAGGAGACGACCTCGCATGCGCCAAGGCGGGCCGACGTTGACCGGACAGCACCCTCAAGTTTCCCTACGATCACGCCGGCCCGCCGGGGCCTCAAATAGCTAGGAGGCGGATGTCGTTGTTCGGCACGCCGCTCCGGCCAGCGGCCCACGCTGTGCCCCAAGGTCGGGGTACCTCGTCGAGACGCCCCCGATCTCGTGTCATGACAGGCAACGCAGCTGATGATCAGATAGCCGAGCCCGACGCTAGGTCAAACACGAAAAGCGGCCAGAATCAGAACCTGCTGCTGCTCTGCACCGAGGAAGATGAACCCGGTGTTCGACGCCGGGCCCTGGTGATAGGGCTCGACGTGCCTTCGCCGCCGCATGCCGGGTTGACATCGTCGTCGCCATAGGCCACCAGGGTGAGTGGTCATGTGCGGAGCTCCACGAACCAACCGAAAGATCAACTCGGCGCGATCAAGGTTCAGCACTACTCGCTCTCCGGAGCGTCGCCCCGGGCCTGCATGTCCCGCAGCGCCTCGTCGGCCGCAGTGATCTCCAGGTAGTACTGCCGGTGCACCTTGTATGTGCGATCGAGCTCGACCTTGTGGTACATCCCGGTCGGCTCGCCGAAGCGGAAGTCGCGCGGGAGACGCTGGACGCTGTCGCGGCCCACGATCAGGACGGCGCGGTCGGTGGCCACGAACGTCCACACCCGCGCGGTGAAAATCCACGAACCGGTCTGCGCGATGAATCCCGTCTGGATCTGCTCGCCGGGCTCCAGGTGCGGCGCGGCCCGCTTGGCGATCAGTTCGACCCGTCGTTCCTGGTAGCCCATGGTTTCCCTCCGAAGCCAGACGTGTCCACAGCGTAGGGCAGGCTGCCGGCGGGGGACATTCGATGGCAGCTTCAGTCCAACCCGCCACGATAGGCGACTCCGGCGGTCTCACCGGCCAGCGGTGGCACACCGCGCCACGGATCGAACGGGACGGACAGGCTCGTGTAGACGGTCCGGCGGTCGGTGGCCTGGACCTCGAAGCAGTATCGACTCACCGGGGCGGTCGCCGTGTGCGGCCACTGGGCGAGGACGGTCCGGTTCGGTTCCCCTCCGGCACCACGATCATCGCGTAGTCGACGGCGTCCGAGCTGCTGGTCCAGCTGAGCGTGACGCCGGTGGCCGCCGCGGGCGGAGGGCGTCCGCGGCGTCGTCGTGAGATCGTCCTGTCAACCGCTGAGCAGCAGTGCCGCTCCGGCCTCAGCGACGCAAATGGCGACCGCACCACCTCGGGACCGCAGGGCGCCGAGACGTCGTCGGAGGCCCGTCGGATTCCGGGGCCGAGGCGGCCGGACGCGAGATCAGTCCTTGTTCGGCAACAACCGAGCAAACGATTTCCCTCCGGAGACAGTTGTGTCGGACCGGACCTGCGCGGACAGGAGCTCGGCGCACGCACCACCCACACGTGTGGTGTCTACGTCGCTGAACGAAACCATGGTTACCATGCTCGGGTGTCGAACCCGATCGACGAGAACACGGCCGAACTGGAGCACGTGCTGGAGCAGATCGAGCACGCCGCCGAGCAGGCCGCCGGATGGCTGGGTGAGCGGGATCGGCTTGTCGTGCAAGCGAAAACGCTCGGTGGCAGCCACCGCCAAATCGCCTCGCGCGCCGACCTGTCCCACGCCCCCATCGGAAAACTGAAGGCCTACTGGCCGCCCAAGCCAGCCGACGACGCACAGCCTTGACCTGGCGGTACCGCGGAGGACCACCATGACCGACGTCACCGGAGACAACGGCGAACTCATCAACCGCCTGCTCACCTGCTGCCACAGCGGCGCCGAATCATGGACCTCCCGCAACTTCTTCGCCCTGGCCACCTACACCGGACTGCTACGCCGCGAACCCCTCCTACCAGATCAGGGCGCCGACAACCTCCGCCAACACCTCATGAATATCGTCACACTCGGGCTGCGCGAAGACCTGCTCGTTCGAACACTACGCGACGAACTCGACCAATTCTGGAGCACGCAAGCCGACGTCGCGACAGCTCGACAGGGAATCGAGGAACTCCGGGCACAGCTCGAACACATCCGAGACAACCCTGTCGACTACCTCGGCCGAGTCGGCGGCTCGATCGACGAAGTGATCTAGAATGCCGAGACCACCCTCGCCGCTGACGGACTGCAACCGATCGACGCTGACGGCGCTGTCGCTCGCTGGATCAACGCCAGCCAGTGGCGAGAAACCACCGCACAGCTGCTGCCGGATGAGGTCCTGCAGCAGTGGCGGGACAGAAGCAAACGCAAACACCCGTGAGGTGTGTCGCGATCGGGACCGCCGCGTTGGCGTCGGCAGTTGAGCGCGCTAGCTCGTCGGCCACCCTCCGAGTTTCACCGTCGAGGCCCACGGATCCGGGGCATCGAGCAGCTCGTCGAGCTGGAACGGCTCACTGCGGCGGTCCACGGCCGATGCCACGGTCTCCGGCCGACACCACACCGCGCCGTCGCCGATCAGCTGCAGGCACACGTCACACACCGCCAGCAGAACCGGCGCGGCCGCCGGCCCTTTTCCTGACGGTCACGGCCGGGCCTGCAGCAGATGATCGAAGTCGTGCGCCTCCTCCACCGCGCGACTGTGACCGAGAGCCACGGCGAGCATCGCGTCGAAATCCGGATCCGGCGCCGGGACGAGCACCGCGGCGGTGACGTCCTCCAAACCCGACAAGGTGCTCGCCTCGCGGCGAGCGCCCAGCTGGCCATGGCATCGTGATTTGGCCCCGGTTGGGCCCGCTAGCGGGCCCAACCGATCGGGCGAATTCCTGCTCGTGGTGTGCGAGTCGGCGGGTCGAGTTGAGGGTCCTGGGTGGACAGTGCCAGCGAGGGGCCGTCCGCGTGGGAGCCGGAATGGTGTCCAGGGTGGAGTTGTTCGCGCTGATCCGGCGAGATTCCCGGGTGGAAGGCCTGTCTGTCCGGGCGTTGGCTGACCGGCACGGGGCGCACCGCCGGACGGTGCGTCAGGCCTTGGGGTCGGCGGTCCCGCCGGCGCGGAAGGCCCCGGCGCGGTCGTCCCCCGTGACCGGGCCGTTGCGCGAGGCGATGGACGAGATGTTGCGGGCAGATCTGGACGCGCCGCGTAAGCAGCGGCATACCGCGCACCGGATCTGGGAACGGCTGGTCGACGAGCACGACGCCAAGATCGCCTATCGCACGGTGTCGAAGTACGTCGCGAAGCGACGTCCGCAGATCGTGCTGGAAGCACGGAATCGGGCGAATGTGATGGATGGATTCGTGCCACAGACGCATCTTCCAGGGCAGGACGCCGAGGTCGATTTCGCTGAAGTCTAGGTCAACGTCGGCGGGGTCGACACCAAGTGTTTCCTCTTCACACTGCGAATGTCGTTCTCCGGCAAGGCAATTCACCGCGTCTACTCCTCACAGGGCCAGGAGGCGTTCTTCGCCGGGCATGTCGCCGCGTTCACCGAGCTGGGCGGTGTCCCGGCCGGGGAGATCCGTTACGACAACCTCTCCTCGGCGGTCCGGCGGGTCTGCTTTGGACGATCGCGGGTGGAGACCGATCGGTGGGTGCTGTTCAAGTCCGCCTATGACCATGTTCCCGTCAGTTCCTCCGGCCTTGACCGGGCGAGTCAGGCCTGCGTGTTCGCCTGACCTGCGGCCCCGCCGCGCTCACCTGTCGCCCCGTGATCTACGATCAGATTTCGAGATTCCTGAACTTTAGCGTGAGTTCGTGCCGGTCTCGGTGAATCTCTGAAGTGGGGGCGGCGGATGTCGGTAGCGGTCGTGCGGGATCTCCGGCCGCAGCTGAGGTTGGAGACGGCGGAGGAGACGGCTGCTTTCGAGCAGGACTTGCTCGCCGAGTTCGTGCTCGCGCGTTCGTCGGCGGGGATCGCCGACAGCACGATCCGGGCGGACCTGGCCGCGGTGGTCGATCTGCGGGAGTGGTCCGGTCACCCGTTGTGGGAGATGACGCCGCAGCGTCTGGACGGCTATTTCGGGCGGCACCTGCGTGAGGCGATGCCGGGGACCAAGGTCCGCAGGGCTGCGGCGTTCGGCGTCTACTTCGAGTTCCTTGAGCTGCGCCACCAGCCCGACATCCACGCTGCCACCGGGTTCGTTGTCGAGTCGCCGCTGGACGAGGTCAACCGGCCTCGCGGTGGCACGCACGCCAGGTTGCGGATCCCACCCGCGCCGCGCGAGGTCGCCCAGCTGTTCGGCGGCTGGCAGGACGAGCTGGCCGACGCCCGCAAGTACGCGCCGCTGGTCCGCAACTACACGGCCTGCCGGCTGATGAGCCTGATCGGCCCGAGGGTGTCGGAGATGTGCCTGCTGCGGATGGGTGACCTCCGTTGGGAGCTGGGCACCTTCGGCAAAGTGTTGTTGCGGGGCAAGGGAAGCGGTGGTCGCGGGCGGAAGGAGCGGCTGGTCCCGCTGATCAACGGCCCGCGGGAATTGCTCGAGTGGTGGGTGCATGGGCCTCGATGGGAGTTCGACGACCGGCTCAATGATCCGCTGGCACCGGTGTTCCCGTCTGAGCGCCGCAACGCCGACGCCACCAGCAGGTTCGTCACCACCGATGCCCTGCGCGACGGACTGGCGGACGCGGTCACGCTGCACCTGCCGGGCCACAGTGGCCGGTTGTCACCGCACTTGCTGCGGCATTTCGCCGCCTCCGATCTCTACCGCAACGGCATGGATGTTGTTGCCCTGCAAGAAATTCTGGGCCATCAGTGGCTCAACACCACCATGATCTACGTCCATGTCGACAAGACCCACATCGAAGACGCCTGGGCCGATGCCGGCCGCCGGGCCGCTGATCGCTTTGGAGGCCGATCACGATGAAGTGGAATCTACGCCTGGCCGCCGCGCAGCGCGACATCTGGAAGGCATCGCAGCTGCAGGCGATGCTCGCCGACGCTGGCCTGGTCATCAGCGCAGGCAAGATGTCGCACCTGTGGTCCGGCCAACCGGTCACGATCCGACTGGAAGACTTGCAGATCATCTGCTCGGTGCTCGGCTGCATGCCCAACGATCTGCTCGTCCTGGAGCAGGACACGACCACCCGGAGGACGACGACCGAAACCGCGCCGCTGCGAGCCGCCGCCGGCGAGGGACCGATTCAACGGCGTCACGCGGGACGGGCGAAACCACCGGTATGAGCACCACCGCGCCGCGGCCCCGGCGGGGTCCCCGCGAATACCGGGGCCCCGCGCGCAGCTGCGAACAATGCTTCACCTGGGGCGTGCTAAGAAGCAGGCTCTGCCGCGGATGCGAACGGTTTGCCGCCAAGTACACGACCGCGCTCTGCCGGACATGCCGACGGATCGTCCCGGTCTGCGACGAGGTGTGTCGGCTCTGCCGCAAACAGGCCGGTCTCGTCGCTGGTCCGGACAACAAGATCGCCGTCGACCTGGCCGTCGCCGCCACCGGTCACCAGTTGTTCTTCGCCAACATGGAACGAGCGCTGCACGTGCGGCGCAGGGCCGCCCTCGGCACACCAGCCAAGGACCGTCGGGCGACGGTTATCGCCGTCCCGGCCCTGGCGACGATTCCTCTGCGGTCCCAAGGACTTCTGTTCGACCCGCTCGGGACTGCCGACGGGTGAGCAGCCTCAGCCCCGCTCGCGACCCGAGGTTTCTCGACCTCGCGCTGCGGCACGCCGACGAACTGGCCGAGCAGCGCGGCTGGCCCTCACGCACCTTGCAGCAAGTCCGCCGCGGCCTGCGGATGCTCGCCGGCAGCCATGACCCCGGCGAGCCGATCAAAACCAGCACCGTCACGGCCCTGAGCCCGGTCGGCGTTCCCGGGCTGCGGGTCCTCGAGGTCCTCACCGCCATCGACGGCGACGTGATGGCCGAGGACCGTCCCGATTCATTGGCCGTCTGGATCGACGAGCAGTTCCATGCACTGCCACCGCAGATGCGCCAAGAGCTGGATGCCTGGATCACACTGCTGAGAGACGGCACACCGCGCAGCCCGGCGCGCCATCGCTCCACCGTTTCCGCCCTGCTGGCCAAGGCTCACCCGTTCCTGCTCGAATGCGCCAACCGCTATACCACCCTGCGGCAGGTCACCCGAGACGATGTTGTCAAGTGGCTCGAGGGCCGCACACATCAAGGCAACGACGCCAGCGCGCTGCGCAACCTGTTCCGCAGCCTCAAATCCCAGCGGCTGGTGTTCACCAACCCGACTTCTCGCATCCGCATCGGTGCGCCGCACCAGAGCACACCGACCTCGCTGAGCCAGGACTCATTGAGCGAGCTCGGTGACGCTGCAAACCACAGCGCGCAACTGCGGGTCGTCCTCGCGCTGATCGGAGTGCACGCCTTACAGCCCAACCAGGTCCGCCGGCTGAGCCTGGAACACCTCGACCTGCCCAACCGGTGGCTGCGCACCGGCGACGTCGACCGCGCCATCGATCCCTTCACCGCGTCGGCGATCCTCGACTGCCTCGCCCACCGGCACGACCGCTGGCCGCACACCAGCAACCCGCACCTGCTGCTGACCCGCCGCACCGCACACGAACAAGGCCCGGTCAGCGAGTACTGGCTCGCCGGCCTGTTCCGCGGCTTGCCGGTCACGCTCCGCCAGCTGCGCGAGGATCGAATCCTCGAAGAAGCCAGAGCCACCGGCGGCGACCCGCTGCACATCGCCAGCATGTTCGGCCTGGGCGCCCAAACGGGGCTCCGCTACGCCAGCGCTGTCCATCCCGGACTCGCCGATCCCGGCAGTTGAGCCAAACCCACCGCCCCATAACGCTGCCAAGCAGCGACTTCCTGCAGCAGCACCGTCAGAATTCGTGAACTCACCGGCTTCCGGTGTCACCAGTTTCTATTGCATGCCAGGTAAACAAGGCGCTCACGAGAAGGGCGGTGTCGAGGGCGAAGGCGGCCGGTTCCGGCGACGCTGGTTCGTCCCGGTCCCGAAGATCGCTGACATCTCCGGGCTGGCCGGCATCAACGACCGGCTCGCCGCGGCGGACCTGGCCGAGGACGCCCGACACATCGACCAGCGGGTCAGCACGATCGGGCAGGACTTCGCGCTTGAGGCGCCGCTGCTGGCGGCGTTGCCGGTAGACGAGTTCGACATCGCGCTGACCACGACACCGCAGGTGGACCGCTACGCGCGGATCACCGTCCGCCAAGCGCTCTACTCGGTGCCCGCCCGGCTGATCGGGCAGACGGTGCGGGCGTAGCTCGACGCGGAGGAACTGGTCGTCCTGCACGGATCCACGGAGGTCGCGCGGCACCCGCGGTTGACCACCAAGGGCGGGCAGCACCTGGTGCTGGATCACTACCTGGAGGTCCTGGCCGGCAAACCCGGCGCGCTGCGCGGGGCGACCGCGCTGGTCCACGCGCGGCAGCGGGGCTGGTTCACCGCCACCCATGACGCGTTCTGGGCCGCCGCCCGCGCCAAGCACGGTGACCAGGCCGGCACGCGGCTGCTGATCGAGGTTCTGCTGCTGCACCGGCGAATGAGCCACGCGCACGTGCTCGCCGGGATCCGCGTCACGCTGGAGGCCGGGTCGGTCTCGCCCGATGTGGTGGCGATCGAGGCCCGCAAACACGCCGCCACGGCCGGCGACACCACGACGATCGAGTCGCCGCGGCCGCAGCGCAGCCGCAGCAAGGTCGTGTCCCTGCCCGAGCGTCGCCGCGATCCCGACCTGCCGACGGACTCCCGCCCCGCACCGTCGGTCGCCGCCTACGACCAGCTGCTCAGCAACACTCCCAGGAAGGGAAACGCGTCATGACCCGCACCACCAGCCGCGGCCGGGACCAGATCACCGAGGAAGCCGCCGACGCCGCCATCGAGCAGGCATGCCGGATCCTGCGGCTGCCGACCATCCGCGACCGCTTCGGCGACCACGCCGCCGCCGCGGCCCGGCAGCAGGCCCCCTACAAGAGCTTCCTCTCGGAGCTGCTGTTCATCGAGTGCGAGGACCGGGAAGTCCGCCGCAAAGCCCGCCTGGTCAAACAGGCCGCCTTCCCCCGCACCAAACGCATCGAGGACTTCGACTTCGCCGCCAACCCGAACGTCCCGCCCGCACTCGTGCACACCCTCGCCAAGGGCGCCTGGATCCGCGCGGGGCGGCCGGTCTGCCTGATCGGGGACTCCGGCACCGGCAAGTCGCATCTGCTGATCGGCCTGGGCACCGCCGCGGCGGAGGCCGGGTTCAAGGTTCGTTACGTCACCGCCGCCGCGCTGGTCAACGAGCTCGTCGAGGCCGCCGACGACAAGCACCTGTCCAAGACCATCGCCCGCTACGGCCGCGTCGACCTGCTCTGCCTTGACGAACTGGGCTATCTCGAGCTGGACCGCCGCGGCGCGGAGCTGCTGTTTCAGGTGTTCACCGAGCGAGAGGAACGCTCGAGCATCGCGATCGCGAGCAACTCGGCGTTCAGCGAGTGGGCGCGCACCTTCACCGACCCGCGGCTCTGCGCCGCGATTGTCGATCGGCTCACCTTCGACGCCAGCATCATCGAGACCGGCACCGAGTCGTTCCGGCTGCGCGCCACCAAACGCCGCCGCACCAACCGGGCCAGCTGAACACGGGTCTGCCCAGGGTTTGCTTGACACCTGTTGTGTGAGGCTTCGGCCTTGCGTGAAAGGATGTCATCGTGCCCAAGCCCTACCCTCGTGAGTTCCGTGACGATGTGATCGCGGTCGCCCGTCGCGGCGAGAGCTCGTTGAAACAGGTCGCCAAAGACTTCGGGATCTCCGAAGGGTGTCTGGCCAACTGGCTGCGTGCCGCCGACATCGAGGACGGCACCCGGCCGGGTGTGACTCGTGAGGAGTCCGCCGAGTTGCGGGAACTGCGTAAGCGGAATCGGCTGCAGGAGCAGGAGAACGAGGTCCTGCGCAAGGCTGCCGCGTATCTGGCGCAGGGCAATCTGCCGGGAAAATAGTGTTCCCGCTCGTCCGTGAACTGGCCGCGGCCGGCGCCCCCGTGCGGGTGCCGGCCGCGGTGACGTGCAGGGTGCTTGGCCTGTCCCGGCAGGCCTACTACCAGTGGCGATCCGCCCCGGTCTCGCAGCGGGACTGGGACGACGCCCATCTGATCAACGCCGCGTTGGAGATCCATGCCGATGATCCGGCGGATGGGTATCGGTTCATCGCCGATGAACTCGCCGCGTGCGGGTTCACCGCCTCGGAGAACCGGGTCTGGCGGATCTGTTCGATGCAGCAGATCTTCTCGGTGCACGCCAAGAAGAAGGGGCTGTCCCGGAAGTCGGGGCCACCGGTGCATGACGACCTGGTGCGCCACGATTTCACCGCCGACGCCCCGAACACCAAGTGGTTGACCGACATCACCGAACATCCCACGAACGAAGGGAAACTCTACCTGTGTGCGATCAAGGACTGCTACTCCGGCAGGATCGTCGGATACGCCATCGACTCGCATATGCGGGCCTCACTCGCGGTCAGGGCGCTGCGTAACGCGATCGCACTGCGCGACCCGTCCGGTACCGTCGTCCATTCCGATCGCGGCGCCCATGGCGGATTCAACTGGTCGTCGCAACACCTTGATCATGAAGGTGTGGGATGGGGCGCGGTAGGAAGCAGTTGCCGGAGGCGCCGGTGGTTGCGCGGCGGCAGTGGGCGGCGGATCGGGCGTTGCGGGCACCGATGCGTTCGCCGGGCCGGCCGGAGCCGTCTCGGGCGGTGCAGCGGGATTTGGCGGCAGATCGCGTCGGGAGCAACGACGGCTGAGTCGGCGGAGGCTGTGGGGGTGTCGTGGCCGGTCGGGGTCCGCTGGTTCCGTCACGCTGACGGCATGCCGCCGATCAGCCTGGACGAGCCCGCGGGCCGGTACCTGTCGTTCGCCGAGCGTGAGGAGATCGCGCTGCTGCGCGCGCAGGACGTCGGCGTGCGTGAGATCGCCCGCCGCATCGGCCGCGACCCGGGAACGATTTCACGCGAACTGCGCCGCAACGCGGCGACCAGGAGCGGGAAGCAGGTCTACCGTGCCCTGGTCGCGCAGTGGAAAGCGCAGCAGGCAGCGAAACGCCCGAAGACCGCGAAGCTTGTTGGCGACGACAGGCTGCGCGAGTACGTGCAGGAGCGGCTGGCCGGTGCCGTCTGCCGACACGATGGCACGGTCGTCGCCGGGCCTGAGACCGCGTGGACGGGGCTGAACAAGCCGCATCGGCAAGACAGACGGTGGGCGACGGCGTGGAGCCCGGAGCAGATCTCTCACCGGCTCCCGGTTGATTTCCCCGATGATGAGTCCATGCGCATCAGCCACGAGGCGATCTACCAGTCGCTGTTCATCCAGGGGCGCGGCGCGCTCAAGCGAGAGCTGGTCGCGTGTCTGCGCACCGGCCGGGCCCTGCGGGAACCGCGAGCCCGATCAGGCAACAAGCCACAGGGGCATGTCAGCGCGGATGTCGTCCTCAGCGAACGCCCCGCCGAAGCCGCCGATCGCGCCGTTCCAGGGCACTGGGAAGGGGATCTGATCATCGGGACGGGCCGGTCCGCGATCGGCACGCTCGTCGAGCGCAGCAGCCGGTCCACGCTCCTGGTGCACCTGCCCAGGCTGGAGGGCTGGGGAGAGAACCCACCGGTGAAGAACGGACCGTCGCTCGGCGGCTATGGCGCCGTCGCGATGAACGCCGCGTTAGCTGCCTCGATCACACAACTACCGCAGCAACTACGGCAGACCCTCACCTGGGACCGCGGGAAGGAACTGTCCGGGCACGCGCAGCTGACCCTCGAGACGGGGACGAGGGTTTTCTTCGCCGACCCGCACTCACCATGGCAGCGACCGACCAACGAGAACACGAATGGCTTGCTGCGCCGGTACTTTCCGAAGGGCACCGAGATGTCCCGATGGTCGGCTGAGGAACTCGAAGCCGTCGCCTTCACGATCAACAACCGGCCCCGCAAGATCCTCGGCTGGCGAACCCCGGCCGAAGTCTTCGCCGAGCAGCTACGCTCACTCCAACAACCCGGTGTTGCATCCACCGATTGAACTCGCCCAGTTCCGGTCGGGGGCCTACCGGCGTCTGCTGGGTGCTCACGGGTTGGCCGGATCGATGGGCCGGGTCGGTGCGTGCGGCGACAACGCGGCGATGGAGTCGTTCTTTTCGTTGCTGCAAAAGAATATTCTTGACACCTGTCGCTGGCGTACCCGCGAGGAACTACAGCTGGCGATCGTGTCCTGGATCGAGACCAAATACCACCGCAAACGCCGGCAACGGGGGCTGGGCAAGCTGAGGCGTCCCGAAATTTCCGGACAGCTTTCTTGTCGCTAATTCATGCTGCGAGCTGTCGGCTCAGGTACTCGTTGTGGACCTCTAATGGGGTCTTGTAGTCGAGACCTGAGTGGAGACGTTGTCGATCATAGAAGCCTTCGATGTATTTGACAACCTCCTGTCGTGCCTGTGCGCGCGTGGTGAACGTCATGCGATTTGTCCACTCGTTCTTCAGGGTGCCGAAGAAGGATTCGGCCATGGCGTTGTCCCAGCAGACTCCGGTGCGTCCGACGGATTGCCGCATGCCTTTGCAGGCGAGCATGGTGGCGAATTCATAGGACGTGTAGTTCGAGCCGCGATCGGAATGGAAGATGCATCCTGGCTGGATGGCGATCGTGCCGGCCGCAGAATCCAGGGCGGTGGTGATCAGCGATGTCTTGTAGTGATCGGCCATGGCCCAGCCGGCCACCATTTTCGAGTAGCAGTCGATGACCGTGGCCAGGTAGACCCAGCCCTCGTTGGTGGCGAGGTAGACATCCCACGCCGGTCGGGTGTCAAGTCGCGGCCGTTGCTGTTGCCGATGTTGGCCAGGCGGCGCTGTCGTCCCAGGGCTGGTTGTTGATCATGCACCACCATAAGCGGCCGAGGAGTTTGTTGGCGAGGTTACGTAGCGCGGCGTTGTGGTGGTCGCCGGCAGCTCGGCGCCGGTCGTAATGAGCGCGTGCTCCGGCGGATTTGGTGAGGGTGGAGAACGCCCACCAGTGGCACGCGTCGCCGAGGCGTTTGTTACGGACCTTGCGGGCTTTGACGTAGTGTGAACGTCCGGACGCGCGGGTGACGGGCGCGGTGCCGGCGAAGGCTCGCAGCCCTGCGGCGGTGGTGAAACGTTGGGAATCGTCACCGACTTCGGCCAGGACCCTGGCGGCGAGCACAGGTCCCAGGCCGGGCGCGGACTGCAGGGTCGGTGCCATGGGGTGTGTGGCGAATTGTTGAGCCAGCTCGGTTTCGAGCACGTCGACCGCGGTGCGCATGGACGTGATGATGGCCACCAGCTGCGCGACAGTCACGCCCAGCGCGGCTTCGACCTGCGCAGGTTGCCGCAGCGCGGGGCACTTGAGTCCGTCGAGGATCTTCTCGACGAGGCCAGGATCGTTGCGCCTGCCGCACCGATGCAGGAGCGCGACAACGCGCCGACAGTTCAACCGTGCGGCAGCCTCCGGAGTCGGCGCAGCGGCCAGGATCGCCGTCGTAGCATGATGTTTGAGATTCGTGAACGTCGTGACGGCGTTCGGGTAGAACTCCAGCAGCACCGAACGCAGCCGGCTCACGGTCTGGTTCAACGCCCAGATCGCCTCTTGATGCTGGCGTGCCAACGCCTTGATCGCCAACGCGTGCTCGCTGATCTCCGGCAGCTGCCGGTGCATCGGTCGGTCGGTGCGCAGAATGTTCGCCAACACGGTCGCGTCGCCGGGATCGGACTTTCCGCCGGCCTGACCGTGCCGCTCGCGGTAGCGGGCGACCGCGCGCGGGTTGATCGGATAGACCGGGAACCCGGCGCCCGCCAAGGCGACCACGAGCAGGTTCTTCTCAGTCTCAAGTGCAACAGGAATCTGGGCCGGCTCACCGCGTTCGGCAAGCATGCCCATGAGCGTCGAACACCTTTCCGCGCCGACGCCGATACGTTGCCGGGCAACAACTTTTCCGTTTTCGTCGACTAACGCCACGTCATGGTGCGCTTCGGCCCAATCGATTCCACAGGTAATGGCCACACGTGCCTCGCCTTCTGCTCGCTACCGGTTGCGGTGAGCTCGAGGCTGATGCGGCGACCTAATGGACAGCGCTCGATGGCGCGGCATCTCACAAGCCGATCATCCGGCCCCGGGGTGGCTGGCAGGGTCACCGTCTACCTTCAGATCTCTGACGTGTCACGTGAATCAACAGCAGTGATCACCTGCAACCAGCTCAGCAACACTCTGCACTGGATCAGTGATATCTCAGGGACCCCTGCCAACCACCCGCACCGTGTCGAGCCGGAACCCGACTCTCCCATTAGGTGATGTCGCCGACCAGTTTCGTGCCGGGCTCGGTGGCGGTGAAGTCCCGCGCGAGGAGGTCGGGGATCCGGTGGGCCTGGTCGGCCTCGGTGGTGGTCGGCCGCCACGGCCGAGGCTGGCAGGCCACCAGGTCCAGCTCGCGCATGAGCTCGCGGACCAGCTCGTCGGACACCTGCTCGCCCGAACGCAGCAGCACGGCGTGGATGCGCCGGTAGCCGTAGGTGCCGTGGTTGGCCTGGAAGATCGCTGTGATCATCGCCGTCAGCCGCTCGCGGCGGCGGGCCGTCGGCGACGGTGCCCGGTCGCGCCACTCGTAGTAGCCCGAGGTCGACACGTTCAGCCAGGCGCACATCTTGCTGATCGGGAAACGGTCCTTCTCGCCGTCGATGAACGCAAACTTGGCGCTCACCGATACTCCTGGGCGAAGAAGGCCGCAGCTTTTCCCAAGAACTCGTTCCGCACTTTGAGTTCCTGGTTTTCCCGCTCGAGTTCCCGCAGTCGGGCGCGCTCGGAAACCGACAACGGTTCCTCCTCCGCTGGGTGCGCCGTGCGATACTGTGCGACCCAGTTGCCGAGCGTGCCCGGGTTGATCCCCAACTCCCGAGCTACCTGCGCGACCGGACGATTTCCGTCGGTCACCATCTTGACAGCTTCATCCCGAAACTCGGGAGAAAACTTCCGACGCCGTTCCGGCATTGATCATCCTCCATTCCAGACTGGACCTTATTAGGTCTGCTGTCCGGAAAGCGGGAGGCGCGCCAGTGGGCGGCGGGCAGCGTGTAAGGCGATGCCGGTTCGGTCAGCCCCTCGGGGTGCTGACCACTGCGCGGATGCTGGTGGACCCACCCGTCGTGTACACGCTCGAGCAACTGGGGCCGGCCGGGCTGGGTGTGGACCAGGTCGGCCACCCGAACCGCGGATCCGGACCCGGACCTACCCCAGCCACAACAGGCTGACTGGCCGGGTGACCACCACATTTCCGCTATCGGCCAATCCCGCGGCCAGCGCATCCAGGGCATTGGCATTACAACTGTACAACCGGATCGGTGTCCTGCGGTCCCACTGCGCGACCCGCAACGGCTCCATCAACGCCTGCACATCACGCAACGAATGCTCCAGTAACACGATCCCGATCCGGCCCGGCTCAGGCGACAACCATTCGGTAGCCGCCCACAACCCCGAACGCGGATCACCGATCACCACACCCACCCCACGAAGCTTGACCGGCATCCCCCCGATATCACCCCGACGCACCCAACCCGCTCCCGGTATACGGATCCGGGCGTGACAGCCCACGGCTGCGGTGCCTGACCCGTTCCGCCTCAGCGGCCCGCCCGGGCGAGACCCCCCGCCCCGACGGCCCGGCCACCACATCCTCGGTGTCTTCAGTTTTGATCTTGGTGGCGAACTGGGTCAGGTAATCATCCCCGTAGTCGACGATCAGCAGACCGTGCGGGTTCTGGACCGGGTCGAACGCGTTGTCCAGCGCCACAACCGCTGCGATCATCTGATTCCTGAATTTGCCCGTGTTGTCCCGCAGGTTGACCTTGAACGGAAGAAAAACCGAATTCACCCGCCGATGGTCGATAGCCGGCTCGTCCGCCTCCGGGTCCAGCGCAGTGTTCGCGAACGCCATGGAGTTCGCCGCGCCTTCCGCGCTCATCAACTGACTCGACTGTCGCATATCCATCGCATACGCCGGGAAATTCGTGTGCGCCTGCCGCCACTCAGCCTGGATTTGATCATTCGGCAGCACCGCCCCCACATACAGCCCCACCACCCGACCATTCCGCAACGACGGCCGATCCTCAACCGCCAACCGATCAGGAGTCTGCAACAAACCTAGCCCCCGCTGCCCAGCCAAAACCATCTCGTGCGGAAGCAGATTCTCGTCCGACATCACCACCACCCGGGCCCGCGGCTGCGGCGGCCGCGCCGGATCCTCCAACACCAGCGATTTCACCAACTCCGTCACATCCTGCTCCAGCGACTCCCACACCCTGGCGAACTCCTCGTTCGACATCGGCGCCAACCGCCCATCACCCGGATCCCGTGCCACATCCCGATAGAACTGCTTACCCCCATCAATCTTCGCCCTGACCGAATCCACCCCCTCCCGCACCAACGAATGCACACCACCATCCTCATCCGCAAACGGCGCATACACCCGCCGCAGCGGATCCTGCCAATCACGCCACGGAAACACCCGATCCATCTTCGGGTTCGGCGCCAAAGGACTCGTCACCACAGTCACCGAACGCGTAATCTGCAACCCCTCCCCCACCTCCACATCCCCCACCCACACCACCTCCGTCCGCACCTGATCCAACACCCGCTCCTCCCGCGACCCCTCCACCGACAACCGACGCCCACCCCCCACCACCAACGCCCGCCCATCCCCAGCAAACCCCGCCAACTGCCGCGACACCCCACCCCCCGCCCGCAACAACCGCTTCCAACGTTGCTGGGTCGTCCGCTCGACCAGTCCACCCGACAACACCGCCACCGTCGTGCCAGCCATATACTGTCCCGACTCGGCCAACACCCTCCGCTGCGCACTCAAAAACCACCCCCGCAACCAGGAATACGTCTCCGCAGACAAGTATTTTCCCATCCCCACCTTGTCAGGCCAAATTCCATACGGTAGCTCAGCACGGCGCTGCTCCAGCAACGCCCTCACCGTCTGCGGACCCGACCCATCGGGCTCCGGCAACCACCCCGCCAACCATTCAGGAATCCTATTGACCGCATCAGAAACCTGCTCGTCTCGCATCACCACAACAGAGGCCTCACCACTCCGCCCCACAGGTTCGACTTGGGCCGCTTCCACCGGCTCCTGGCGACGCTTCATTTCCAAAGTCCACTGCTTGGCAGTACTCAACCTGACCATTTTATCCGAGTACTTTTCCAGATCTGACCCACTTAACGCCCTTTTACCTTCCGCAAGCCGCCGCCGCTGCACACTCCACACCCATCCCCGCAGCAATTTTGACGTCACATTTCCCAACTGCGGACCCGTTTTGTCCCGGTCTAGCTGAAGTTCGCGCGGCAGCTCACTTCGGCGCTCCTCCAGCAACGCCCTTAAATTCTGTTGCCCCGTCCCCTCGGCCGCCGGCAACCACCCCGCCAACCACTCAGGAATCCCGGCGACCGCGTCAGCGATAACGTCCCTCGGCTCGTCCACGCTCGCGGTCCCCGCTCCGGCAGACGTCGAACCGTCAAGCAAGCTTGCCGCTTCCTGAGCGCGCCTCAACTCCAAAGTCCAATGGGCGATCCTAGGCTCCGATGCCATGAAGCCTGACATCCTTCGTAGACCTAGACCTGGCAGATACGGATCATCGCTAGACCGCCTGCCCCACTGCACGCTCAACACCCATGCCCGCAACCACTTCGCCGCAGCAGGTGAAAGCCTCTCTTCCGCTCCCGCCTGCGCCGCCGCGGCTATCCACGCCGGCACCTCACTCGAGTGTGCTATCAGCAGCTCTCGCACCGTCTGCGGGCCTGTTCCGTCCACGTTCGGCAACCACCCCACCAACCACCCCGGAACACCACGAATTGCATTATCCACAACGTCTTTCGATTGCTCCACAGGAGTGACCTGCCCGGCAACCGTCGCCGTCCCGCCTTCAGGAACTTCGACGAGATTCCTCTCACGCATCCACGCCCTAGTCCAGCCTGAAACGGTCGCTTTCTGGACCATGTCGCCTGAGTGCTCCATCAACTGTCCTGTAGTCAGCAGTTCCTCACCATCCGCTATCCGCTGCTCCTGCACTGACAACACCCACGCCCGCAACCACGACGCCATTGGTCCACGAAGTCGTTTACCCGGATTGAGCAGTTCCACTGCGACGTGGGTCGGTAGGTCCTGCCGGCGCTGTTCCAGCAGTTCATGCACCGTCGGCGGACCCGTCCCATCGGCCGCCGGCAACCACCCCACCAACCACCCCGGAATCTGCACGCCCTCCCCGCTACCACTCGCAGACTGCCCTGATACCGCCGGGGTGGCCGCTGCGGGCGCCGGCAGCGCAGGTCCGGCCGCCTCCTGCGGCACAGCTGCCGGTTCGAGGAGGTCGTCCCGTGCTCCGCGGGCACCGCGGCGTCGGGGTGCCTCGACACTGCCGGCCAGCCGGTGCGCCAAGTCGGTGGCTCGTTGTTCGGCTTGCGCGAGGTCGAGCCCGGCCGTGTGGTCCTGGATGCGCTGAGCGGACACAATGGTGCGGAACACGCGATCGCGGGCGATCAGGTCGCGTTGCGCCTCGCTCACCGGCGCGATGAAAGTCTGGGCCTGGTACACATCTGACAGCAGCTGCCCAGCGCGGACCGCCAGTGCGTCCACCACGAGTGCGGGCAGTTTCGACGACCCCAGCACGTCTCGCGCCCGCTGCCACTGCCGCACGATGTCCGCCGGCATCGACTTCGCCACCGCAGAAAACAGCTGCCCGGTGCTCACCCCGTCGACGCCCGCGATCGCCCCATCCTCGGCCAGCACCACCAGGTCGCTCAGCGGAATCGGCTCGGCCGGGAGGACGTCCTGCGCGGTCACTTCGCGGAGGTGACCGCCGTTGTAGACGAACCGCGCGCCGGTCGCGTTCACGCCGGCGAAGTCGTCCGGCGCGAGCACCTTCGACAGGGGGACGCCATGATCCCACGCCTGCTTCAGCAAATAAGCGAAGCTGGGTTCACCCGGCCCAGGCCGGGCGTCGGCGTAGCAGCTGAGCAGGGTCAGTTCCACGTCCCCGGACAGGCCGGCCCGCTGGAAAGCTTCGCTGCCGAAGATCGCGGCCGCACTCGGCGCCCCGCTCAGCACGACGCGGTCACCCAGGCGGTGCGGAGACCCGGCGATCATCGAGAAGTGGAAGCCCTCGCCGACTGTACCGTGCATGATCGCGGTCCAGGAACGGCTCGCGTCGGGCCGGGCGGGAGCGAGGTAGGGACGCAACACGTCGTGCTGACCGCCGGCACCGTCCGGCTCGGTGGTGCTGGAGTAGTAGATCCGGCTCTGCTCGGTGGTGTCGTTCACCGCGTGCGCGGACATCAGTGCCCGGTCGAAGTCAGCGGCCGGGAAGAA
The DNA here is from genome assembly GCF_040682935.1 of Amycolatopsis sp. NPDC051061. Lineage (NCBI taxonomy): Bacteria > Bacillati > Actinomycetota > Actinomycetes > Pseudonocardiales > Pseudonocardiaceae > Amycolatopsis > Amycolatopsis sp. NPDC051061. The sequence continues at coordinate 18,503 of NZ_JBFBBZ010000035.1, forward strand.
CTGGCCCCGCGTGCCCAGCTTCGCGTTCGCCCGCTCGTAACTCGCCAGGTGCCGCGGCTGCGGCACGATCGGCGCGACCTGTTCGAACGGGTCGCCGCGCACCTCGAGCACGCCGTCCTGGTGGAATTTCAGCACGCCCTGCGAGCCGTAGAAGGTCCGTGAGTAACCGGCGGGGACGAAGCCCTCGGCGAAGTCGGCCAAGTCGACCGCCGGACCGCCGAGGCCGGCCAGCACGACGCCGCGCTCCCGGCCCTCTTTTCCGGCCACCGCGCCTTCGGTGCCGAGCATCTCACGCAGGTCCCGGCCGTCGCGCAGGTACCGGGCCAGCTCACCTGCGGCCAGGTCCAGTTCCCGGCCGTCCTTGCGCAGGGCCTGATAGCCGGTCTCGCTCCGCTGGGCGAACACCAGGACCGGGCGCTGCGACCAGGGAGCGAGCTCCCACGTCCCGTCCCCGGCCGAGAACGCACTGAGGGGGCCGGAGTCGTTGCTCGCCCACACCTGGATGCGTGCGAGCGCATCAGCGTCTCCGGGGAACCGGAGGAATACGCCGAGCAGCCGCTCGTCGCGGCCGGTGATCACGGTGGTCTCCAGGTCACCGGCCCGCGGCACCGACACCAGCGTCATCGTGCCGTCCGCCGCCCGCACATGAACGTCGTTGAAGAAACTCTGCGCGCGCAAGGCACCGGCGAAGTCGAAACCCAGCCCACCCGAACCGATCCGCACCCGGTCGGCTCCGGCGTCGAGCACGACCGGCCGGCCCGCCGTGAGCTGCAGGCGGAACTCCGGGTCACCCAGCTGCACCGCACCTAGCCCGGCACCACCGAGGTCGGTGCGTGCCCCGTTGACCAGCTCCACCCGGGCGGTGGTCTCCGTGCCCCGCACCGCCACCACGAGCGCATCCCCGTCGCCGGCGAAGTCGGCAGCGGCTCCGGCGAACACGGTCCGAGTATCGGCGCGGTGGTGCCGGACATCCGCCGGCCGCAACGCCGGGCCGGTCGAGAACGGGTGCTCGACGACGAGGACGCCGTCCGCGCGGAAGTTGACGCTGCCGATGTAGTGGTGCGACACCCACGGGCCGGTCAGCTCCGCCAGTTTCGCCAAGAAATCGTCGTTCAGCGAGTCGTCAGGAGCCACCCCCTCGGCGTGGGTGATCACCGCCAGCGGCGGGCGCACCCCGCGGGCGATCAGCTGCTGGAACTGCGTGCTCGCCGCCACCAGCCCCGCCATTTCCGCCGGGGTGAGCATGGTGTACCGGCCGTCGCGCAGGTGGGCGACATACCGGCCGTTTGCGGCGCTCAGCAGCAGGCGCACCGGATTCGGGCCGTCGGCCCATTCCGCGGTCACCTCGGTGATCATGGCCTCACCGGCCCCGTCGACGCGGATCATTCCGAGCAGCCGGTCGGTGTGTTCAGTCGTCTGCATGATGGGCTCGGTCAGGTAGCCAGCCTGTTCATCGTCGACGTACACGGTCAACACGGTCGCCCGGCCCTCCGCGTTCGACGCCAGCAGCCAGCGCACGTCGTCCGTGGTGACTTCGGCCGCCGGCACCGGTTCCGCGACCGGCGTGACCGGCGCCATCGACGTTCCGGGCGAGGCGGGGGAATGTTCACCCGCGAGCGTCAGGACCGGCGCACCCGAATGTCCACCGCCGAGTCCCGGCCACGCCGAAGCACCTTGCCCGGACCGGGGCCGAGCCACGTGCTGCCGGACGCGGTCCACGGCTTCTTCGAGATCGGTCCGGCCCGTCTGGAAGATTTCGCCGGTCGGGCGCAGCTCGATCCACTCGGAACTGGAGCCGACGTGGCGTGCGTTGTCGATCCACACCTGGCCGTGAGTCGCCAGCACCGGCGCGTCGATCTCGGCCGCGACCACCGGCCCCAGCCGGGCCGCACCGCCCGGTACCGCGAGCGCCAGCATCGCCTCGGTATCTTCAGGCTCCAAAAACTTTACGACCCCCAAAACACGGCGGGCGGACAACGCCTTGGCGAACACCGCGAACGGAGCCGGCTCCGCCCTCCATAGCTCGACGGTGTCCCGGCCCCGGGTGATCTCCGCGGCGACGACCTCCGTCTTGTCCGGCGTCGGCAGGCTCTCCACCATCCGCACGGCGTCACGCACGCTGGTGGTCCGCGTCGGGAACAGCCAGCCGCGGGCGGCGGATCCGATGACGGTTTGCGTCCGGAACCGGTCGTCGCTGCCGTCCTCCGACAAGGGCTTCGTCCCGGCGAAGAGCTGCACCGCCAGTTCCTGCGCAGCCGGGCCCAACGGCAGCAGCTCGAGGAAATCAAGCAGCAGACCGAGTGCCTCCTCCTGCGTCGTCGCCGAGGAATCGTGCCCGAGCAACCGCGGATCGGCCATCAGTTCGTCGAGTCGGCGCTGCACCGAAGCGTCCTTCGCAGCCAGCACCATCGCCCCCGAAATCTCGGCGTGCACGAGCCACACCGCCGAGTCGAGACTACCCGCCCAGAACCGGAACTCCAGCCGGTCGTCGTCCTCGCCGTCAATGTGGTGGAAGTTGATCCCGTCGTACTTGCCGAAGCTCAGCGCGTACACCTCGTCGCTCGACTCCATCTGTGAGGGATGCAAGGGGAGCGGGTTGGGACCGACCAGCCTCAGGTCCCGCTGTGCAGCGTCGGTGCCGTAGTGGTTTCCCAGCCGGTAGATCATGCTCTCGAACGCCTTGCCCAGCTGCGCGACCCGCGCGTACACCGACGGCTCCAGCTGCTCGGTGAGGCTGAAGTTCACGTGCCCGCCCATGATGCGGGCATCCGGCCGGTGCCCGCCGGCACTGCGGTGGCCGGTGATGACGGCCAGGACCTTCCTCAGGTCCGCCCAGCTCTGCGCGCCGCCCGGAAGAACGGGCGAAACGATCTCCACCCCGCCCTCGTCGGAGGCTTCCCTGACGACCATCCACGCGTCGAGCCCCGCTTCGTCCAGCCTCGGCCGCAGGGCCGCCTCAGCCTCCTCGAAAGTTTCGCCGAGGGACTGGAATTCGATCTCCAGGCCGAATCGGGCGTCCGGCCGGTCGGTCACACCCCCCGGAACACCACCAAGGTAGGAAATGAGTGGGCTCTGGCCTTCCTGGATCATGTCGAGCGCCGCGTCATGGATCTCGTCCAGCTGCCGCAGCCGCAGCCCGCGCAGGTGAGCGGCCAGCCGCTGGGCGCCCTCCACCCATCCGGTGACCACGGCTGGGTCTCGCGCGGCCGGTGCCGCGAGGAGAGCCTGCACGTTCCTCCGCCACAGCACCGCTCGCTCGCGCAGCTGCGGCCCGAACGAAGGGGGAAACACCGCCAAGTGCCGCTCGATTTGCGCCACCTCGTCGGCGAGTCGTTCGGCCGGCTCGACCGCATCCAGCTGGCCGGAATCGACGTCGGGATCCCGGTCGCCCTCGGCGTCCCGGTCCGAGCCGGAATCGGCGAGCGCGTCCGTCATCTCGGCGTCTTCGTCGGACTGCTCGTCCCACACCCGCGGCCGCCTGCCCAGCAACTCCTCCACCGCCGCGTTGACCGGGAAGGGGGGTGCGAGGTGCACCGGCTCGTCCAGTCCTAGCTTCAGCGGCGCGTCGGCGGGCACGGGCTCGGTGTAATAGGGGAAGCCGCCACCTGGCTTGACGAGCTTGCCGGTCTTCCCAGCGGTAGCCCAGCCGTCCACCAGCTTCTGGAACACCGGCCCGCCGTCGGCGGTGAAGCCGCTGTTCCCGACCTGCGCTGCCGGGCCTTGCGCGGCGACACCCAGCCACAGCAGTGCCTTGGGCCACGCGACGCCGATGCGCGCTGCCTCGTGGCGCGGCCGGGCGGACCCGTCGTGCACTGCCTCGTAAAGCGCTCGGGCCAAGCCGTCGAGGTCGTTGACGTTGCACGCGTAGAGCCGGATCCGGTCCTGGGAGTTCCAGTTCGCCGCGCGCAGTGCCGTCACCAGCGACGGGACGTCGCGCAGCGTGTGGTCGAGCAGGACCAAGCCCAGCACGCCCTTTTCGGCCGGCAGCCAAGTCGCCGCCCGCCCCGCGAGCGAATGCGGGTTCCCGAGGATCGCCCCGACCCGGGCCCGGGTGGCCGGGAAGCCGAGGCCAAGCGGGCGGGTCAGCGCGGTGACGGCTTCCCGCGGCGCCGCACCGGTTTCGGAGCCGACGGGAGCCGAGCCGCTGCGGGCGAGCGCGCCGGGTGCGGGGGTGTGCGAACCGACCGCGGCGGTGCCGGTGGGCGCACCGTCGGCGGTGGTCGGGCGCGCGATTACGGGGTGGAGACCGAGGGCACGGGCGCCGGCTTCGTCGACGCGCAGGCTGACCGTCCCGTCGGGACCCAGGTGCATGGGTGTGGCGGGTTCCCCGTCGAGGGTGTGCAGGGTGATCGTGGGGTTCAGCGTGGCCCTGACCAGGTAGACCGGCCGATCCTGCACCGGGCCCGCGGCGTCGGCGCGGTCCGCTTCGTCTTCCCGCAGCTCCTGGGTCTTCTCGGCGGTGTAGGTGACCAGGTCGCCGACGAGCGTCGCGGGCAAGCCGCCGAGCGGAGTGGCGGTGACCGTGCCCGAGGTCACGGTGGTGGCGCCGGCGTCTTCGTTCTCCTCGTGGACGCTCGTCACCGTTCCGCCCGGGATGGCGCGGACCAGCTCGCGGTCGGTGAGGTCGAAGGTGATGGCGACACTCGCGACCGTCCGGCTGTCCACCGTCACGACGTAGCCGCGGTCGGTGAGCGCGGCGGCGAAGTGGGAGCTGAGCTGGTCGGCGCGGCTACCCACCAGCAGCCCGTGCCCGCGGCGGGCGTTGAGCCGGTCGAGCAGTTCCAGCAGCTGCCGCTGGAGCTTGGGTGCGGGGAAGGACCAGGCCGTGACGACGGCGGCCCCGGGAATCCCGGGTTCACGGCCGTCGCGGCGCCACTGCTCCCTCAGGGAGCCGGGCCGGCTGTCCAAAGTGGTCCCGGCAGTGGGCACGGCCAGGACCGTCGAGCGGAAGACGGCCGCCGGCTCGAGCGCGGGCAGCTGCTCCAGGCCGGTCACGGGGGCCCGGCGCAGCAGCGGGACGTGCCGCCAGTACACGCCGGACCGGGCCCAGGGCCGCAGCTGGAACTCGACCTTCAGCCCGTGCTCGTACCGGCCGGCCGGTCCGGTGTGGGTGTAGACGGTGGTGCGCTTCTCGGTCCGCACCGGGCCGCTGCGTTTCGTCCGGCTGCCTTCGGCCGCCACACTGGGCTCGACCGCGCCGGCGAGGAGGAACTTCGCCCCCGGGACGGCGGGCGTCGGGATGGCGGGCGTGCCCTTGCCCGTGAAGCCGTAGCTCACCGTCGAGACGACGCCGTCGCGCACCAGCCGGTTGGTCGTGACCGTGGAGCGGTGCGTGTGCGTGGCGTCCACGCCGAGCGGACGGGTGGTGGTCCGCTCGGCCTTGACCACGACCAGCTGCTCCAGCTTGCCGGACTTCCCGATCCGGGAACCGAACAGCTCGTCACCGCCGTTGAGCATGTTGCGCATCGTGACGTCGAACCCGCCCAGCGAAAGCCGGTTGCCGAATGCGTGCACCATCGCGTCGTGCAGCACCGCGTAGTCCGCGGTGGCCTCGTGGTCGGAGACCGTCCCCTCCCACGCCCGCAACCGTGACCGCAACCCCTCGACCAGCTCGGCCACCAACCCCGGCCCCGCAGGCTCGTAGCGGCCCCGCTCGAATCCGCGGCCCGGGATCGGCGACGCCGGCGTCGCGGCCGGGACGCCGGCGGGCCGATCTTCGGCGAAGATGTTGTGGGTCACGTCGTGCGGGGACAGTTCACCGATCGACGCCAGCTCGCTCGCCGGCACCCACACCCGCACCGCCCGCGGGACGAACTTCACCCTTCGACCCGCGGTGACCCGGCGCTCGTACTTGCCCCCCATCGGCCCGGTCACGTGTTCCTGCACCGAAGTGTTCAGCAGGTGCCGCGCGTCGAACTCGACCAGGTAACCACGCTCGACCCGCTCGTGCTCGTCGCGAGTGGACACCACGTCGATCTCGTCCGCGACCGGGCCGCGGTGGTAGCCCGCCGAGACCTCGCCGCCACCGGAGAACGCCTCCCCGGCCGACGCGGACACCCCGGCCGACGCCGGAACGCCGGTTTGCTTCCCGCGGTGGTTGGTGAGCACCGTCTGGGTGCTTTCGGCGCCGCCGAACCGGTGCTGCAGCGCCCGGTCCACGATCCGCGGGTTGCCGTAAGCCGTCGCGAGGGCCGCGGTACCGATCAGGTCCCGGCCGCCCAGGCCGAAGTCACTGCCGGAGTTGTAGCTGCCCAGCGTCAGCACGTCCGACGGGCCGGCCGCGAGCCCGAGCCGGGCCTGGCGGCTGGTCCAGCTCGCCCACGTCTCGAGCACCTCCTGCGAGACCGACGCGACCATCTCGCCGTCGAGGCGGGTGGCCAGAGGCAGCGACGGCGAGCCGACCAAGAGCCGCTTCAGCACCGCCGCCGCCTTGCGGACGACGCCTTCGGGCGTCGGCGGCAGCAACAGCTCCGTCGCCGTGGCCAGCAACCCGCGCACCGGTGCGAACGCGTCGAGGTCGAAGCTCGCGGGCAGCGCGCCGGGCCGCATCGCCGGCAGGCCCCGGACCGAATCCGCGTCGAGCCACTCGGTCTCCGCGACCACCGGGGCGGAGTCGGGCAGGGCGCCGAGGCCGGTGCGGGCGGCGACCTTGATGCCGAGGCGGCCGGTCAAGCCGGTCCGGTACTCCGGCTCGGTGGCGGTGGGGCCCTCGTCGCGCCACCGCAGGGGCGGGTCGAGGTGCGCGAGGTCGGTGCCCAGGCGAGCCTGGATGAGGACCGGGTAGCGGTACTGGTGGATGTCGCCGTCACCGGTCCACCCTTGTTCCCGCTGAACGGCGTGCGCGACGAGCCCGCCACGGTTCTTCTTCTCGGTCAGCGCGATGGCGCCCGAGAGGGACACCGGCCCGGCGTCGCCCTCGATCGAGACCCCGAGCTTCTTTTCCCGGCGGCGGTGCTGCTCCACCCGGTTCTCGTCGCGTGCGGTGAGCATCCCGGCGAGGTCCTTCCGGGGCACCGGCCCGACGTAGTGACCGCGGTCGGGATCCAGCTCGCCGGCAAGGAAGAGATCCTTCCCTGCTCCGTCGACGCGGAATCGGATGCCGTCCCCGCCGTCGAGGAGGGCACGGGTGGCGCGGTCGTCGAGGAACTCGATCAGCTGGTCGCGGACCCGCTGCGCCGCGGTGCCGGGGATGATGCCGTCGACCACCAGCCGGCGCGCGATCCGCCCGGACAGGTCCACGAGTGTGTTTTCGGTGAGCTGCCAGGCGCTGCGCACGGCGCCGGGCACCTGCTCGCGCGGCAGCCCGGCCGGCCCGTGGGAGTGGGAACCCGACCGGCTGCCGGAGGCGCTGGAGCCGTCGCTGTCGAAGTCGGTGCGTTCAGCCACGACCAGCCGCGCACCGGCCTTGAAGGTGAACGCCGTTCGCGGGGAGTCGTGCCGGTGCCACAGTTTCCGCGAGTGGCCGTCCTGCTCACCAAGCGCGGACTGGTCGGTTTCGGCCGCCGACACCGCGAAGAAGAACGGGAGCTCGTACGTCTCCGCGTCGCCGCTCGTGCGGTGGGTGGCCTCGGCCACCACTCCGCCCACGTGGTGCTCGGCGTGCTCGGCCTGACGCCCGTAGGACGCCCCGACCGTGAGTTTGGCCCCGGCCAGCCCGAGCAGCTCCTCGCCCACCCCGACCGAGAGCTGCCCGCCCCAGCCTTGGGTGTCCCGGTGCTCGACGCTGTGGTTGCCGCTGGCCCGCAGCCGGTGTTCGACGCTCCGCCGTGACCGGCCCACGAACTCCGCCACCGCGTCCGGGTCCAGCCGCCGGGCCAGCATGATCTCCAGCGGTCGTTTGCGGCCGGGCAGCTCGAAGGAGTGCCGGACGACCCCGCCGGTGAACAGCTCGACCCCGTGCTCGGGACCGATCCGGTCCAGCCACCGATCCAGCTCGGTGGCCGCTTCACCGGCCCGGTCCAGCTTCAGCGCGTCGACGAGCCGGTCGTACAACCCGGCCAAGCCCGTGAACCACACCGAGTCGATCGCCTTGCGAGCTTGGCGGAAGGCTTCGAACATGGCCGTCAGCTGCTGCGGGGTCGCCGTGCGGGGCGCCTGCGGGTAGGCCATCGGCACCATCCGCCCGCTCGCCCCTGACGCCGCGTCGTGGCGCGGCCACTCCAGCCGCATCGGCACCGTCACCTCACGCACCACGGCGCCCCGGCTCCGGTGCCCCACGCGCTCTTCTTGCGGACGCACCAGGACCTGATGCACCACCACGTGGTCCGACCGGGTGACTTCGCCGCGGTCGCGCACCTCGGTGGTGTCGACCACCTCGGTCGTGGCACGCATCCGCCGAGTCGACGCCACCCCCGGGTCCTTCAGACCCACACCGACGGTCACCGGTCCCGCCGGGATGCTCTGGTTGGTCGGGTTCAGCGGGGTCCGCGTCGCTTCCGAGGTCGCTTCGCTCATCCGCCGCGTCCGCTGGTGCTCGTGCCTGATCTCCCCCGCCCCCCGGACCTGGTCCATCGGCGAGCCAATCCGCACCGCCTGCACCTCGACCTCGATGTCCCGGTCGGCGTCGTGGATCGTCTCCAGCGTACGGTCCAGCCGCTGCAGGACGTGGTCGGGGAACGACTCGTCCACCCAGTCCTGCCAGATCTCTTGCCGTTCGCCGACCTGCACCAGCTGGGCCAGCACCGACTTCCGCACCTGTGCGAAGTCCGGTTCGCCGACCACGGCCGGCTGGTCCAGCCGGGCCCGCTCCGCGCGCTCCAGACCGGCCAGCACCGAGGGGTTCACGGCACCGCCGCCGGTCCGCGTTCCCACTTCCTGCGACCAGACCGAAGCATCCGACAACGCCCTCGCGCGGCGCATCGGCAATTCTCCGCCGAGGCGCAGAGGTGACCCCGACCTCAGCCGGCCCGGCGCGGGGGCCAGGTGCACCGCACCGCCGAGACCATAACCAGCCGGCGCGTCCGCCGGGAACAGCTCGTCGAACGCCGCCGGGCGCTCGACCCCGCTTTCCAGCAGTTCGACCCATCCACCGTCTTCCGCCTCGACGAAGAGCGGCCTCACATCGGCGCCGTACCCCATCGAACCCACCCGGCCGGCCCGGCTATCCCGCCCCTGCACCTCCTCGAGCCCGATGAAAAGCAGTTCCGTCGGCCGGAGCACCGGCACGCCGGCGGAGATCCGCAGGTCCCAGGCGAACTCGGCCAGGAAGTCCTGGTTACAGGCCCACAGCCGCAGTTCGTCCGCTCGGTTCCACCCCGCCGTGCGCAGCGCCTCCAGCACCGGCTGGACGTCCCGCACCCCGTGCTCGACCAGCACCACGGCGAACTCGCCGTCCCGGCGCGGGAACCACCGTGCCGCCCCCGCCACGGCCAGCGACCGGTCGCCGACGACCACCCCCGAGCGCACCCCGGTGACGTCGAACCCGCCGGCGGAACCGAGTGGTTCGAACCGGACCTGATCCGGGTCGTTCGCCAGCCGCGACATCCCCCGGGGGCGCCGCATGACCTCGTGTCCCTGGGCCCACCGCCTCGACGAGACACCCCGGTCGGAGGCCACCGGGCCCTCGGCGACCGCGGCAGCCCGATCGATCCGCTCCGGGCGGACGAACCCGCTGGCGCGGCCATCCGATTCCCAAGACTGGACGAAATCATCGAACGCGGCGAAGAAGTCCTCGACACCGAGCGCGGACTCACCGGCATTCGCCGAGGCCCAGCCGAACCTGCGCGCGAACTCTCCGTCGTCACCCAAAACCGGTGAACCATCCGACCGGAAACCGACCCCGGGATCGGCGACGAAGTCACCGGCAAACTCCGCCACCTCCGGCAGCAACACCCCCGAACCGACGCCGGTGGCCCCGGCCAACGACCCGTCCCCGGCCAGCACCAACCCGTCTCCCGCCAGCCCCCGCACCGACCACCCCGCTGCGCCGGGCTCGTCCTCATCCGCCAAGTCGTGCAGCCGGGCCGTCGCCCGCGCCTGTTCGGCGCTCCTCGTACGTTCCGGGTCGATTCCACTCAGCTCGTCCGGCCGAGAAGCCTCATCGAGAGCACCGACTTCGGACAGGAATTCATCGACGCCGAACCCGCCGGAATTCGCCATCGCGGAATCGAACAGCCCTGCGAACCGCTCATCGTCGGCCACGACCGGTGCACCGTCGTCGGCGAAGCCGAACCAGGGCCCGGCGCCGAAGTCCGCGGAACCGGCGAAGTCGTCGGCGAGTTCTGCGAAGTTCGTTTCGTAGTCCTCCAAGAAAGCGGCGAGCGCTGCCTCCCCGGTGTCATGGGTCACCGCTTCGTCCGCGAGCTCCGTCACTCCGTGCCCGGTGTCGACGACCTCGGCTTCCGGCACACCCGGCTCGCTAGTCTCGCTGGTCTCCACCCCGGGCAACGGCGACGCCGAGAGCAGCTCCGGCAGTGTCATCTCGACGTCCGCTGCGTGAGCCTCGGTCGCGGCCTTCGAAGTGACGGCTGCGGCGGCCAGCGCTGCCGCCACTTCCCGGGTGGTTTCGGCGACCCGGAGGTCGATTCCGTGCAGCCAAGGGTGCCGGAACAGCACCGGCTGGTAGTGGACCCGGTCGCGAAGGAAGCCAGCCACCCCGCCCGGCAGATCCCGCACCTCCGGGACGCCGCTCAGCGCCTGCTCCACCAGCTTCTCAAGCTCGTTCCGGCGTGCCTGTCCTTGCGCGGCGTTGACCGCGGCGTAGCCGAGCAGCAACGCTGGCCCGCTGGCTTCCCCTCCCAGCGCCCGGGCGGCGAACCCCTGTACCCGCCACCTCAGCTGCTGACGCATCGCGGGGGACAACAAGTTGCTCTCGGCGCGCAGGACCCCGCTCACAGTGCTGCCGGCGCTGTGACCGCGGAACCCGCCTTGCCAGAACGACGCCGCACGTACTCGCGCTTCCGTCGTCAGCTCGTCGGGGAGCACGAACACCGATATCGACGTATCGATGTCGTTCGTCCACTTGGCCAGCTTGTCGAACGACCAGCCCGTGGCGTCGACTCCATGCCGGCTCAACGAGCCACGCAGCGTCTCGACCACGCCGTCCAGCACCGCGTCTCGATACTTCCACTCACCGCCCGACACCGTGGCCCGGATCCGGACCTCCACCGTCCCCGGCTTCGCCGGGAAGCTTTCCCACTGCCGCGCCAAGCGGCGCACCAGCGTTTGCAGGCCCTGGTTGCCCAGGGCATCCCACGTCACCCGAACCAGGGGTTCGCCGCGCCGCCGGGGCGCCGTCAGGACCCGCACGTCGGACGTCCACGACGGCACCACCAGCCGCGACGGCCCGGCCGGCTCCACCCCTGGGTCCGCGGGCGCCGGACGGCCGTCGCCCACCGCCACCAGCGCGGCCGACAGCTTCCGCGGCCACAGCTCCTCCGCCTCGACGCCGGTCTCCCGCACCTGCGCGACCGCCCGGTCACCCGCCACCGCCGCGACCACCTCGGCCGCCAGCCTGGTCAAGTACCGCAGCCGAGGCTCGGCCAGCACCCGCCCGCCCGGCGCCGTCACCAATCCCACCTCCACCGGGACCCGGTCGGACCCGGCGGCCACTGCCCGGCGCGCCGCGCCTTCGATCATCCACCGGACCCGTTGCTCCGCCGCCGACGTCAGCTCCACCACCCCCGGGACGAACACTGCGTCCAATGCCCCCGCGGCCCGGTAGCTCGCCATCGTCCGGCCAGGCCCCGGCGACAGCCAGAGCTCGAGCCGTTCCGGCTGGGACCGCTGCGGGCGGCGCCACAGGACCGACACCGCCGGGTCGGGATAACCGATCGGCCGGCGCCGCGCCTCGGTTCCCGCCGATCCGGACAGCGCGTCCAGGACCAGGTCACGCAAGCCGGCTTTCACCCGGGCCCGGCTGGCCGGATCGTCCGGCGGCTTCAGGTAGGCGTCGATGCGAAGCTCCGGCGGCTCGATCTCCGCGTCGGCCAGCGACTCCAGCACCGGTCCCAGCTCGCCGGCCCAAGCCCACAATTCGCCCACCTCACCGCGATCCGGCTTGCGACGTCCCCGCCACTGCAATCCCGGTTGCCCCGGCTTCGCCAGTGCCACCCAATCCCGCACCTCCTGCCGCCGCGAATTAGCCGGCAGCCCGGTGGTACCCGAGGCTCGGGTTCCGTCGAGCGCGGTCTTGACCGCCTTGGACTTGCGCGGCTCGACCTCATCTCGGAACCTCCGCTTCCGCGGCCGGTCGGCCACCGCGGTCTTGACCGCCTTGGACTTGCCCGGCTCGACCTCATCTCGAGACGGAAGATTCCGCGGCTCGTCACCCAGCTCCACATCCACCACGGTCCGACCCACCTCGGGCTTGCCCGGCACCACCTCGACCCGGGGCGGGAGAATCCGCAACCCGTCAGCCGGCCTTTCGGCCAGCGCAGCGGCCACCAGCTCGTTCACCAGTGACGGCAACCGGACTCCGCGCGCCCGGTGCACCTCGGTCGAAGCCCCGTTGTGCTTCCGCAGGTGCACCGTGATCGGCTCCACAGTGGCCGTGCCGTCCACCGCCGCCCTCGCCCGCTCGACCGCCCGTGCCACCGCACCGGCCACCAGCTGCCTCAGCTCCCACACCGCCACCTCGACCGGCATGTCCCGCCCCGGCACGAACTCCAGCCCGGCCAGCTCACCAGCCGCCCGGTAGTCCGCCGCCGTCCAGCCCGGACGCGGATCCGGGTGCACAGTCAGCCAATAGCCGGACGCCACCGTCGGGTCATCGGCCAGCGCACCACCAATGCGGTGGGTACCGACCGGAAATCCCTGCCCCAGCTGCGCCGCGGTCACCTCGCCCGCCACGGCAAGCTGCCCGGCGAACGTCTCCCGTGTCGCGTCCCCCACCAGAGCGTCTCCGCCGCCGTAGTCCGTGGAGCCTTTTTCGAAGAGCCGGGTGAGGCGGACGTCGAGCGGCCGCGTGTCGTTGCCGTGACGGCGCAGGAACAGCGGCACCAGGCGCCCGATCGCATCCGCCAACGCGGTCCGCTCCTCGGACGGCAGACCCACCCGGCCGCCGGCGAGGGTGCTCGACCAGACCCGCTGCACCGCACCGCCGGGATAGTCGTCCGGCAGCACACCACCATCGGCTTCGGCGGAGACGTGCACCGGCAAGTCCGAGTTCTGCTGCTTGGCCCCGTAGCGCACCTTGATCGCCGGCCGGAAACCGGCGAGGTCCGGCACCGCACGCCCAGTCCCCACCACCTCCGCAAAGGCGTTGCCCACGCCCCGCTCCACCAATTCGGTGAAGTGCGCTGCCCGCTCGGCACGGGCGTTCTCCGGCTCGGCTCGCATCGCGTCGAGCGCGAAGACGACCGGCGGCATCAGCCATCCCCCGTCGAGCGCGCGCTGCGCCTGCCCCGCCACCCAGGCCACCACCCGATCCGCGTGCGCGAGGGGCAACTCGTTGTGGCGGCCCAGGAAAGCAACGTCCAACGCAGGCACGCCGCGGAAGTGCTCGAGCGGCAGCCCGTCCCCGTCCGGGGCCCTCAGCAGTTCGAGGTGCATCGGAGCGGACTTGGTGAGCGGGAAGATCCGGCTGATCTTCGGTTCCCGTCCCGGCCGGACGCCCGCCTGCCGCAGCACTTCGAGGAGCTGGTCTCGCGCCCGGGTGAGACTTTCGCGGTAATACTCGGGGTTCCTCGCGAACTCGTCGGACTTCACGTGGTAGACGAGACGCAGATCCGCGTCCTGAAGGCCCTCTCCCAGCCGGCGCTCGTGATCGGCCACGATCTCCGCGGCCCGCTGCGAACGAAATTCCGCCAAAGCCGACTCCCACAACACCGGCGCCCGGGTTTCGAACCTGCCCGTCCACAGCGACTCGGCCGGCGTCCCGACATCGTGGCGGGGCTCCGCGGAGACTGCGGCGCGCGCGGGCGCCGCCTTCGGTTTGGCGTCCCGCCACCACAGCGCCGGGGTGCTCTTGTAGAGCAGGTCGGGCCCGGCTGTCCGCGCCACCGCGCGACCGTTGACCGGACGCCCGGTGTCCGGGTCTACCACCCCCTGCAGGCCCAGCGCCCATGCTTTGAGCAACTTCCCGGCCAGGCCACTCAGCTTCTTCCCGGGGACCGGAACCACGTACCCCTCGGGCAACCGGTCCTGTGCCGCGCGCAACGCATCGATCCAGAACTGCGTCCCGTTCCACGCCTCCGGCCGCCACCCGAGCAACACCCGCACCACCGGATGAGCTGCGTCCCGCACACCCACCGCGGCGGCGATCTCCAGCAGAGCCGGTTCCACGGCCCCAGCCGGTTCCGCGGACGCGGCGGACTCCGCCTTCTCCCGCGCCGCGTCCGCCGAAGACTCCGCCACCACACCGTCGTAGCCGCCGGCATCGCCCCGGCTCCCCGACGCCGACCACTCTCGCCGCGGCGCCTCGACCGACCCGGCCAGCTCACGCCCCACCGCCAGGATCCGGCGCTTCGCCTCGTCGCCACCGATACCGGCCGCATGATCCTCCAGGCGCTGCGCCGCCACGATCGTGCGCAACACGTAGTCGCGCCCGATCTTCGCCCGTTGCTCCTCGCTCACCGGGGCGATGAAAGTTTGCTTCTCATAGACCGACGACAGCCAGCCGAGGGAGTCGTTGATCAGCTCTTGCACCGGGGCCAACCGCAGATCCGGCCACGAGCCCAGCACTTCCCGCGCCCGCTGCCACCGCTCCACGACGGCCGGTGGCAACAGTTCCGCCACCGCCGGCAGCAACACCCCCGAGCTGCTTCCGCCGCTCCTCGCGACCGACCCGTCTTCGGCCAGGACCACACCGTCGCCGACCAGATCCCGCGACCACCACCCCGCCACCGCTGCCGCCCGCGTGAACTGCTCTTCCAGCTCTTCCGGCTCGCCGACCGGGTGGTTCAGACCGGCCAAGGCGGCTGCCCGAGCGGCGAGGAACTCGTCGTGGATCTGCTGCACGGGCTCGTCCGGCAGCAAGACCTCCGGATGCAACCCTTCGGAGTTTCGAGGCGCCCCCACCGCCGCGGCCAGGTCCCCCGCCAAGGCGCCGACCCGCGCCTCAGCCATCCCGGCCTCGACACGAGCCGCGTGATCAGCCACCCGCTGCGCCAGCACGATCGTGCGCAACACCCGATCGCGGCCGTCCAAGACCGGATCCGCCCGGCCCGTCCGGATCTGTTCCAAAGACTGCGTCCGATAATGCTGCGACAACAACCCCGCAGTTTTCTCCGCCAACCCCTCGACCACGTGCACCGGCAGTTTCGACGATCCCAGTAGCGCTCGCGCCTGCTCCCACCGCTCCACGACATCCATCGGCAACAAGTCCGCCAGTTCCGGCAACAGCCGCCCCGAACTCACCCCGTCGACGCCTGCGACCGCGCCGTCTTCGGCCAGCACCACCTCAGCACCGGCCAGGCTCTGTGCCTTCGCAGCCGTCAGCGGTGTACTGCTGTCGTCGCGCCCGGGCAGCCTCGCTGCCCGGGTGAACTCTTCGTCCAGCTCTTCCGCAGTGACGCTGGGTTGGCTCAGCCCGGCCTGTCCCACGGCCGGCCCAAAGACAAGCCCAGCACGACTTGCCTCCCAATAGCCGGTGAACGCGGCTTCTCGAGCCGCGAGGAAGTCATCATGGATTCGCTCCAGCTGCGGTTCGGCGAGCACGGCCTCAGAATGCGTGGCCCACCAGCGATCGAAGCTCTCGACGAAGTCGCGCTCGGCGGTGTTGAGCGCGCCGGCAAGCGCTTCGTGGAATGTGACCTGCGCTACGTTCCGCGGCCGCTCCGCCTCACCCGCAATGGAACCGCGCTCGGCCCCATCCGCAAGCGAATGATCCCGTTCCACCAAATCGACTGCCGAATCGCGCCGCTCCACCACACCCGGCACCGACCGGTCAGGCGGCCGATCAAAACCCCCATCCCCAACAACACCAGCACCACCGCTCCGCCCAGCCGGTGGCGCGTTCGGCGACGCCGCGCCGAGGTCGACGACCGGGTGCCCGGAATTCGGCTGCAACGGCGCCACCAAATCCCGCAACCGCTGTTCCGCGATGGCCAACGCCGGAGCGTCCTCCTCGGCCAACGCATCAGCGTACTTGATCACCACTTGCTGCACATCCGGGTTCTGCGACAACTGATAGATCTCATCCTTCGGCGACGAGTAGTACACGACTTCACCGCCGCCACCGCTGCGGCCGGCCCGATTTTCGGCCTGCACATCGATGTCGGCAGAGACCTCCGAATGCGCGGTGACCCGGACGAACAGATCCCCCCGTTCCTTGGCTTCCTTGGTGGTGGTGATGTCAACCCCACGCGCACCCTGCATGTTGCTCACCAACACCTTGCCCGCCGCCCCCGCCGCGTCGATGATCGCCTTGAACGCCTCATCAACATTCTTCCCCTGCTCCAACTGCCACTTCGCATCAATCGCCTCATGCGGCACCCCCAACTCGCCAAGCAGCCTCGACACCGTCGCCACCTGATCATTGCGGGTGGCCAGAATCAACTGCGGCTGCCGCGTCCCCTCCGGCGACTGCATCCCCGCCACATCCCGAGCTATCTGCCTCAACTTCGCGGACTCATCCGCGGCGACCACATCATCCGACTTCTTCAACCGCGACTCGTAATAACGCGGCATGTCCTCCACAACAGCGGACATGCCCTTGGCAGCAAACTGATCGCCGTGCCCGTTCGCCGTACCCGACGCACCGGCCTTCTGCGCATACTCCTTTTTGGACAGCAGCTCATTCGCGGTAACACTCTTACTACTCGCCGAATCACTGCGGATCTGCAGGCCGTGCTTGAACTCCACCGCCTGCGCGAGACCACCGTTCCATCTACTCTCCGAACTCGTCTCCGGATTGAACATCACATTGTGCGTGGTCTGATCAATAATGTAGATCTTGCCCTCGTGCTGGACATAATGGACGTTCTCGCGGTACTCCCACTGCGCCGCGGCCGCCATGTTCACCCGCGTCACCTCCTCCCCGGTCAACACCCGTCCCAGCAACAACTCCACCTTCTCCCGCCCCGGCCCGGTCAACCGCGCCGGACCTTCCCGACGCCCGAAATCCGCCTCCTCCAACCACCCGCTGCCCATCCCGTCCCGCACCAGATCATGCGCCCACCCGACCTCCGCACGAACCTCCGGCGACGCCTCCCCCGCCACCCCCTCACTCAAGATGTACGACGAATTCGAATACACCAACGCCTCGTCGATCTCGTCGATGCTGACCGTCAGCACCGTCGGATCGCCGGCGTTCTTCTGCCCCGGCAACGTCTCATGCCGCAAATACGTGAACCCCACATCCTCCGCCGTCCCCACATACACCGTCGGCCGCCCCTCCCGCGGCCCCGGCGGCGGATCATCCGGATTCAACCGATGCACCTCAATCCCCAACACCGACATCAATTCCTGATAATGCGGAAACTCCCGATCCGCCAAAATTCCCCGCGTCGTCGTGACCTGAACCCCATCCACGCCCGGACGAGCCGCATTCACCGCCGCATGCGCAAAGAACAACCACGACTTCCCCTCCCCCGCAGCCATGTTCACGACCTGACCCTTACCGAACGCATGCACCGCCGACACCTGCGTCCACCGCAGGGCAATACCCTTCTTCCGCCGGATCAGCTCGAACACCGCCGCGAACACATCCGCTTCCGTACCCCGTGAGTACAGCTGCGCCAGTTCCGCGTCGCCGAGCGCAGTCAGCTTTTGATGCTCCGGCACCTCCGGGCCGGAACGGCCCGCGATGTCCCACAACGTCCGCGCCGCGTCGTGCGCCTGGTTCGCACTCGCCAACCAGCCCTCGTACGCAACCGCGCCAATGCCGTGCTCGACCCAGCCCCCGCCGTCCGGCACGAACACCCGCGGCTGCGACAGCCACTTCCCGGCCTCGTCCTTCAGCTGCCGGTAGGCCACGACCTTTTCCTCGCCGCCGTGACGGTCGATCACCATTTCACTCTCCGGCGGCAGCTCGGCCAGCACCGAGCCGTCCGGACGGTGCAACGCCTCGGCCGCGTCCGTCTTGCGTGCTCGGACCTCCCCGGACTGCGTCCGCGGCGGCGACCAGCCACCAGCAAGACCACGCTCAAGACTCACCCCATCGCCCAGCACCACGTGCCGCGCGTCCCCGGCCGCGTCGAACACGGCCAGCGCGCCCTCCGGCACCGGGACCTTCTCCCCGCCGCGCTCGAGCGCTCCCGGTGCTTCCGAGCGGTACCAGCCGTCGGCTCCGCGCGTCCACGCAGTCCCCAGCCCCGGCAGGCGCTTCGGCCGCGCGGTCCCCGGCGGACCGGCCACCACGGCCGGACGCCCCACCTCCGCCGAAGCCGGAGCCGGCTCCGCGGGCGTGTCGCGGATCGTCCGGTCGATCGCCGCCAAATCCGCCTCACCCAGCCGCCCGGTCGGCGACTCCACCCCGACGAACTGCAGCACCCGGGTCACGGCCAGACCGGTGTCTCCCAGCGGCCACGCCAGCTGCCCGCCTCCCCCACGCTCCTCGACGACCTCGACCGGTACCGGCCGGGAGCTGTCCCGCTCCCAGCCCGGCCGCGGCGGCCCGTTCGGCGTCGCGGCGTCGACCACGACGTGCAGCTGATCACCACCAGCGAGCCGGTAGCGCCCGTTGACCCGCTCGTCCAGCCTCTGCTGCAGTTCCCGGGCCCACAACTGGAGCCGCTCCGCGTCGCCTCGGCCGGCCGTCGACACCAAATCCACCGGCACCGACAGCTCGCGCACCCACCGGCCGGGCGTGACCTCGGCGCGCCGCACGTCGAAGCGGGTCTGCGTGAGACCGTCCTGGCCGAGCCGCTCGCCCTGGTGCCGGGTGGCCGGCACCGAGTCACGCACCGAGCTCCACTCCGCCGCCGGCACCGGGTACGACCCGTCGACCACGGAGTCGCGCCGCTCCGCCTCCGGCCTGCCGGCCGAACGGCTTTCGGGCTGCGTCCGCATCTCCGCGCCGCTCAACGCCACGTGACCCGCGATCGCCGCCGCTTGCGCATCGGCGTCGGCCCGGTTCCGCGCATCGCTGCCGTCGTCCGGCTTGCCGTGCGGTCGCACGGTCTTGTCCGGGAGCCAGCTTTCCGCCGGGTGGGGCGGCTCGACGCGGGCCCGGCCACCGGCGGGACTGTCGGTCGCCAGGCGGACCGGGCTGTCCGCAACCGGCTTCCCGGCCGCTCCCGGCGACCCGGGAGCCGGCGCCGACGGACCGGTCGCGGGTCGCGTCCGGTCGGCGTCGCCGACGCGGGGCTGTTCGGAGTGCGCCGCCGGCCGTTCGCCGGTGACCGGGCGCGTGGAGTCGCCACCCGGCCGCGCCGGGTCGCCCGCCGGACGTCGGGTGTCGGTGGCGCCCGGCCCGGTGACGTCGGTCGACGTCGGGCGCTCCGGGCGCGGTGCGGGCTCCGGGCGCGGGCCGTCGCCGCTGCCCGGACGAGTGTTCTCGTGGCCACCCGCCGGCGTCGGGTCGGACGGGGCCGACCGGGCCCCTTCGACGGGGGCGGCGTCACTCGAGTTCGCCGCGGTGGGCGCGTTCGGCCGGTCCGGGTGCGGCACCGGCTGCCCGGTGCCGGAACCGGTCCGGGCACCTCCGGCGGCGGGGTTCGCGGCCGGGTCCGCCGGGGTGTCACCGGCGACGTGCGCGGGCGCGCCGGTGGCCGGCCGGTCCACCGGCTCCCGGCCGAGCTGCGCATCGGCCCCTTGGCCGAGCCGGGTGTCCCCGGCTGGCGGCGTCGGCCGGGTGGCCGGCTGCGGCCCGGGAGCGCCGGTGACCGGACGTTCCGCCGGTACCTGCTGCGCGGGCGTGCTCGTCGCCGGACGACCATCACCAGCAACCGGAGCACCCGGACGTTCCACCGACACCTGCTGCGCGGGCGGGCGACCATCGCCGGCCGTCGGCACGGTCCCTGGCCGCTCCGGCGGCGAACCGGCGGTTGCCGCCGGAGCCGGGCGTCCCGGCTCGGCCCCCGGCTGCCCGGTCACGGAATCCGGCTGTCCCGGACCAGTCGTCCCCGGCCGGGTGGACGCGCCGGCCGGGTGGGTGGTGGCCGGTGGCTGGGCCGTCCCGACCGTGTTCGGGCGGGCATCCGCGCCCGGGCCACCCGCCGACGCCGCGGGCTGGCTCGCCGCCGAAGATTCGCCGCCCGGAACCGCTGGCCGGCCCGGCTGAGCCGGCGAGCCCACGCCTGGCACCGACGGCCCGCCCGCCGTGCTCGGCGCGGAGCGGGCTTCGCCGCCGGAAACCCCGCCGACCGGCTGACCGGCCGCATCCGACGGCGACTGCCCGGCGACCTGGCCCGTCGCGCCCGGACCACCGGCCGTCTCCACCCCCGGACGCTCCGCACCGCCCACGGCCGGCTGCCCCGGCACATCTGTAGCACTGGCCGCCGGCCGGAAAGTCTCTGCCGCCGGCCCGCCCTCGATGCTCGTCGCGGGGCGGTCCTCACCGGCCAAGCCCGCCTGAAACGGTGTCTCCGCGGGTGTGAACAGCTGTCCCAGCTGATTACCGCCGGCGGTGACCGGCTGCTGCCCATTCGGCGTGCGGGCCGACGGGCTCTTTTCTCCGGCCACCGGACGTTGCCCCTCGATTCCGCCGCCCGACTGTTCCCGCCCCGGTCCGCCGCCCGTTTCGGCTCCCGACGACGGCACCACCAACCGCGGCGGCCCGCCACCAGCCTCCGGCCCCCCACTCGGAAAACTCACATCCACCCCACCCCCATCAACCCCACCACCACCCTCCCCGCCAGAACGATCCGGCAAACGCGGCCGCCCAAACCCCGACAACGCCCCCAACACCCCACCCCAAAAAGCATCCGGATTATGCAACACCGCATTCACCACCGGATTCGACACCGCAACCGACGCCACCTGCCCCACCGCAAAACTCACATGACCCAACGCCAACAGCCCACCCGGCACCCGCTTCCCCAACTGCGCCGCCGCCGACTTCGCCCCATACACCACCACCCGCGCACCCGCCGTCACCACCCCCGACGCCGCACCCCCAATAGCACCACCAATAGCCGTCTGACCAATCGACTTACCATCAATATGATCACGCTGATGATTCTTATGCTGCCCCAACTGAATAAAATAATCCGCTGACGCCATAATCCCCGCACCCGCCGCCGCCGACACCCCCACATCCACCGCACCCCGACCCACCCACGGCAGCACCCGCGCCAACGCAGCCTTCAAACTCTGCTGCACCGCCTGCCAGCTACCCTTCTCAATCGCCAACGTAGCCAACTTACTCAACAACTGCTGCATAATCATCCGCATCGTCAACTGCGCCGCCGCCTCCACCGCAGGCGCCATCCACGCAAAAATCAACGACGCAATCAACGCAATAACCTGCGCCAACGCCAACCCGCCAGCCACAATAATCAAAATTTGCGCCTTCTCCACATCGGCCGCAGAATTACGCAACATCGCCGACAAATCATCCGCCGACGTCCCCAACTCATCCAACGACGACACCAACGTCTCCCGCAACCACTTCTCCATCACCCCCGCATACTCACCATCCATCGCATCACCCACATCACCCCCCCTCGCCCGCACCTGCTCCGCCACACCCGACAACACCGGCACCACATCAGCCCACGCCTGCGACAACGCACGCATACTCCGCACATTGCCCTCAGGCCACGCCATCCCCAACGTCACCTTCAAAAACTTCTGCAAATGAGCAGGCGGATGCACCGGCCCATCACCCGACTCGAACACCACCCACCCCCTTCCAGAAGAAAAACCAAAAAACGGTCACGATCAGTTTTTTCGCTACTGCCCAGATTCGGCTGGCGCGCTCCGCCGCATCACAGTTCCCATCTCTCGGCCTGGTAACGGCCGAGATCGTCCGGCAGAGCCGTCGCCTCGATGCTCAACCGGCCGAGCAGCCGGAGCGGGCCCACGGCCCGGACCTTCGGCGTGAGCTCCCCGAGCAGGTCCTCTGTCGCAGCGAGAAGTTCCGGGGACACCCGTGCACCGGGACTGCCCAGGTACAACGTCCAGCCGTGCGGGTCGTGCGGGAGTCCCGCCGTCACCCGGTCGAGGCGGCCGGTGCGCACCACCACGCCCGAGGGCACCACGTCCGCGCCGAGGCGATAGGCAGCGTGGTCGCGGCGCTGCCACCGGGGGGGTGGTGCCGCCACCGCCACTTCCTGGCCATCGCCCGGACTCTGCCGCACCAGGGACATGAACGGCCCGAACCGATCGTCGCCCCATCCGCCGGCGGGTGCGGCCGCCACGATCACGTCGCGTCCCAGCGCGGCTGCGAACTCGCGCAGCCAGGTGTCCGCGCGAGCCGGGGACAGCAGTACGACCAGATGCAGAGCGTGGCCGGATAAAAGCAAGTGCGCGACCGCCGCGGCCACCTCGGTCGCGGGTGGTACCCGGCCGTCGGCCCCGACGACGACGCGAGCCGCAGCCTGATCGACCCGCACCGCGAACACCAGCGCGTGCGAGGCCGCCGAGCGCTCGCCCGCGCCGCAGATCACTACGCCCGCCGATATCGGATTGAGCGCCACTCCTCCGGCCGTGACCGGCTCGGTGGGCAGTTCGGTCTCCCACGACGGCACCGGATGCCGGTCCCCGCCGAAGGACGGCGGTTTTCCGGGCTGGAAGCGTTGCCAGCCCCGGGCCGCGTAGAGCGCCGCTCCGGCGTCCGCGGCGAACTCTCCGTTCGGGAGGAAGACCTCGACCAGCGCTTCGGCCGGCGCCTGCGGGAACCGGCCATCCGCGGCCAAGCCCAGCAGGCCGATCCGCACCGCCTGGACGGTGCGGTCCGTCGCGACGTGCCGGTGCAGCAGGGACGGCAGCGCCGTCGACAGCGCCGGCGCCGCGGCCGCCGCGGCCGAGATCTGCACGAAGACGTGCCCGGGGAGCAGCACTGCCCGAGCGGCCGGTGCAGCCTCGCCGGGCAGGTGGATCAGCAGGTCCGAACCCCGCCGTCGGACGGCGAAATCCTCGGCTCGCGACTGGGAGGAGAGTGCCATGCCGTCTCCTGCCATCCGACGTACACGACCGTCCGCATCACCGCCGGCGCAGGCTCGCACCGCCGAGGAGGTGGCGGTGGTCGCACCAGCGCCACCGCGGAACTCGCCGCCGCAGCGCACCGGCCCGAACCGGGCGCGGGCGAAGAGCCCGCGCAGGCGGGACACCACCGGGGTACCGGCGTCCGCAGGCACGGGTGCACCGGTCCGGATGCGCACTGTCACGGTGCCTGCACCCCGCTCGGCGCACGCATTGTCCAGAGAGGACAGCTGGGCTCCGACGCAGGAGTGACCACGATGAGGTGCGTCACGCGTCGAATCTCCTTCATCGTCTTGTCTACCTGTCACTCGTTCGGGGCTATCCGACCATCGACGACTCAAGAAAACCTTCATCCCGGGCCGCGCCGCCGGGATACGGAGACCTTCGGGCACGATCACTGACGAATACCCCCTTCCCGCTCGAACCGGTGAACGTCGCCGACGCCAGCGCGTCCCGCTGGCCCGGCTCAGCGGCCCAGTCCGCCGCGAACGCGCGGCAGCGGCACCTATTTCACGGTTTTGTGCCCGAACTTCCAGCTTCGGAATAGCACGGCTCGTGTTACAAAAGCACGAGTTCACGGCGGCATTTCCGTCGGCCCGGAAGAGAGCTCAAGGAGTAACAATGGCAAAGTCATCCGGCGACACCAGGAATGTCGTGCCCCGGCTCGCCGCGGCCGCGGTCGCAGCCATGGTCGTCAACGCACTCGTCGCCCTAATCGCGAAAGCGATCGACACACACGGCACGGATATGGGTCTGATGCCCGCCGCATACCTGTCCCTCACGCTCATCGGCGTGGTGGTGGGCGCACTGGGCTGGCTGCTGATCCTTCGCTTCCGCCCCAGCGCCTTGCGCATCGTCGTGCCGGTAGCCCTGGTCATCACCTGGATCCCCGACCTGTTGCTCCTGGGCCAAGGGGCTACCGCGGGCAACGTCGTCGGCCTGATGCTGATGCACGTCGTGGTCACGGCCGCGGTCGTCTCGGCGCTCTACCGGACGTTGCCGGCTCGCCGGGAAGCCGCGGTCTGAACGAAGGTGCGGGATCCGGCCCGGCCGAAGCAGTTCACGGCCGGGCCGGATGGCGCCAGTGGGCGGCTCAGCTGTTCCCGGCGAACCGCCGCAGTTCGGTCAGCAGATCGGGCCCCGGGACTCGGTGTTCGGTCGCCACCGCGCGGACGGTATCGGTCAGCCGCGTGCTGCAAGCCGCCACCCTGGGCAAGAGGGCGAGCACGCGGCAGCCGGCGAGCACGTCGAGATCGGCCTTGCCCATCCGGTTCGCCACCAGCACGGCCGGAGCGTCGAACCGCCGGGCCGACACCCGCAGCAGCCGGATGACTTCGTCGTCCACCTGCTCGGTCGCGTACACGCACACATCGACCTGCGGCAACGGCTTGACCGAGTCCGGCACGACGAGCAGATCCGGAGCGCCCTGGAGGCAGACACCAAGGCCGACCCGGGTAAGTGGTTCCACCGCGTTCGGCAGGGCCCGGATCATCCGACGGCGGCCCGGCACCTCCCGCTCGCTACTTTCTGGCGACCTGAAATCCCGGGTCCGCCGGTCGACAGCCGACCACTGCTCCAGCAGGAGGTCACTCCAGACCAGCTGCATCCACAGCCGATCGGGATCGGCGGCGGCCTGGTGCCTGCGAATGTACCGGCGAACATCGGTGATCTCGGATTCCAGGCTCCGCAGTTGCCCGACATCTTCCGGAGCTGCCAGCATCGTCACCGCCCCCTCCTGGTTCTCCCCGGCCGAAACCCATGCGCGTCGGTGGTTATTCGTCGATCCAGCAGTGCCGGCGTGCCAGTTCGACGACGATGCGCCGCACCTCGACGATCTGGCTCCCGGTCAGTAAGGGCGCACCGGCCAGCAGGGCCTCGGTGAGTTCGTACCCAAGTTCCTGAGGGGTGAGCACGTCGCACGCCATGTCGTCGTCGAACACCGCAGCGGGCGCCGGGGCCGGAGCGGCGACGGCAGCGGCGGGAGCGGCGGGAGCGGCGGGCTGCACACGCGCGGCCGGCACTTCCGCCAACTGCTCGGCCAAGCTCACCCGCGACGCCTTCAGGCCCCGCTGCCCCTCTTCGGCGGCGAACTGGACCCGCACCCCCGGCACGATCAAGCGTTTGTCGCACTCAAGGTCGTTCACGTGAATGAAAAGGTCTTCATTTCCCTCGTCCGGCTCGACGAAGCCGTAACCGCGGACATCATCGAACCGAACCACTTTGCCCGTGAGCACGGGAGACATTGTCACCTCACTCGTCGAAAACTACCGCCCAGATCATGGCAAATAGCCACCAAAGCATCGTAACAACGTTGTCATACCGGTAGCCAGGCCTCGGCACCAAGGGGCAGCCAACGGTGTCCAAAACTCCTTGCGGCTCCGTTTGGCCGCATCGAGAGGCGACAATGCCGGCGGCGCCGATTCCCTTCGGGTAATCGATCACTTTGCTTCCGGCGCGTTATGCCCGGGCTCCCAGGGAATCACCCGCAGCCCCGAGCCGTCCTGGCCGCTGTTCGCGTAGAGCTCGGCGACCCGCTCGTCGGTCATCGCCAGCGAGTCGCGCATGAAGTCCCCGTTCAGCCGCACCGCCGCCGGTCCGCCGGGGTTGAACAGCACGTCGAGCTCACTGCCGACCAGCTCGATCAGCTCACCGAGATCGATCCGCCGCCAATGCGGTGACGCGATCCGCCGCCGGTGCGGCTCGCCGGTCGCCACGACGACACACCGGATGTCGTCCGGCGACTGGGTGACCAGCGGACTGCCGTCACCGTTCATCGCGATGTCGAACAACGAATCGCGCAGCAGCAGCTGGATGTGCTCGACCTCGGCCCGGCCCTGCAGAACCAGCCGCAACACCACGTCGAGCGGATCCGCCGGCCCGGACGCGGTCCGCTGCGCCGATCCGTTCCATCGGGTCAAGTGGGCCACCGACGCTCTGGACCAGGTCCGGCGTCAGACCTGGAACACCGCTCGCCGTCAACCTCGCCCGCACCTGCTCCGCCACACCCGACAACACCGGCACCACATCAGCCCACGCCTGCGACAACGCACGCATACTCCGCACATTGCCCTCAGGCCACGCCATCCCCAACGTCACCTTCAAAAACTTCTGCAAATGAGCAGGCGGATGCACCGGCCATCACCCGACTCGAACACCACCCACCCCCTTCCAGAAGAAAAACCAAAAACGGTTACGGCCGGGCGTCAGCTGCCCTGGCCGTCTTCCTGCTGCTGCATCGACTCGGCCAGCTGCTGGTCGAACAAAGCAGCGTTGTCCTCGTCAAGCGTCGTGAATTGGGAAATCGCGGCTTTGATGCCTTCGGCCGCGTCGTGCATGCTCGTGGGCACCTGGCCCAGCGTGTCCCGGGTTCCGCTCGCGCTCTCCACGTAACCCTCGGCGAACTTCTTGCCTGTCTTGTCCTCGCCCCAGCACCCTTCGTACCGTTCCATGGCACCGTTGAGGCTGGTAAGCGCGCCTGCGAGGTCGTCACCCGCGACCCCGAGCTTAATCAGCATGGTCTGCATCGCGCCCTGGTCCAGCCGGAACTTCTCGGTCATCAGGACCGCCCCCCGTCCCGGCGCTCCAAGCCCACGCTGCCGAGCATCGGCCCGATCAGGGACTCCAGCACCTGCTGCGGATCAGCCTTGCCCGCGGCCACTTCGCCGTAGTCGATGCCCGAACCGCCGGTGCCCATCACTTCCGACATCTTCGCCATGCACTCGGCCTTGCCCCGCCGCAAGGTCTCCAGCACGACGTTCGCCAGCTGCGCCGGCGCGAGTGACCGGTACTTCGACTCGTTGAACACGAGCTCGATCAGCTCGCCCCGGCCGTCGAACGTCATCGAAAGCGACTGGTCCTTGGCGCGGATCGTGGTCCGCCCCTCGCGCCACATTTCGCTCAGCTTGCCGATTTTCTGCCGTTCGCGCTCCAAGGCCGCCAGCGCCTCTTCGACGCCGCCGTCCCCGTCGAACACACCTTCCGGAAACATCGCTCGTGCTCCTCTCTTTTCCCCAGGCTTCCAAAGTCCAGGGGCCAGTCCCAAGTCAATCTCGTGGCAGGGGCGATTCGGCGAAACACGCTGCCCTTGTGCACCGCTCCTATCCGGTATCGGCCCGGCGGGAAACCTCGGCGACCCGAGCGGGCATCCAGCGACGCCGCCGGGCGCCGCGCAGGAGGCCGGACACCAGCACCGCCAGCAGCGCGATCACCGGGACCGAGATCGCCGCGGCCAGCGCGACGACCGGGCCGCTGCCTTCGGCCGACCGGGCCGGCGGTAGCGGAGCGGGCTCGGCGGTGACCACCGGCAGCCGGGCCCCGGACTCCTCCGGCAGGACGGTCGACACCGCGGCCATCGCGTTCACGGTGCCCCAGCCCAGGCCCGGGTCCGGCAGCTCCGCCGCCGGGTGGTCGGCGGTCAGCTCCAACCGCCGCTTGACCTGACCGGCGTTCAACTCGGGGTGGTAGGCGCGCACCAGGGCGGCGACCCCCGCCACGAACGGCGCCGCGTAGCTGGTGCCACTGCCCAGCCAGTGGCCGGCACCCCGCGGGCCGACACTCGTCACGCCCACCCCGGGCGCGACGACGGAGAGGAACTTGCCGGTCTGGGAGAAGTCCGCCTTCTTCCCGGTGCTGTCGACGGCCCCGACGGCGATCACCGACGGGTACGACGCCGGGTAGGTCACCGGATCGCCCTGCTGGGCGCTGTTCGCCGCCGAAGCCACGACGACCACGTCCCGGTCGGCCGCGTACTGGACCGCGTCGGCCAGGTCCTGGTCCGGAGCGTCGGTGCTGGCCGAAATGTTGACCACGCGCGCGCCGCCGTCGACCGCGGCCCGGATGCCGTCGGCCATTTCGACCGCGGTGAGGGTCGGCGGTGACCCGTCCTGCGTGACGATGGCACACCGGATCGGCAGGATCTTCGCGTCGGGCGCGATCCCGGCGAACCCGGTGCCCGGGCGGGGGCCCGCGGCGATGATCCCGGCGACGAACGTGCCGTGCCCGAAGCAGTCGTCGTCCGCGGGCTTCCCACCGGGAGCGGCGACGTCGAGGCCGCGCCGGACCCGGCCGCCCGACAGCTGCGGCGTCTTGGCGTCGACGCCGGTGTCGACCACGCCGACCGTGATCCCGGCCCCCTTGGTGAGCGGCCAGACGCGCTCGGGAGCGAGCCACTGCTGCGCCCACGGCACACCGGGCTCGGAGCTGGGTGGCGCGGGCAAACAACCTTTCTGGTCGGCCGGCAACGGAGCCGGGGCCGACTGGGCCGCCGCGACGGCCGGGGGAAGGACGGCCCAGAGCAGTCCGGCGACCAGCAGCACGGCCGGTCCCGCCGAACGCCGCGGGAACCGCAGGCCGGTCTTTCCGCTCATCGCCCGATCTCCCTTCCGACGGCTGGTCACGAGGCCAGCGTGATGGTGTTGCCCGCTTGAGCGCGGGACGCGGCTTCCGCCCGCCACTCGAGCAAGGAGGTCGTGATCCGCTCCAGCACCTCCGGTTCGTCGACCACCCGCAGCGCGCTCCGGTGCCGTCGCTCGAGCGCCTGGTCGAGTTTGGCCAGTGCGGCGAGGTCCTGGTCGTCGAGTTCTCCCGTGGCCGACACCTGCTCGCCGGGAGCGAGCTCGCGGAACAGCGCCGCCGTCCTCGGCGCGGCCAGGGCGCCGTCTTCCGGGTCCTCGACCGGTTCCGCGGTGCGCACGGCCAGTGCCTTGAACCGGGCACCGGCGAAGAAGACGACTTCGTTGACCGGATGCCCGATCCGCAGCTCCGACGTCCGCCGAGCCGAAGCGGGCCAGATGAGGATGTCGAGGCCGGCGTCGGGCACGGTCACGTCCAGATCCGTGCTCCCGACCAGGAAGCCCGGTTCGGTCAGCACCGCGCCGGGTTCCGCCGCGCCTTCCGGCGACTGTCCGGCGCGGCCCTGTCGCAGCACCGCGCGCCGATGGGTGGGCAGCCGGCGCAGCCCCGAGACCAGGCAAGGCACCTGTCCCTCGAGCTCGCCGCCGGATCCGGCGCGCACCGCGGCACCCAGTTCGGCGGAACCTCCGGCACCGCGGCCCAGGTAGAGGCAGACCGCCACGAAGTCGGCCTTTGCGCCAGGTTCCTCGTGCCGCATGGACGGCCAGGTCGCCAGCGCCGCGTTCACCGTGGCGAGCGCTTCGCCGTACGCCTCACCGGCGGCCGTGGTGAAGCGGGCCTGCTCGGCGGCGGTGCTCGCCCGGTCCTTTACCACCAGTTCCTTGCCTGTGAGGACCGCGGGCCGGGCCGGCGGTGCGGCGGCCTCGGACGACGCGGCGGGTGCGGGCACGTCCGGCACCGGCTCGGCACCGGCCGGCGGCTTGGGTCGTGCGCCGGCCGGCCGGCGGGCTCCCGTGCCGAATTCGGCGGTCGCGCTCTCCACGGACGCCGAGGCTGCGGCCTCGTGCGGCGGCCGAGGCGCGGACGGAACGGCTTCCGCGGGCGCGGCCGGTGCGTTCGCAGCGGCCGGTCCGGGCGCGCCGGAGACCGTGGGAATCGGCGGCCCGGTCACCAGGGCGGAGGGCGGCATGATCGGTCCCTGGGCTGGCGCCGGACCACGAGTGACCGCCGGGCCTTGCACCGAAGCCAGGCCGGGGGTGTGGGCCGAGCCCGGACCACGGGTGACCGCGGGGGCCTGAGCCGAAGCCGGCCCGGAAGCCATAGCCACGTCCCGCTCCGAGCCCGGACCACGAGTGACCGCGGGCCCCTGAGCCGAAGCCGGTGCTGGCCGGCGGCGACCGGCCGGCGGCGCGGATGCGCCGGGTCGCCCCGGCGCCGACGGTGCCCTGGCTGCCGCCGGGCGGCCCGGGAGCTCGCCGAGCAACTCACGCGCCCGGTCGTCCAGGGTGCCGGCCAGCCTCAGGCGGGCGGTGGTGCGAAGCCGCGGGTCGAGTTCTCCGAGCAGTGCCTCCGCCGCGGTGAGCACCTCGGGTGCGATCGGCTCGCCGGGCGTGCCCAGGTGCAACGTCCAGTTTCCGGGGTCGAACGGCGACCGGGCCGCGGCGGGATCGGCCGCCCCGGTGCGCAGCGCCAAGCCGGACGGCACGACGTCGGCCGAGACGTCCCCGAACCGGTAGCCGGTGCGGTCCCGACGGTGCCAGCCGCGGAGCGGCGAAATCGCCTCGAGCACCTCTTGCCCGCCGTCGGCGCGCTGGCGCAGCGTCGAGGCGAACGGCGCGAAGCAGTCGGTCCCCCGGCCCGCGGCGGAAGCCGCCACCACGACGACGTCCCGCGCGAGCACTTTCGCGAATTCGCGCAGCCAGGAGTGAGTCCGGGCCGGCGAAGGCAGCACCATGAGCTGCACCGGGACGTCGAGTGACCGGACGGCCGCAGCGGCTGCCGCGGGTTCCGGCACCCGGCCGCCCGCGCCCACCACGATCCTCATCACCTGCGGATCCACCGGAACCGCGAACGCGGGGCCGCCGGCCGCCCGCTGGGCGTGGCCGTCCCGGACGAGTACGCCGGCAGGCACGGGCTCGAGCACCACGTCACCCTCGGCGACCGGTTCCGCTGGGACCGAGCTTTCCCAGCGCGGGAGCGGGTGCCGGCGCCCGGCGGGCGCCGGCACCGCACCGGGGCAGAAGCGCAGCCAGCCACCGCCGCTGGCGTAGAGTGCCGCTCCCGGCTGTGCGGTGAAATCGCCCTCCGGCGCGAAGACCGCCATGTGCAGCACATCGGCGAGCGCCTGCGGGACCAGCGGGTCGGCCGCCAGCCCCGGCAAGCCGATGCGCACGGAACGCACGTCTCCGCCCACCGCCACCTCCCGGTGCAGCACCGAGGGCAGCAGCGTGACAAGCGACTCGTCCTGCGCCGCGGCCGCTGACACCAGCACGAACACGTCACCGGGAAGCGGCGCCGGCCAACCGACCGCGCCGCCGGGCAGCTCGGTCTCGTCGGCCCGGCGGATGAGCAGGTGCGGCCCCCGGCGGTCGGTGACGAAGCCGTCGGTCGGCTGGGGAACGGAGCTGTTCATCTTGCCTCCTGCCCCGGCGGTGCGTCCTCCTCCTGGCGGAGGCGGCAACCGCGCGCGGGCAACGTCGTCGTCTCAGGCACCGGTATCGAGGTCCGCGCCCGTGAGCAGGGTCAGGTCGGCCGCACTCGCCGAGGGCAGTTCCGCGAGCCGCGAAGCCTGCCGGTCGGTCATCCGTTCGAACACCCGCCGGGCGGTCCGGCCGTTGCCGAACGTGCCGTCCTTCGGGATCGCTTCGAAGTACTCCTCCAACGCCTTGGCCAGGTCGTCCTCCAGCTGGTAGTCGTGCTTCGAGCACTGCGACCGGACGATCGTGACGAGCTCCTCGGCGGTGTAGTTCGCGAATTCGATCGTGCGGCTGAACCGGGACTCCATTCCGGGGTTGGCGGAAAGAAACTGCTGCATCTCGGTGCTGTAGCCGGCGGCGATGACGACGACGTCCTCCCGGTGGTCTTCCATCAGCTTCACCAGCGTGTCGATCGCCTCCCGGCCGAAGTCGGGCCCGCTGCCGCCTTGTCCGGAACTCAACGTGTACGCCTCATCGACGAACAGGACACCGCCGAGCGCGGTGGTGAACGCCTCGGTCGTCTTGATCGCGGTGCCACCGATGATCTGCGCGACCAGGTCGGCCCGGGCCACCTCCACCAGGTGCCCTTCCCGCAGCACACCGAGCTGGGCGAGCACCTGTCCGTACAGCCGCGCGACGGTGGTCTTGCCGGTGCCGGGCGCGCCGGCGAACACCAGGTGCCGGGCCATCGGCGGCGCCGACAACCCGGCGTCGCGCCGTCGCTGCGCCATCTTGTTGAGGTTGATCAGAGAAGTCACTTCGCGCTTCACCCCGGCCAGGCCCACCAGGCTCTGCAGTTCGACGAGCGGGTCACCGTCCGTCTTCGAGCGCTCGGCGGCCGCCGGCGGCGCGGGTTCCGCGACCTCCGCGGAGGCGGACGTGCCGAACGCGTCCGGGGTCGAGTTCCCCGACGTGATCAGGTCGAGCACCTCGATCGACGAGCCGGGACGGACCTGGCGCACGCCACTGCCGTAGTTGTCGCGCACGGTGCAGGACGACACCCGCACCGCTTCCGCGGTGTCGAGCACGATCCCGTCCGACCGGCCGCGGGAGAACTCGGATTCGGTCACTGTGCCGGACGCGCCGTCGGCGAACCGGCAGCCCGCACCCGCGCTGCTCTGCACGCGGCAGCGCAGGATCGACAGCGTCGCACCGGAACCCGCGTGGACCCCGTCACCGCCGACGCTGTCGATCGCGCTGTCGGCCAGCGAAAGAGCGGCTTCCGAGACCACCACCCCGGCGTCCGCGGTGTTCCGCACGCTGAACCCGCTCGCCGAAAGGCGCGAACCGCCGGTGACCCGCAACCCGACGGTGCCACCGTCGATTTCGACATGTTCCATCGTGCCGCGCCCGCCGTCCTCGACCACGATGCCGACGCCGTCCGAGCCACGCACGCGCAGCCTGCGGAAAAAGGGGTCGGCCGCGTCGGACAGCCGCAACCCGGCAGCCGAACAGCCGGAAACGGAGAGCTGATCGAACTCCGGCGCGGAACGTTCGGCCACGTTCACCCCGACGCCCGAGACGTCGGCGACTTCGCAGTTGTTGAAGAAGCCACCCGAACGCGCGGCGAAGTGCACTCCCCGCGACCCGGCCGCGCGAACCCGGCACCCGAACAGCGACGGCTTACAACCCTCGGCGACGAACACCCCCTCGGCCCCTACGTGCTCCGCGACGCAGTCTTCGAGCGTGACCTCGCCACTGCTGGCGAGGTAGAAGCCGATACCGTCCACTTCGGACGCCGTGAGCCGCTTCGCGACCATAGTCGCCTGCTCTTCGACCGCGACCGCGGGCTTGCCCGTTCCGGTGATCGTGGTGTCCTCTACCGTCAGGCGGCCGCGGCCGTTGAGGCAGATGCCGTTGCCGGCCGCCTTGTCGACCGTGCAGGCCCGCATCAGCAGCGCACCGTCGTCGGCGACCACGACCGCCGAGGTCCCCAGTTCGCCGAACCGGCAGGACTCGAGGACTCCGCCGTGCGGCGAGGTCACCACGACGCCGGCCCCGGTGTCGTTGCCCACCTCGCAGCCGCGCATCAGGATCGTGCCCTCGCCCGAAGCGAAAACCGTGGACCAGCCCACGCCCTGCAGCGTGCACTCGGTGAGGCTCAGCTGGCCCTGGCCCACGAACACCGCCGGGTTGTCGGTGTCGGTGGACACGGCCGTGATCCCGGACAGCGCGGCGGAGGCGGCGGTCGAGGTCACCGCGACCCCGGTCTTGGCGAAGATCGTCACCGTCCCGGCGCCGTCTTCCGCGGTGATGGTCACCGGCTTGGAAACCGTCAGGTTCTCGACGTAACGCCCCGGAGCCACGACAATCAGGGCGCCCTCCGGTGCTCCGGCCACCGCGTCCCCGATTCGCCGGTACCCGTGCCCCGGCGTCTGGGTGACCATGATGACGTTCTGGCTCACGCTGCGGCTCTCCTTCGTCGGTCACGCGCACCGACGGTCGGTCGGAGCTCCCAGGTGACCACCCGGGACTCAAGGAAATCTCTATCCACTCCGGTAGACGTCCGGATGGCCGCGGCGGCCGCCCGGGGCGGGCGAATGGGAGACCTTCGGGCACGATCGCCGACGAAGGTCCCTTCTCCGCCCCGGTTCCCCACCGGGGCGCGCCGATGATGGCGGGATGGAGGACATCCTCGACTCCGTCCGCACGGCGGGAACACCGCTGGTCTTGCTCACCGGGTTTTCCGGCACCGGTCGCACGACCGCGCTCGCGCGCCTCGCCGAGCACTACGAAGCCGAGGGACGGCACGTGTCGGCACTGCGGTTCACCGCCGCCGGGGACGTCGTCCCGGCCAGGTTCGCCCTCGATCAGCACGGCCGGTGGGACGTCGCCACCGCTCGGCTGCGGGGACCGGTCCGCGGCGAACCGGCCTGGGCCACCATCGGTCCCGTCGCCGGGGCCGCCGACGAGCCGGCGATCGCGCTGCGCGCGGCCCACGCCGCGGCCGCGGCGCTGCGACGCGCCGGCGACGACACGGTCCTGCTGCTCGACGACCTGCACCGGATCGACCGGGACTCCCTGGCGGTGCTGGAGGTGTTGATCCGGCTGTCCGACGGCGGGCAGCTGACCTGCATCGGCACGGTGCGCGTCCCCCTCGGCGGCGCCGCCGCCCGGTACGGTCCGGACGTGCTCGCCCGGCTCCGCAAGGAGGACCTGGTCACCACGCTGCGGCTGCGGCCGCTGACCCGGCTCGAGCTGGCGGAACAGGTGAAGGCGGTGCTGGCGGCCGCTCCCGAGCCGGCGCTCGTCGACCACCTGTACGCGGTGAGCCGCGGTGTCCGGGCCGCCGCGACCGAAGCGACGGACGCGCTGCGCCACCGGGGCGCCATCCGGATCGTGGACCGGCGCGCGTTCCTGGCCCCCGGCGCGACCGCCGCGGCGCCGGTCCGGCCCGGCGATTGCGTCGAGGCAGTCCGCGAACTCGGCCCGGCGGTCTGGGAAGCGGCCAAAGCGCTGGCGGTGCTGTTCCCCCTCGGCCCGGCCGCCGCCGGGCCGGCCGCCGCCGTGATCGGTGCCGCGGAACAGGATGTGCTGGATCGCTGGGAGACCTTGCGCGCGGCCGGCTTCGTCCACCGTGGACGTGGCGGCGCGAGTCGGCGCTTCACCGTTCCGCACCTGGCCACCGCACTGGCGGCGGCCTGCGGCGCCTACGAGCGGCGGACGCTGGCGGCGGCCGCGGCCCGGCTCCTGTGGGCGGACGCCGAGGTGTGCCCCGACCCGGATCAGCGGGCCGCGTTCGTGGCCGATGCCGGCCGGCTCGTCGATCCCGGGCGAAGCACCGGAGAACTGATCGCCCGCGCCGCCCAGGTCCGGGAGACCGACCCCGGCTCGGCCTGCCGCTGGCTCGAGGCCGCGGCCGGGCTCGCCGGTGACCGGGCGCTGCGGGCCGAGGTGCTCGTCCTGCTCGCCACCAGCTACCACCGCCTCGGAGACCACGAGCGCAGCATGGACACCGCGCGGCAGGTTCTGACCGAGTTCGAGGACCAGCTGAGCCCGGACGCCGTTCTCGAAGCCCAGTTCCTGCTCATCCACGGTCTTGGCGGCCTCGGCGAGGTCGCGTCGCTGCGCGACCTCGCGGCCGGGAACCGGCGGCTGCCCGGCGGCGCCGGCTCCCGGCCGGTGCTCCGGGCGCTCGCTTGCGGACGGCTGGACCGCTGGTCCGACGCCGTGCGGTGGGCGGACGCCGACGACCGGGACGCCCGCGCTCCGCGGTCGCGCGAAGGCCTGGCGCGGCTGGTAAAAACGGTCGGCTCGCTGTGGCAGGGCCGGCCGGAGCCGTTCGAGGAAAGTCTCCGCGATCGTGCGCGGTGGCCGCTGCGCACGGTCGAGCGGTACCGCGTCGCGCAGGTCGACGAGCACGTGACCGGTCTGCTCGTCAACGGCGAGCTCCGCCGCGCCGAAGAGCTGCTGGCGGCCGAAGAACTCCGCTGGGAAACGACCGGACCCGCCAACCGGACCATGGCCGCGATCCTGCGCGGCGACCTCGGGTTCGCCACCGAGCTGGCCTGCCGGACGGTGGCGACGCGGGCCGTCGCCGGTTCCGCCGCCGCGACGACCGGGATGTTTTTTGCGACGGTGGCCGCGCTGGTCGGCCAAGGCCGCCTCACGACCGCGCGCGAACTGCTGGCCACCGCCCGGGGAGCCGCTCCGGCGCTCGCCCACTTGCTGGACTTCACCGAGGCGTGGGTGGACCGCGCCCTGGGTGACGACCGGCGCGCCGTCGATCGGCTCGTCACCGCGCTGACCGCCGCGGCGGAGCGCGGGCTAGTGGTCGGCTGCGACGTCGCCTACGCGGAGCTGACGGACCTCGCCCTGGACCGGTGCGACCGGGAAGCGGCCGAGGGCTACCTGGCCGCCGCGGAGCGGCTGGCCCGGACTTTCCCGTCGGGCCGGGCCGCGCTGCTCGCGCGGTGCCTCCGCGCGATCGTCTCGCTGGACCCGGTCGCGGCAGCTGAGGGGCTGCGGCTGGCCCGGGAGCGCGACCAGCCGTTCGAGCTGTCCCTCACCATCGTCCGCCTGGTCCGGCGGGGCATTGCCGATCCCGCTCTGCTCAGCGAGGCCTACGCGCTGATGGGCGAACTGGGGACGCTGTTGCACCGCGCGAAGGCACGGACGCTGATGCGGGCCCACGGCGTCGTCGTCCCCGGCCGCCGGAACACGGTCGAAGAGAACGAGCGCCTGCTGGCGACGCTCGCGGCCGAGGGGCTGAGCAACAAGCAGATCGCCGCGGCGCTCAGCACAAGCGAGAAGAGCGTCGAGGGACGGCTGAGCCGGTTGTTCTCCCGGACCGGGTACCGCTCCCGCATCGAGCTGTCCGCGGCGATCGTGAACGGGGAACTGACCTTCTGACCGCCCCACTCAGGGCTCGGCGGCCACCGCGCGGATCGCGTCCGCTAGCACCCACATCGACGCGGGCGAGCCGGGGTTCAGCAGCACGTCGACCCCCTCCGGGGGCAACGCCGCCGCCAGGTCCTCCACGGTGACGTCCAGCCAGCGATCGGCGTCGCCCGCTCCGGCGCGGTGCCCGTGGGAAGTCGCCACCTGGACCGACGGCACGCCGTCCGGGGCCGCCCGGACCACCGCAGTCCCATCCTCCGCCGTCGCGATCGCCAGAACGGTGTCCCGCAGCACAGCGGCCAGCTGGTCCCCGACGTCCTCGCCGCCAGCTAGCGCGCGGAGGACCACGTCCACGGGGTCGAGCGGGGACTCCGGCGTGCTCGGCCGGTAGTGCGGGTTGGAGTGGACCCGGCTCGGCCGGCCCGGCTCGTCGACCAGCCACGCGCCCAGGACCACGTGCGCCGGGACTTCG
This sequence comes from Amycolatopsis sp. NPDC051061, assembly GCF_040682935.1. Lineage (NCBI taxonomy): Bacteria > Bacillati > Actinomycetota > Actinomycetes > Pseudonocardiales > Pseudonocardiaceae > Amycolatopsis > Amycolatopsis sp. NPDC051061. The sequence continues at coordinate 55,331 of NZ_JBFBBZ010000035.1, forward strand.
TCCTGCTCGTCGCTCGCGATGAGCGCCGGATCCAGCAGCAGCAACAGCTCGGTTCCGGTGGCTTCCGCGGGCGTGCCTCCGGCGGGATCTCCACTCACTTTTCCCCACTCTCCCGCGCCGGCGCGGCGGTGACGCCGGGCAGGCGGCCGAACCGGTCCGCCTGGGCCGCCGGTACCGAGTCGGACGCCCGGACGTCCTTGTCGGCGAAGGCCCGCAGCGAAGCCCGGACGAGGTCATCGCGGCCGGTGGCCGGTCCGTCCTGGCCGGTCTCGGTGGCCGCCAGCTCACGCAGCAGGATCCGGCCGCGCCGTCCCTCCCCCGGCTCGACGGCTTCGAGCACTTTGAAAGCGGTTCCGGGTGGGAAGACCACCCGGTCGGGGACGCCGGCGTCCGCCGGTTCGATGGACGCCGTCAGCCGCCCGGTGAGCGACCAGACGACCACGTCGGACGTACCGCTGCCGGCCGGCCCGAGCGCCGTGCGCGCCTGGAAGAAGCCCCACTCCCGCAGCACCGATCCGGTCTCGAGCAGGTTCCCCGGCACCGGCCCCGGGTCGAACACCGTCGCGGCGGCCTTGCGGTGCAGCGGCAGCTTTTGCAGACCGCTCGCCACGCAGCGCGCGAAGTCGACGTGCGGTCCCGTGGCCCCGGCGCGCAGGCCGTCGTCCACGTCGGGGTCGTCGCCGGCCAGGTAGAGCCCGGCGGCCACCGCGGCGGCGAGACCGCTGTCCGACACCGCGCGCTGCGGGGAGAACCGGCGCATGACGGCATCGATCCGCTCCGACAGGGCGTCGAAGGCCGCTTCCCGGCCGGTGCGGACCATGCCCAGTTCGGCGGTGAATCCGGTGGGCAGGGGCCAAGCCCGCAGCCCCGGGTCCGGCGTCGGCTGCCGGTCCGGCGAACGGTGGCCGCCGTCGGCCACCGCCGCGGTTCGCCGGTCCGGCTCGACCGGCTCAGGCGGCTCTGTCCGCCGATCCGGCTCGGTCGACTCAACCGACTTGATCCGCGCGAGCGGCTCGACCCGCTCGGCCCGCTCGGCCGGCTTTGCCGGCCCGGCCAGCTCGGCCGGCTCGGCCCGCTCAACCGGCTCAATCCGCCCGGCCGGCTTTGCCGACGCGGCACGCTTTGCCGGCCCCGCCGGCCCGCTCGGCTTTGCCGGCCCGCTCGGCTTTGCCGACTCGGTCGGCCGGGCCGGCCGGTCCAGCTCGATCCGCTCAGTGCGCTCGGTCCGCGCAGCCAACTCGGCCCGCTCAACCGGCTCAACCCGACCGGCCCGGCCAGTCGGCCGATTCAGCTCGATCCGCTCAGTGCGCTCGGTCTGCGCACCCGACTCGGCCGGCTGCGCCGGCGGCTCGGTCCGCTCAGCAGACTCGGTCCGTCCGATCGACTCAGGCCGCCGGTACCCCGGCGTCCTGCCCGGATGCCGGATCTTCGTGGTGGCCGACGCCGGATCATCGTCTTCGGTGGGCACGTCCAGGCCGTCCAGCCGGGTGGTGGCGCCGGATTTCTCCTCGGCCGGCGGCGGCTGCAGGCGCAGGAGCCGGGACAGCCGAGGCAGCGGCATCAGGGACATCGTGAGATCCGCCCCGAAGGCAGGCTCCGGCGGTTTGGCCGGCGATTCCGCCGGCGCGGTGACCGGCACCGGCTTGATCGCGGAGCGGACCTTCTCGTCGAGCCGGTCCAGCACCCGCGTCACCAGCTCGTCGTCCGCCGGATCGTGGAACAGCAGCAGCGCCGCGGGGTCGGCCGGCGTGGCCCGGATCTCGGGTGCGTGCGCGGGCACCTCCGGCGGGCGCACCCACAGCCCGGCCTGGACGACTTCGACGATCGCACCGGAATCATGGAGATAGCTCCCAGGCTCCTTCTCCAGCAGGCTGCTGGAGGGTTGCCGGGAGCGCCGGACCCGTGGCGCGAGAACGGTGGTTCCGGCCATCGAAGCCCGGCGGGGACGGAAGTCGAGCTGCTCGGCGAAGGTGCGCACACCGTGGGAACCGTCCGGCCGCAGGAGGAACATGTCCGGCTTGTCCGGGCTGCCAACGGGAAAGCCGCCGTAGCACCGGACTTCCTCGCCGAGCTCGTCGGCGAGCGCCTGCCCCGGCGCGACCCGTCCGGCGTCCAGGAACTCGCCGAAGCAGAAGAATCTGACCTGTGCCCGGGTGGCGGCCGGGAGACCGGCCCACCACTGCGCCACATCCGCGAGCGGCAGCGGTGGCACGCCGTGCGCACCCAGCACGACCGTCAGTTCCCGGGGCGAAACGCGCAGCCAGCGCGTCAGCTTGGCCCGGGCCGCTTTGAGCCAGGACTCGGGACCGTCGGACCGGATCCACAGCCCGGCGGGCAGCGGCTCGGCAGTCGTGGACCGACCCAGCCGGTGGACGCTCGAGTTGGCGGGCTCTTCCCAGTCCGGGACCGGGAATCGACGGCCCTGCCAGATGGGCGCCTGGCCCGGCGCACACACCATCCACCCCTTGCTCGCGTGCGGGGGCAAGAAAAGCAGGCCGGTCGAGCCGGCTAGCAGCACGCCGTCGGGGTAACGCACCGGACGGCCGAGCCGGTCGGCGAGCCACTGCGCGGCCGGGAGGGTGATCTCACCGGCCTCCGTGACCGGCAGCAGTTGGACCGCTCGCTCGTCCTCGGCGACGGCGGCCGCGATGGCCTCCCACCCGGTCAGCGATCCGTCGGCGGCCGGGAAGTCCACCACGACGAGGACGCAGTCCGGGGCGCCGCGCAACGACGACGCCAGCAGGCCAGCTGGCTCCGTCATCCCGCCGGGCCCGTGCACGACCACCGCTTCCCCGACCCGGCGGCAGGAAACGCCCGCCTTGCGCCGGCTGAACCGCGGTACCTTGGGCAGGGACATGGTTTTCGCCTTCCGATGACAACGAAGGACCCGCCAGGGGGTGCGGACCCGTCTCCGGCGGGGCACCGCCCTCCGGACTTGTACTGTGCCGTGCCGGCGGGCCTTCCGGACCACCGAGTGTTGGTGCGCGGCGGTTCCGGCGGACATCCCTCACGAACTGCCGCCGGCTACGGGTTTCCCCCGAGCACCTGCGCGATCACCGCGTCGATGTCCATCCGCTCCGCCTCTCTCCCGCAAGGCACCAGATCGGCGCTGCAGTCCAAAAACTCGCCCAGCTGCCGGCGGTCGGCGCTGAAGTCCGCGTGTACCGAAGGGGATTCCAGGTGGAGCAGAACGAGATCAGGGTCCAGCACCGACGGGCGGATGCGGACATCACCTTCGCCAGCAGGAGCGGCCATGCCTTCGAACAGAAGTTCCCGCGAGAGCGCCCAATCGCTCCAGACACCGATGAGGTGGCCGAAGGAAAGCGTGACGGCGAACGGATCGGTGGTGTCGTAGCGGAGGTCGACGTCCACCGGGACCGGCCGACCGCCGGGGAAGAGCAGCGTGAAGACGATCGTGTGCCGATGAACGGCGTGAACGTACCCGGGGTCACCGCCCGCGCTCTCTCGCGAGAACTGATCCATGCTGCCAGTTTCGGCACCCGGACTTCATTCCGCCTCAATTCGCGAACCCGGTGGCTCCGGCGCCGGTTCGCGTGACCGGGCAAAGCGGGACAACGGTGCTGAGCGAACGCAGCACTGGAAAGCGCTTCCACCCGATTTTGCCGTCGGCGCACCGTGCATTGACGCGGCCGGGCGATCAGCCGTGCGCACCGACCACGTCACGCCGGCGGCCCAGGCCCGACGTGGCCAGGCCGTACCTGGTCCGGCAGCCGGCCTTCACGAAGAGCCGGGAGAGGTGCTTCTCGACCGTCTTCTCGCTCATCCGGATGCTCCGCGCGATCTGCCGGTTGGTCTGTCCCGTCCGGATCAGCTCGAGGATCTCGAGCTCGGTGCCGGACAGCGGCTCGGCCGCCTGCAGCTCAGCGGGCACCCGGACGCCGGGAGGAACGGCTTCCCGGGCCTTGCCCGCCGGGCGGGTGGCACCGCGCGGGCGGCTGAACTCCGCTGCCTCGTGCAGCCGGCTCCGGGGTGACTCGGAGGACCGGGCAGCCGACTCGCCGAGCAGGACCAGCTCGTGGCCGCCACGCCTGCGGACCAGCCGCTCGGCGGAGTGGAGCTGCGACTCGTCGCGGCCGGCCAGTCCACGCACCAGGGCGAGCACGCCGAACGAGCGCGGGCAGCTCCGGAGTTCGTGGTACTCCTCGGCCACGGCGACCACGGTGCGGCACCGCTCGGTGTCCCCGATCCGGCCGGCGAGCCAGGCCAAGCGGCACAACAGCCGCGAAGCACCGATTTCGTCACGCGAGAACGGGTGGGCGCCGAAGGCCCGTCGGCCGGCTTCGAACGCCTCCTCGGGCTCCCCCGCGTGGTGGCGCAGACCGGCTTCGACCCAAGCTCGCAGGTGCGGGGCATGCCCTGTGCCGGGCACCTTGGCCAGCCAGGCAGCCGCGCGGACCCCTTCCCCCTGCCAGCCGCACATCTCGGCCGCGAGCAGGCGAGCGTGCTCCCGGACGAATTCGTCCACGCCGTCGTGGACTTCGAGTTCTTCCACCGCACCGAGCGCCTCGTTCCAGCGTCCCTCGGCGTAGCCGGTCCGAGCCCGGTGGTAGGCCGACAGCGGTCCGGCCGCGGGAACCCGGTAGTCGCTGCCCAACACGGCTTCGAACACCGGAACGAGGTCTCGCACGGCGCACGCGTCGGCGAGCGAGGCTTCCGGACGTCGATGACGCCAAGTGCGCGGCCCCGGCCCGGGCGCGACCGGACGGCTGTGCTGCCACACCGGGGCGAAGTGAGCACTGACGTCGTGCGGTGCGACCGGGTCGCCGGCGAACCAGCGCCCGGCCAGGTCCACCACGGCGCGGGCCGGCGCACTTCGGCCGAGTCGTTCGCGGACGTCTGCCGGCACGGGGTGGCCGAGGTGGACGGCCGCGAGTACGGCTCCGGCGGCGAGTTCCGCCGTCGCTTCGTCGTCCACGTCGCGCGCGGCCTCGGCGACGAAGTCCGCCATGGTGCGGTAATCCCCGACGCGAACGAGGTGGCGGAGGACTTCGGCCTGCCGCATGGCGCGTCCGCTTCCCGGACCGGCGTGCCACCACGCCGCATACACGTGGCGTGTCCGCCCGGCGGAATCGGCGGCGAAGAGGCCGTCGGCGTCGCGGAGCACCTCGGCGTAGTCCGGGTGCCGGGGCAGCTCCCGTCCCGCCGACACCACGTGCCTGGCCAGGGTATCCAGCGGAACCCCCGCCACACCGGCGCTTCCGCGCAGGCGCTCGGCGATCTCGCCGTGCAACCGGGCGCGACCCCCCATCTCCTCGGCCACCGCCGTACCGGCGCCGGGCACGCGGCACCGGATCGTCCCGGAAGCGTCGCACTCGAGGACACCGTCGCAGATCAGTGCGTCGACCGCGCGGCCGGCGTCTCGCGCGTCGCCTTCACCGCCGGCCGCGAAAGGGAGGTCGTCGACGAGCAGGCCGTCCGGTGCGGATGCGAGGAGCACCAGCCGCTTGCCGAGATTCCCGAACCGGGCGAGCCCCGTCAGCACCGGGTGCCCTGCCGGGAGCGCCACCGGCGCCTCCGGACCGCGCAGGTGGAAGACCTCCCCGGTCGCATCGAGCCGGCCACGCTCACGCAGATCGGTGACGGTCGCGACCACCGCGCCAGGGTTTCCCCACCACGGGCCGAGCGCGTCCCGGATGGCTTGTTCGGCGGCGGGCGTCAGCGGCCCCTTCGCAGTCCGCCGAAGCAGCTCCGACGTTGGCTCCGCGGGAAGCGGTTCGAGTTCGATTGTCCGGGGGAAGGCCCGGCCGAGGTGGTCCGCGGTGCCCGCCAGGGGCACGCGGCACGCGGCGATGACGGTGTGCCCGGCCCGGTACATCGGCGCGGCGGCCACCACGGGTTCGGTGAGCCGGTCGAGGTCGTCGAGGAGGACCGTCACGGAAGCGGTCGTGCTCAGGCGGGTGAACAACGTGCTCATCGCGTGCAACAGGCAAAACCGCGTCCACGGGTCGGCGTAGCCCGCTTCCGTGCACAAGCGGCTCACATCGTCGAGGGAATCCGGGAGCCGGGAATCGGTGTCGAAATCTTCGTACTGCTCGCGCACCGCCCGGAGCACCGCGCGGAAACCGAACAGATCCCACGCCGGTCCGTCCGCGGGGAACGGCACGGAGAGCACCGGCACCATCCGATCCGCCAGCACGCGACGTGTTTCGCGCAGCAGCGCGGTTTTTCCGCTGCCGGCCAGGCCCCGGACCACGGTCGGGCCGGCCACCCCCGCCTCGACGAGGGCGTCGAGCTCCACGCGCCGCCCCACAAGCCCACCACGCCGACGCGCCATCTGCCGTTCCTCCGATCCCAGCCCTTCCCGGTCCTCGCATCCGGGTCGCCCGCTTCCTGCCACGGACTCCACCGATATCACCAGAGGCGACTCAACGAATCCTCTATCCGCACTCGGCGCGAGTAAGCAATTGCGGCCGGGAATCACTTCGGGTAGCGGCACGACATCATGCGAAAGGGCATCATCGCTGGACGGAAATACCGAAAACAACGGGATCATCCGTGCCGGGCCGGGCAACCAATACCATGGCGGCGTGAACCCCGAGGCGAACGACGATGGCCATGGCGGCGCCGGTGCGCCCGGTCCCCCGGAACCCACGCCGATCTACGACGAGCTGGCCGCGGCCGTCACCGCGACCGGGACACCCCCGGCCGGACGCGACTCTCAGATGACGCCGGCCTGCACGGCGTAGGCGACCGCGTGCGGGCGGTTGCGCAGGTTGAGCCGGCTGGTCATCTCGTAGATGACGTTCTTGACCGTTCGCTCTGAATAGCACAACCGGCTGGAGATTTCGGCGGTGTCCAGCCCCTCCGCCATCAGCTTGAGCACGTCGACTTCGCGCGCGGTCAAACCGGCCGCGCCCAGGCCGCGCGGGGTGAGGACGTCGTGCTGCAACCGCCGGATGCTGTCGAGCAGGCCACCCAGGAGATCCGGCGGGAGCAGGCCGCGGCCCGACGCGGCGGCGACCACGGCTTCGACCAGCCCGTCCCCGGAGGTCCGGCTGCGCGGGAGCACCACCACGACCCCGCACTCGACGGCACTGACCACGTCGCTGTCGCGGAGTTCGTCGATCAGGAGCACCTTGGGCACCCCTGCCCACCGGGCAGTCCGGAGTTCAGCGATGACCTGCGGCGTCATGCGCTCCGCCTGCACCACCAGGACGTCCCGCTCCGTCAGCTCGTCGGTGCCGACGACCTCGACCTGCCGGCAGTTCCGCAGAAAGCTGACCAACCCGACTTCGGTGATCGAGTCGACGGCACGCACACCCACCCGAACCGGATCCATTTCCGTCCTCCACAATCGACGGCAGTCCCAGTGGACCGCCGGTTTACCACGTTGGTTCCTCGGCACGACCGGGGTTCAGATCACTCCGGCCCGCATCGCGTACGCCACCGCATGGGACCGCGAGTTGAGCTGCAGCCGGTCCATCAGCCCGTAGAGGACGTTCTTGACCGTCCCCACGGAGCAGGCGAGCCGAACGGCGATCTCGTCGGTCTGGTAACCCTCCGCGATCAGCTGCAGGACGTCGCGCTCACGCGTCTCGATACCGGACAGCGTCAACCCCGCCGGGGCCAGCACCTGGGACCGCAGCCGGCTGATCTGGTCCAAGAGGATGCCCTGCAACCGGTACGGCATGAGCGCCGCACCGCGGCTGACCGCCACCACCGCCGAAGCCAGGGTTCCTTCTTTGAGCTCCTGCCGGGACAGCAACGCCGCCACCCCGCATTCAACCGCCAGCAGGAGGTCTTCGGACTTGAACCGGTCCGCCACGAGCACGGCACGGGGGCCGCCCCGGGACTCACCGGCCCCGGAACGCCGGAGCAGGGCGAACGTGCTCGTTCCCACCACCCCGTCCACGGCCACGACCAAGACGTCCGGCCGGCAGCCCGGCTCGTCCGGCACGACGTGGAGCTGCTCATGGCCGGTCAGCATGGCCTTGACGCCGGCTTCACCGATCTCGTCCGCCGCGTGCACCAGCACTTTGACGTCCACGTGACCCGCTCCCTCCGCGCCGCCTCGAACCCAGCACCGAGGCTCGCAGGGCCTACTTCACAAACCCTCTATCGTCGACGAGCATCTCCTGTGAGCCGAGCCCGCCGGGCGGTTCCAGCAGGCTGGACCGTGACGTGGTGAAGACGCCCGGTTCGCCATCCGGCAGAGCCGGCGTGTCCGGTCGCTGATGGGTGGGCACATGACTGCTGAAGCGCGATTCTCGACAGGCATCGAACTGGCGATCACGGGCATGACGTGCGCGTCTTGCGCCGCGCGGATCGAACGCAAGCTCAACAAGCTCGAGGGCGTCACCGCGATGGTCAACTACGCGACAGCGAAGGCGAGCGTGACCTACGCGGCCGATGTCGTACCCCAGCAGCTCATCGCCGAGATCGAAGCAGCGGACTACCGCGCGGCGATCCCCGGATCCGAGACGTCGTCTCCCGATGCGAATGCGGACGCGGACAGGTCGCTGCGGCACCGGCTGGCCGTTTCGGCTGCGCTGACGGCACCGGTCGTGCTCATGGCCATAGTCCCCCCGCTGCAGTTCACGTATTGGCAGTGGATCTCGCTAACACTGACGGCACCGGTGCTGGTCTGGGGCGCGGTACCGATCCACCGGGCAACGTGGACGAACTTGCGCCGCGGCTCCGTCACCATGGACACGCTGATCTCGGTTGCCACATTCGCCGCCTTCGACTGGTCACTATACTCGCCACTTTTCGGATTCGCGGGGTTACCTGGAGTCACACACCCTTTCGAACTGGCCCCTGAGGTTTGCCAGCGACAGCAACATCCATCTCGAGGTATGCGCGGGAGTGCCTACCTTTATTCTCGCCGGGCGCTACCTCGAAGGTCGCGCGAAACGCCGCGCGAACGAGGCCTTGCGCGCGCGACGGGCGCTGGGAGCGAAGGACCTCTCGGTACTGAGCGACGATGGCGAGAGACGGATCCCGGTCGACCATCTCCGTGTGGGCGATCGTTTCGTCGTGCGGCCCGGCGAGAAGATCGCCACCGACGGCATCGTCGACAAGGGCGATTCCGCGGTCGACGTCAGCATGCTCACCGGAGAGAGCCTGCCCATGGAAGTCCGGCCCGGTGACACGGTGTTCGGCGCGACGATCAATGTCAGTGGCCACCTGGTGGTGCGAGCCACCCACGTGGGCGCCGACACACGACTGGCGCGGACAACGGCACTCGTCGAAGCCGCGCAGAACCGGAAGGCGGCAGACCTGACTCTCGCCCGCGACGATCTGTTCGCCGTGGCTGACGCGATCCAGCTCTCCCGGCGCACGTTGAAGACGATCAAGAGCAACATGGTGTGGGCGTTCGCCTACAACGGCGCAGCGATTCCGCTCGCCGTGATCGGCTTGCTGAACTCGATGATCGCCGGTATCGCCATGGTGTTCAGCTCGGCATTCGTAGTCGGCAACAGTCTGCTGCTGCGAACTTTTCGCGCCCGTTGACCGGTTCCGAAATCTTCGCGAGAAGCTTTCCGATCCGCATGCACTCGGGGGGTCACCCAGACGTTGGACGGGAAGGCGCGCGCCACCGCAGGGACGACCAGCGCGGAACAGATGGCAACACGGAAAAACGCCATTGCGCAACGGCCGAACAGCAACTCGACTTCCGCGCACCAGACCAGTGACGTTCGAATCCGGATTTACCCACGGCGATCGGCGCGGCCATTCGTCCGGCGACGTCGCTCGAAGAACGACTGCTCGCTCCGACCACGCGTGCGGCAGCCGTTCCCGGGTCCGGTTCGTCTGGCGTGGAAGAATCGGATGCCGCATCCCAGTGATGCGGCCGCCAAGGTCGCCCTTTCGACTGCCGGCGGCTTCCACCTGGTCGGCTGATACCCCGTTACCTTCTCAGGACTCGTCCGAAACGGTGATCCAGTTGCCGGGCGCGGCCGGGATCATCACGTCGGACAGATCTCGGGTGTGCGGGCCCAGCATGTTCGCGACCTGGTGCTTCCATTCGCCTTGGTCGCGGGCCACGTCTTCCCGCTGGACCTGCGCGAACCGGATGATCCCCTCCGTGTCGATCAGGAAAGTCCCCCGCCGGGCGACGCCGACGGCGTCGTCGAACGTTCCGTAGGTGGCCGCCACCTCACCGTGCGGCCAGAAGTCGGACAGCAGCGGGAAGGGGTAGCCCTGCACCTCGGCCCACGCCTTGAGGCAGAACGGGGAGTCCACCGAAACCCCGATCACCTGGACGTCGTACTTGTGGTACAGCTCCACCTCGTCGCGTAGCTGGCACAGCTCGCCTCGGCAGATCGGTGTGAAGGCGCGCGGGTAGTACACGAGCAGGACGTTCTTGTCGCCCGCGAAGGACGACAGCGTGACCGGCTCCAACTGGTTGCTGTCGAGCGTGAAATCCGGAGCTCGAGAGCCGATTTTGACACTCACTTGCGTTTCCTTCCCAGAGTCAAGTCCCGCCCCTACTCCGCCGCGCCGGCGGGGGCCATCGACTTGCGGATCGCGTCCACGTCGACCTCGCGCGCCTGCCGGATCACGTCGTTGAGGGCGTTTTCGCTGAGCGAGCCCTCGTGCGTGAAGATCAAGGCACCCCCGCGCATCACCGCGATCGTCGGAATCGACTTCACGTTGAACGCCGCACCGAGCTCCGGCTGCGAGTCGGTGTCGAGCGAAGCGAACACGACGTCGTCGTGGCATTCCGCCGTCTGGTGGAAGACGGTGGTGAACGCCTTGCAGGGGCTGCACCACTCCGCGGAGAGGTGGATCACGATCACGCCGTCGGACTTCGTGATCTCGTTGAACTTGTCGACGTCGAGGTCGACGATTTCGCGTTGTTCGTCACCCATCACCCATCATCCATCCTGTGCGGTAAAACTGGACTGCGTTGGCCTGACCACTGGCTAGGTCATCGACGGTTCGGCGACCTGCTCGACGCGCTTCATGACGTGCTCGATGAGCCCCAGCAGCGTCTCCTTCACCTCCTCCCGCTCCCGTGCGTCACACCGGAAGATCGGGATCGCCGGATCGACCGCCATCGCCCGCCGGACGTGTTCGAGTGGGTGGTGGAGGATGCCGTCGAAGGTGTTCACCCCGATGACGTAGGGGATGTTGCGGTTCTCGAAGAAGTCGACCGACGAGAACGAGTCGGACAGCCGTCGCGTGTCGGCCAGGACGACGGCGCCGATCGAACCGCGGACCAGGCTGTCCCACATGAACCAGAAGCGCTCCTGCCCCGGCGTGCCGAACAGGTACAGCAGGAGCTCGTCGTCGAGCGCGACCCGGCCGAAGTCCATCGCGACCGTCGTGGACCCCTTGTAGGGGAGGCGGTCGGTGTCGTCCAGCTTGCCGCTGGCGACGGTCATCCTGGCTTCGGTGGTCAGTGGCTTGATGTCCGAAACTGCACCGACGAACGTCGTCTTCCCGACGCCGAAGCCGCCGGCAACGACGATCTTCGAGGTCATCACGGACTTCTTCGAAGAGCCACCGGCCGCGGCGGGCTTGTGCTTTTCCATCTGCATCCCTTTCCGAGGCGGGAAACTAGTTCGCCGACGTCCCGGCCGAAGCCGTGATGGTTTCCGCTTCCTGACGCCGCAGCTCCGGAGTCAGCATGTGACCGAACCGGTCGACCAGCAGCGCCATCTCGTAGGCGATCTGCCCGATGTCGAAGCCGGGGTCGGCGAGGATCGACAGGCACGAACCGTCGCTGATCGCCATGAGCAGCATCGTTCCCGCGTCCATCTCGACGATGGTCTCGTTCACATTGCCGGCCTCGAAGCAGCGCGCCGCGCCTTCGGTCAGGCTCACCAGCCCGCACGCGACGGCCGCCAGCTGGTCGGCGCGATCTTGCGGCAGCGTGCTGGACGACGCGATGAGCAAGCCGTCGGAGGACACCGCGACGCCGTGCGCCACGCCGGGCACCCGCTCCACGAAGTCGTTGATGAGCCACGCGTACTCGGTGAGGGAATCGTCTTTCTCAGCCATCAGAACACATCTCCACTTCGCTTTTGTTATCGATCGATCTCGAGGATGGTCCAGCCACCGGAATGCTTCGCTCCGCGGAGCCTGGCTTCTTGCTCCTTGGCCTTTTGCACACCTTGCTGGTAACTGGACAGTCGCCGCTGCGTGTGTTTCGCATCCCGCTCGATGGGCTTCGGGGGTTGCGCGGCGTGCGCCTCCGGCCCATTTCCGGAGTCATCGACGAACAGGTGCGCGCCCTTATGGCGCAGCGGCAGCCCTTCCTCCGTGTAGGTGTAGTCCTGCTGCTGGGACCGCTCGGCTATCTGCCACGCCTGGTCGACGTTCGACTGCCACTCGTCTGCCATGCCACCACCGGCTTCCAGGGAAAGTCGAGCGTCGATCGGGGCCGGGTTCCGCTCCTGCTTCCGGTTCCGGCTCTTCGCCTGGAACCACCGGGATGCGATTCGGGAGCCGGCTGGTTGCGTGGTGCCCACGTTCTTGTTGGGCACCCGGGTCGGCAGTTCGCCGGGAACGTCGGAGTGCGCCTGTGCGACCAGCTCGGCGGGGTCCAGCCCGCTGCCCTGCCGACGGGGTGCGTGCGCCTTCGTCCGGCTGTGCCACGCCGACGGCCGTCGCACGGACGCGCCATCGGGTCCCGGTGCGTCCTGGCGACGTACCGTGACGGTCATCGGCACTGCCGAGTCGCCCCGCCCGGCGCGGTTGGTGGTGGCGACCTTGGCCTCGAAGGGCTGGCCCCGGCTCGGATCACCCGGTAGCGCGGCGCGGACCGTGTCCTCGTTCAACAGCACCGAACTCGGCACCGAAACGAGGGCCGAAACCCCGTCGACACCATCGCCGCCGAACAGCTCGACCCGGAAGCCGTGCCGGCCGGCCAGCCGCCCGACCACGAGCAGGCCGAGCCGGCGGGAACGGGCGATTTCGGCGGAGCCCAGCTTGCGCAGCTGCTCGTTGGCCTTGCCGATGTCGGAGTCCGTCATGCCGATACCGTTGTCGATGACCCCGATCGACAGTCCCTGGTGCCGGGCCAGCTCCGCCTTCACGGTGACCTGCTTGTCCGGCGGAGAGAACGCGGTGGCGTTGTCCAGCAGTTCGGCGACGATGCGGATGAGGTCCCCGGCCGCGATGTTCGACACCCGCACCGACGGTGTGCTGAGCAACCGCACCCGCTGGTAGCTGTCGATTTCCGAGATCGACGCGCGCAGCAGGTCGTCGATCGACACCGGGTCCTTCGTCTTGCGGACCAGTTCTGTGCCCGAGAGGACGAGGATGTTCTCGTTGTTCCGGCGCATGCGCATGACGAGGTGGTCGAGCTGGTAGAACCGGTTCAGGTCGGACGGTGACCGGTTGGCTTGCTCGAGCCCTTCGATGATCTGCAGCTGCCGCAGCAGCAACGTCTGGGTCCGGCGGAACATGTTCACGAACACTTCCGAATAACCGGACCGGATCTCCTCGTGGTCCAGGGCCAGCCGGACCGCGTTGCTGCACACCTGCTCGATGTCGCCGATCAGGGCGGCCAGCTTCTCGTCCTGCAAGGGATTCAGCCTCAGTCTGACGCCCTCCACTTGCTTCCTGGCGACGACTTCGTTCACGAGGTTCGGCAACCGTTGCTGGGCCAGCAGCTCGAGCTCCCGGTGCACGGTCTCCAGCGACCGGCGCACCCGCTGCGCCTCCCGGAAGGCCGACCACGCGGCCCCGATCGCCGTGACCGCCACGGCCAGAGCGGCGAGGTGGAGCCACGGCGACGGCCGCATCAGGCCGACGGCGCTCAAAGCCGCTGACGTGACCAGAAGAGCGCAGAGGACGATGAACCTCGTCTGCAACGACGTTCCGCCGCGCTCTCGTACCGCATCGGTGCTCATCGTTCCTCCGTCAAGATCCGGGTCAGGAAAGTCGCGACAGTCCCCGGTGGACCCGCCGGAGAAGCTCGATCGACGGCAGGCCGCCCACCGTGGGCAGTGCGGTGCTGTGCACCCGCAGGAATCCCCGGTCGATACCGTCACTGATGATCATCGTCGTCAGGCCGATCGGCGCCTCGATGGCGACTGCGATCTCCGCCACCGACTGCGGCATCGAACAGGTCCGGTAGACCATGCGCTGGTCCGTGCTCAGCGATTTGAGCGGCAGTGTCGCGTAGGGCTGGACTGTCTCGATGATGGTTTCCAGGCCGAGGTCGTCTCTCATGCCAGCGGCCGGGCCGATCCCGAGGTACGGCCGGATCAGGGCGGAGGGGTGATCGACTTCCAGCAAGAAGTCCGCCCCCGAGACCTGCTCGTACTCCCCGGGCGGGAAGATCCGGCACACCTCCTTGGATTCGGCGTCGCCCTCCGGTTCCTCCGGCAGCTTGATCGGCACCACCGCGGTCATCACTTCCACGACGATCGGCCTCCGGCCGTTGACCACGGTCTCTTCCGCAGGACTGCGCTCTCGGAAGTCGTGGTCGGCCCACTCCCCGTAATCGCTCCAGCCGCCGAATCGGACCGGGTCTGCTCCCGCCAAAGATCTTCCGGACCCGTTTCCGGAATGCCGTGCCGCGGTGACAGCGGCTCCTGTCCGGTCGTCACTCATCAGCGACCCCCTGCCGACTGGCCGGGCGTCCGCGGTGCCGACGGGTGGTCCGTGGAGCTCTCCGGCACGTCCGCGTTCGGCGTACTCGTCGGAGCCGGCGCTGGCTGCGCTGTCGTGGACGGCGGTGCAGGGGACGGCCCCATGTCCATGGTGCCCATGCTCTCCGGTTGCTGACCGGACGCCTCCGGCCCCGACCACGCGGTGGCGATCTCCGTTTCCGGCACCGGGGCCTGGATCGTCCGCGGCTGCTCACGATAGGGCAGCGGGACGACGATCGAGCGGTAGTCGGCCGCATCGACGGTGAGGATGGTGAGCCCGGTCGTCTGTGAGGTGAAGTTCGGTGACTGCTGGATGGCGTAAGCGGCCGCGGCGACCACGGCCACGACGGAGAAGATCGCCAAGACGTTCGATCGCATGCAGTCCTCCTTTCGCGTTCATCGGCGTTCGAGTCAGACCCGGAGGAACTCGGGGCGAGGGTCCGGCCTCGGTTTGCCGGCCACCCCGGGGGCGGCGTCAGGAGCTCGTCCGGCCGGCGCCTGCGCACCAGGATGGGCCAATGGCGTTTTGTCCACGAAGGTCTTGGCGTGGTTAAGGACCGCCGTCGAGTTGTCGAACCCGATGACCCCGACCAGCTCGCCGTCCCGGTAGTAGCCGGTCAAGGAGTGCCCGCCCGGGGTGGTGGGATCGATCGGCTCGCGCTCCTTCCCGACCGCCGGCATGCCCGCGGCTTGGATGCGCAGTCCGTGCTGCTCGGACCAGAACCGGGGCACCGGCATGAACGGCGTGGCCGAACCACGACCGGTGAGCAGGCTCTCGGCCGCCGCCCGCCCCATCTCAATCGCATTCGTCCAGTGCTCGACGCGGCGCGGTTCGGTGCCGAAGCGCAGGTTAGGCCAGCTGGCGACGTCCCCGGCCGCGACGACGTCGTCCAGCCCGGCCACGTGGCAGGTGGGTTCACACACGACCCCGTTGTCCAGCTTCGCACCCGAATCACGCAGCCACGAGACCGCCGGCACCGAACCCGCCGCGGCGACCACGAACGCCGCGTCGAGCTGCCTTCCGTTGGACAGCCGCAGGTGGACCTGCGACCCGCTGGTGGCCCACTTCTCGACCCGGGTGCCGAGCTGCAGCTGGACGCGGTGCTTGCGGTGCAGCTCGGTCAGCCGCTGCGCGTGCCCGGCGTCGAGCAGGTTGCTCATCAGCAGCTTCGAATTCCCGATGAGGACGACGTTCTGCCCGAGGGACCGGATGCTGGAGGCCGCCTCGCAGCCGATGAAGCCGGTGCCGATCACCGCGATCGGATCCCGGGCGCTGGAAAGCGCTTGCTTCAGGCGCTTGCTGTCGGCGATCGTGCGAAGCACAGCGACCCGCGAGCCGGCTCGCATGGCGCCGGGGAGCCTGCGGGCTTCGACGCCACTGGCGATGACCAGCCCGTCGTATTCGAGTTCTTCACCACCGGGCAGGTGCACGACGCGCCGCTTGGGGTCCAGTTGCGACGCCGTGGTGTTCAGCCGCCACAACGCTTCGAGGTCGTGCGTCGGCGCGGTGACGATTTCCTTGAGACCGAGCTCACCTGTCAGGAACTGCTTCGTCAACGCCGGCCGGTAGACCGGCATGGTCGACTCCGAGCCGATGATGATGATCTCCCCGTCGAACCCCAGCTCCCGCAGCCGCTCGGCGGCGCACATACCGGCCAGTCCGGCACCGACGATGACTATTCGCGGCAGCTCAACCATGGTGGTTGGTCCCTTCAAGTTGGATCGCTCGCATCGGGCACGCCCGGGCCGCGGAGATGACATCGAGATTCCGCGTCAGCTCGGGTTGCTTCCGGTAGGCGAGCCGTCCGTCTTCGCGCAGCTGGAACACATCCGGCGCTTCCGCCTGGCAGAAGCCGTAGCGGTGACACCGTTGGTTGTCGACGCTGATTTTCAAGGGCGCCGTCTTGACGACTTGCTTCTCCGCGACGGCGGCGGCCTTGTCCCCGACGAGGCCGAGCTTCACCAGCAGCGAAACCGGCAGGAAGCGGACCGTGGCCAGCGCGATCGTCGGGGCGAGAACCGTGATCCCGGCCAGCCACACCACTTGGAAGTTGCCGTTCGACCACGCGCCCCACCAAGAGTGCACGACGCCCAGAGCCACCGCCACGTACGCCGTCTGGTGGAAGCGCAACCAGTTGCGGTAGCGGATGAACCGGTGCATTCCTGCCGTGATGGCAATGGCGACCAGCAGTTCGAAGGAGAGGATGCCGAGACCGTGCCGGACGTAGCCGTTGAGGAACGGGATGACCACCTGGGTGCCGACGATGACCTGCTCGTCGAGGAACAGCATGCCGAAGCCATGCACCGACGCCGTCGCGATGGCGAACGAGGCCAGCATCACGTGCCCCGTGCGCAGTGCCTGGTGCCCGGTCACGCGCTGGATCCACCCGGTCGCGGTGAGAATTCCCCAGCACAGTGTCAAGCACATGCTCAGGTAGGCGAGGCGAGCCGCGAGCGCGACCACGGAACGGACCCCGACGTCGTTGCCCGTGTACCCGGCGGCCAGCGCCGTCTCCGGCAGGCTCGAAAGTGTTCCGGTCATTCGATTGCCACTCCATTCCCAGCCGTTTCCGCGGTCTGCCGGGAGGCGACCCTGACCACCGCCAGCGTCCCGAAGGCCGCGACGAGCGCCAAGCCGATCCCCATCACGATTTCCGCGATCGTCGGCGTCGGCTGGTACGGCGCGTCGGTTCCGGCGTGCACGGCGACCGAATCGGAGTTCGCCAATCCGGTGCTCTCCAGCAGAGCCATGTGCCGGGCGACATACTCGGTGGCCACCTCGGCGAGCGAGCGGACCACGTCGTTCTGGGTGGTCGCCCGGACCGTCGCGACCTTCATGTAGACCGAGCCGTGCGCGGCCCGGGTGAGGGTGACGTAGAGCCGGTCCCGCTCGTCCCCGCTCGCCGCCTCGATTTGCCGCCGCCAGCTCTGCTGCTGGGGCGTCGCGGCTTCGGGGAGCTGGACGTTGAGCCGGGACGCGGCCTGCTGGTTCACCATGTTCAGCGTGTGGTGCTCCCGGGACAGCTGCGCCGCCACCGCCCGGACGCGCGGGTTCTTGCTCTCCTTCGCCACCAGTTCACTGGTGGGCGCCTCCCAGAACCCTGCCTGGGCCACCGCTACCAGCACCGCGACGTCGGCGGGATACAGCGGGCCGTAGGGCGCGTCCATGTTCGTGCTCTTCTGGTTCTCACGGCCGGGAACCTGTCCGTTGTAGCCGGACGTCACCGAGATACCGCAGGAAGAAAGCGCGCCCAGCAACGAGATCACCGCGAGCACGCGGGCGAACCGAGCCGGCCCGGCGCCGGTGCGCGAGGTCAACACGGCCGTACCAGGGCAAAATACCGGGCGTTTCCGCCGACGACCCGATCTCGCGCACGTTCCGGGCCGGTTCCCGCACAGAGCACGCCGGTACTGTGACAGAAGTTCATGGCTCCGCACTCCTTTCCGGTGTGCAGTGAGGCAAGTCGTACAAGCCACGGACTTGACAGGTCCAATTACGCACCTTCGACCGGCCAGGTGGAAGTGCGCTCGAGCACGGTTGGCGAGTTCGTCCAACCTGTGTGCCCACAAGGGCACGAGGCCCGCGCGGTTGTTCGGCTGACTCCGAGGCGAGTTTTGACAGGTACTGTCCGCGAACCGCTCACCGGTCGCGGTCAAGCCGATCCGGTACCCGAGGCAGCCTCACGCCTCGCAGATCACTGCCGCCCGGTGAGCGCGGCGTCGGTCTCGGTGAGCCGGACCTCGGTGGGCGAGCGGACGTGCTGCACCAGCAGCGGGGCTTCCGAGCCGATCTTCGCCAGGAACGTGCCGCGCCCCAGCCCCATGATGGTGTCCTCGGTGCCCGCCGGGAGATCGTAGAGCTCGACACAGGCGAGCGCGTCACTGCGCAGTGACTGGCCGAAGATGAACACGGTTTCGGCCTCCTGCAGCAAGGACCGGGCGGCCGAACCGGCCGGCAGGTCCGACACGTGGTGGAACCCGGCCAGCGTCGCGAGTCCCAGGCCGCGCGCGAGCTTGGTGTTGCGCTGGAACACCCGGCCGAGTGCGCCCTGCGCGAGGTGCCAACCCTCCTCGACGATGTTGACCGTCTGCATCAGCTGCTGCGACCGCTGCGCGAGCATGTTGGTCTGCCACGTGTTGATCACGGTCATCACGATCCGCAGAGCGGGGCCTTCCGCAGGCAGGCTCGAGATGTCGAAGTGGACGAGCCCACTGGGGTGGTCGAGCTGGACGTCGGCGGAGGTTTCTTCGTCGACCAGGCCGGCGAGGTCCTCTTCGATCATCCGCTCCAGCGCGAACGCCGGGTCGAAGCCCCACTCCCGCAGCTCCCCTGCCGGAACGCCGATGCTTTCCGCGGCTTCGCCGGCCGGCTGGACCAGGTGGTGGACAACGTCGCCGATGACTGGGACCCGGCCCCGCTCGTGGGCGTCCCGTGTGGCGGCAAGCAGGGCGATCCGCAGCGCTTTCCCCTCGCGTTCGGTGACCCCGCGCCCGAGAGCCTCGGCGAGCACGGCGCGGAGGAGCATCATCTGGCCGGTCGGCCGCCCCGCGGCCCCGCTCCGCCGCCGCGGCTCGCCCAGCGCGATCACCGGGTCGAGCACGTTGAGCCTGCTGCCGGTGCCGTCGACGGTGAACCGGATCGACGGCGCTCCGACCGCGCGCGCGAGCGGGGTGTATTCGCCCTCGCCGGCCTGGGTCTTCTTGTCGAGCACGACGACGCGACGGTCGGCGAGCAGGAGCTGGCGAAGAGTGCCCCAGGTCTTCAGCAGCGAGCTCTTGCCCTTGCCGACGTCGCCGACCACAGCGACGTTCGGCGCCGATACCAGCTTGTCCGCATAGGCGATGAAGGGGTCGTGGCACACCAGCTGGCCGGAAAGCCGGTCGGTGCCCAGGATCAGTCCGCGGTGGGTCGTCGGCGGCGAGGACAACGCCAGGTTCAACGCCTCGGCCTGCCGCGTCGTCGACCTTGCCCCGGTCTCCCGCGGCTCGTACCACCCGGCCCGGTCCAGCCACCGGACGCGCCGCGAGTCGCCGCGGCCCTTGCCCGGCGGCCGCGGATCGGCCGCCGGGGCCGCCGTCCGGCGCGAAAGCTCCTCCGAACCAGCCTGAGCCCGGACCGTCATCGGCCCACCGCCATTCCCCGCCCCAGCGGATAGGTGGCGATCGCCGCGGCGTCGTGCCAGGTGTCCTGCCACTCCAGCCGCCCGATCGCGCAGTTCGCGGCCGCGTTCGCCACCCGGGTGGAGACCCGGGCCAGTTCCGCGGCGTCAGCGGCGGTGACCGAAAGGGACATCGTCCAGTTGACCCCGTGATGGCCGCTCCCGGGCGTCAAGTCGTCGAGCCGGCGCCGGGACGCCGACAGCAGCATCTCGTCCGTGCCGTCGCCGACCTGTCCCTTGGCCACCGCGTTGTGCCGGCTCGCGCCGTCCACCGCGACGTCGCGGACCGCTCGGGCCCGGGCGATCCGGGCCGGGACGAACTCCATCCGCACGCTCAGCGTGCGGATCACCGCGGGGTTGACCTCCACCAGCAGCGGCGCGAGCCAGTGCGGCCCGAGCGGCACCGCGGCGACCGCCTCCGGCGGAACCACCGCCACCCGGTGCAGCCACTTGTCGTTGACCGCGACGTGGCCCCGCTCCGCCTGGTAGTCCTGCCAGCAGTTGCTCCAGCGGACGCCCTCGTGCTGGTCCACCGGGTGGCCGGGGTCCTGCATCGACCGCAGGACAGCGCAGGTCCGCTGCTCGCCGAGCACCCGCGGCCGGACCAGGTCCGCCCGGCTCACCAGGTCGGCCAGCCGGGCCAGTTCTTCCCTCACCAGCCCGGCCCAGCCCGTCTCGCCGTAGCCGTAGCGACGCGCGGCAGCCGCGAACTCGCCGGTCAGCGGGAACCGCGCGACCAGGTAGTTCCGGTGCTGTTCGGCGGTGTGCGCGGTCAAGTCGATGAGGTCCTCGTACGAGCGGACGAGGGATTCGATGCCCGGCCGGCCGGCGACCCGGGCGGCGACGAACGCGCGGTGCCGGGCGGGGTCGTGCGGCAGGATGCGGTTGATCTGCTGGAGGCCCCGGATGAATGAGCCGTCCCGGGCCAGCTGGGACAGCATCACACCGTACCGCGCCGACGCCGCCTCGAACTCGGCGATGGGCCGCAGGCGCTGCGGCTGTCCTTCGACCTCCATGACCACCGACAGGTACGGCGCCTCGCCGGGATTGGCGTGGTGGAGCACGAACATGTCGGCGTGCGGGGTGCCGGCGAGGTCCAACGGCGCGGCCCGGCCTACCGGCGGGGGCAGCATCGGGGCGGCGGCGCCTTCGGAATCGGCGCGGTAGGCCGTCACTCCCCGCCACCGGCGCAGGACGAACCGCCAGTTGCGAACCCAGCCGGCCGCCGGTGAGCGCTGCCCGTTCCACGGGTACAGCACGGCCACGCCGAGCGCGAAGACGCCGAGTCCGGCGATGGTTCCAGCGATCCCGCCGATGCCCAGCCACAGCCAGAGGGCGATCAGCACGGTCACCCCGAGCGCGCCGCCGGTCCGGCCGTCGATCTTGCCCAGCAGCCCCCGGCCGGCGATCTCACCACCGAGTATCGACGTGCGCATCAGACCATCCCCTTCGCCGGCGGGGCGATCGCCCCGGTCTGCCCGGCTTCGTCCAGGTGAGTATGCCGGGCCGGTCCCGGTGGTTCCTCCGGCCGGCCACGGTCGCGCTGCGGGGTCTTCCGCTCCTGCTGCCCACGTTCGTAGGCCTCCTCGATCGTGCGAGCCGGCCCGGCCAGCCCAGGTCCCGTCCCGGGGAACGGCGACGCGAGGAAGGTGATCCGGTCCGGCGACGCGACTACCGAACCACGGATCCCGACCGGTGCGTGTCCCGCGGTCTCGGCGCGGGACGCGCTTTCCCGCCCCCCTCCGCGGAAACTGCGCACGAGCAGAAGCGGTCCGGCGCTCGAGACGAGCAACGCGACCGCCAGCAGGCACAGCTGGATCAGCCCGGTGACGCCGGTCGGTTCCCCACCGGCCGCGCCGAAGGCGCCAAAAGCGGCGGCCAGCAGCAAGAAGAGCGCCGGCTTGGCGAACACCATGCCCAGCCACAACGTGGGCAGCCGCAGCGCCTTCAGCCGCCACCGCGGGTGTACGAGCATGCCCCAGCTGACGCCGGCGATGATCCCGGCGACCGGCAACCCGATCTTTTCCACGGCGAGGACGAGGAATATGCCCAGCGCCCCGGCCACGATCAGGAGGGACACGAGCAGTCCGACGAACGTACCCCCGGGCAGCTTGTCGGCCGTCATCCCGGCGATGGTGTCCACCCGGGAGCTGGTGTCCCCGATGGTGGCCGCCCCCCAGCCGGCGATGCCCTGGGTGACCGCGTTCGCCGCGTCGAGCACCAGCACCCCGATCGCCGGGGAGAAGGTGATCAGGAAGACCGCCGCGGGCAAGTACTTGAACAGCGACTCCCGCAAGTCGTCCCGGCCACCGCGGCGCATGCTGTGCACGACCGCGAAGACGGCCGAAAACGCCATGATCACCAAGCCGATGCCGGCTGCCGCGGCGTACTGCGCCAGGAAGCCGGGCGATGCCGGGTCGACGCTCGTTTCGGCGCCGAGACCGGTGAGCACCTGCTTGACGAGGTCGAACGCCGAAGCGTGCACCGAGTTGGCCAGCTCGTCGAGCGGAGTCGACGGGTCGGTGACGAAGTCTGCCGCGTGTAAGTGGTCGCCGATGCCGGGCACGGGTACCTCAGAACACAGCCAGCACGGCGCCGAAGATCAAGCCGAGGCTGGTCAGCACGCCGAGGCCGACCACCGATCGCTTGAGCGACGCCGAATGGTCCGCGACCGACGTGTGGTAGCCGTGCCGCTTCGCCGACTGCAGCTCCAGGGTCGCCCGGATCGTGCCGAAGGCGAACACGACAAAAGCCAGCCCCCAGACACCGCCCAGGAGCTTCTTCCACGCTGAGTTGAATTCGACGCCGAAGACGTCGAAGTTGGGGACGACCCCGTCGAACGGGTTCGGCGACTGGGCGAGGAAGTGGACGATCATCAGCTCACGGCCTTTCCGTAGTCACGGACATCGAGGGGCACGATCCGGCGCGGCGTGGCGCGGGACCGGGCGGCGGTGGGCTCGGACCGCCCCAGGTCTTCCAGCGCCCGCACGGTCGCCGTCGCGAGCGGCTGCCAGTGCGCGTGATCGTCGGTGGGAACGGTGTCCCAGGGCAGTTTGACGCGCACGACCTGCACCATCCGTGCCGAGAAGTGCCGCACGATCTGGCGGGCGAGCTTCCTGTCGCGCCCGGTCTGGATGGCCACGACGACCGCCGCCGAGGCCAGCTCCGCCCGGCCTTCGGTGGTCAACCGGTCCAGGAGCCACCAGGCCGCGCGCACCGCCTGGATGTCGTCCGGCACCGGGACGACCAGCTGATCGGCCGTCGCGGTCTGCCGCCGCCAGTCAGCGCCGCTCAGGTCGGAGGGCATGTCCGCGATCACCAGGCCGGCCGGCCGGCCGTGCTCGGTCCCGTTCCACAGCTGCACATCAGCGTGCGTGGTCCGGAGCACGCTGTGCAACATGCGCGCCACCAGGCTCTTGCCGGCCCGAGGCTGCAGGTTGACGACGGCGACCAGACCGGACAGTACGGGCTTCGCGGCGACCTCGGGTTCGGCCGGTGCAGGCGGCTCCGGCTTGCTTTCGGCCTTCGGCTTTCGCGCCGGTGCACGCCGCTCGGCCCGAGGCGGTTCCGGATCCGCCTGCTCGGTCAGGATGATCGGCTTGCTGAGGTCGATGGGCTGCTCGACCTCGTAGCCCGGCGGGTTTTCATGCATGCTGATCGGGCCTTTCTCCTGGGATTGGCCGGACGGCTTCCGAGCGGAAGTCACCGCCGGTGCGGACCGCGGAGACCCGCACTACATCGCCGCTCTGCGGCG
Source organism: Amycolatopsis sp. NPDC051061 (assembly GCF_040682935.1). Taxonomy (NCBI): domain Bacteria; kingdom Bacillati; phylum Actinomycetota; class Actinomycetes; order Pseudonocardiales; family Pseudonocardiaceae; genus Amycolatopsis; species Amycolatopsis sp. NPDC051061. The sequence continues at coordinate 78,814 of NZ_JBFBBZ010000035.1, forward strand.
CCTCGACCATGTAGGGGGAACCGCCGACGACGCCGAGGAACATCGCGACATGGTGCACGGCGGACCCGTAGAACAGCAGGTCGCCGGGCAGCGCCGCCGGCCACGGCAACACCGTTCCCCCGCCCGACAACTGGGCCTGGGACGTACGGGGCAGCGAAACGCCGACCTGCCCGTAGGCGTAGACCATGAGGCCGCTGCAGTCGAAACCCACTTTCGCGAAGTCGCCGTGCGCGTCGGCCACCCCACCGTCCCGGATACCCCGCGAAGGTCCCATTGTCGTGCCACCACCCCAGGCGTACGGAGTCCCGAGCCACGACAGCGCGGCGGCGAGCGCGCGGGCCGCTTCGGGGGTCGGCGCCCGGACGGAGCCGGTGATCCCCGCGGAGGGCGGCAACTCGACCTCGGCCCCGTTCGTGCGGATCGGGGTCGGCCCGCCTTGACCCGTCGCGCAGCTCATCGCCGCCGTGCCGTCGTAGAGGACGTCGGCCAGCGACTCGGCCAGCGGCCGCCACGGCGCGTACTTCGCCGCGCCGGCGCCACTGGCCTGCACGACCTGCCCGATGTCGGCGTTCGACCGCGGGTCCGAGTCGTAACCCGGCACCCGGGCCGACAGCACGGTGAAGAACCCCTTGGCCGCCATGCCGGGATCCGTCCGGTCGTAGCCGACGTAAGCGTTCCCCGGCCCCGGAGCGATCTGCTGGAAGGCGCCGGTCGCCCGGCCGACGACGACCGTCGCGTCGAAAGTAGACTCCTGGCGGGCCACCTGCAGGGCGATGACGGCTCCGCGTTTGGTGACGGCCATCCCCTTGGCGGTGGCGACGACGCGCTTCGCCACGTCGAGCTGGGGCAAGGTGAGGGCCGGCGGCCCGGCTTCGCCGGCGGCGACCGAGGGCACGGCCAGGCCGGTGCAGTTCAGCGCCTCCGCGCGATCGGGGCGCGGCAGCAGCAGAAGCAGGCCCAGCACGGCTGCCATCGCTACGACGAGCAGGGTGCGAAAGCGCATCAGCCCGCCTCCACCTGTTCGTCGACCAGCCAGCGCCCGTCCGGTTGCCGGACGACCCGCCGCACCGACTGCACCGGTCTGTCTTCGAACGCGGTGCCCGACGCCGAGTCGACGCGGCGCGCCGAAATGATCAGGTACGCGACTTCCGCGCTGTGCGGGGCTTCCGGGCTCTCCGTGGCGGTGATCCGGTCGCAGGCACTGATCAGCTGCTGCTCTCGCGCCGATCGGTAGGTGTTCTCATCGTCGCCGTCCCGGCGATCCGCGCGCGCCGCGGCGGCCGTCTGGAATCGCGCGGCACGATCGAGGTTCGCGTTCATCGGCTCGCGCCAGTCGACCGCGCACCACTGGCGCAGCCATTCGACGCCCACCGCCTGAGCGGTGGCGAAGACCGCGGGATCGCCTGGCGCCGGCGGCGTCGCCGGTGAAAGTGGCGGGACGACCGTCACACCGGATTGCGCGGGTGACCGTGGCGCCACGGTCGTCACGGGCACCCGCGTCGTGGTTCCGGCCGGTCGCTGCTGCGCGGAGGATCCGGCCGGGGCGCCGGAGGCGGCCGGTCTGGCGGTACACCCGGCACAGCCGACGGCAGCGAGCAGCACCAGAGGCAGAACCAGCCGCATCGCTTTCACCTCCGAAACACAGCAGTGGACTTTCGCAGTCTGCGGTGCGCCGGGGCCGGCTGCCCAGCGCTGCTCGCGATCCGTGTCCGAAGAGCGAACGGCTGGGGTGCGCCGGGGCAGAAAGCCACCGGCCGGCGGCGGACTTCGCCCGTGACCCGGGCCGGTGAATCGTGAGGGGCGCCGCCGCCCTTCGTCCATTCCGATTCTCAGCATTCCCGGGCGCGCCGCAACCGCTGGCCCGGGTGCCAGAATTCCCCCAGCGCACTGGTGATCTTGACCTCTTTCAGCTGCGCGGGAGCGCCCGGCCAGATCTGCAGCAACGCCTCCGCCTTTCCCGGCGACCGGAAATCGGAGTCGTTCGCTGTCGTGCCGACTCCCCGCACGTGGTAACGAATGCGGTAGTCCCCGGGGCCGGCGGGCAACGGGGTGAGTTCGCAGACCAACGCGCGCGACCAGTCCAGCACCGCCGGATTGCCGGTCGCGGACGGATAGCCGAATTCGACCACGTCTTCGAAGCAGTCGACCACGTCGACCGGTTCCTCGCGGTGCATCTCCACTGTGACACCGGCCACGCTCGCACAGGAGGGGAGCTGCAGTTTCAGCTTGCCCGCCGACGCGGTGACCATGCCCGACCAGGTGGACACCCGATGATTGATCAGCGAGGTGTCCTCGCAGATGTAGAAATACGGGTACTCGGCATCGAGCTCATACTCCGCGCGCCCCGGGCAGGCCGGTGCGCTCTCGCTGGCAGACATGAACATCGTTTTTACCCGAGCGCCACCTTCGCGCCCGCGCCCGTTCACGCGCGGGAGACTTCCGTCATCGCCTTCTGCCCGAACAGCACACCGCACTGGGAAAAGGACGGCCGCGGTCAAGCGGTCACCGCCGTCGCGGCGCACCGCCTTTCAGCTCACGACGGCCGGAGATCTGCAGCTTCCGGTAGACGTTGGACAGGTGGAATTCGATCGTCCGCACCGCGAGGTACAGGTTTTCAGCGATTTGCTTGTTGCTGTAACCGGCGCGCGCGAGCTCGGCGATCTTCGCTTCCTGGGCGGTCAACGCCCCGGGTGGGGTGGGCTGCGATATTTCGTCTCCGGCGGTTTCGATCTTCGCCGCGAGCCGTTTGTTGCCGATCTGCCGCGCCCACCGCCCGGCTCGCTCGAGTTCACGTTTCGCCGCCACGCTGTCGCCGGTCCGCGTGAGCCGAAGTCCCAGCTCGTACGCGGCCGTGGCCAGTACTACGCGGGATTGACCCACCTCCAGCAGGTCGATCGCGTCGGCGAGCAACGCCTCGGCGGCACCGGTGTCGCCGGTGACCGCCCGGACGTACAGCGCCCAGCCGACGTAGATCGGGGAGCCCCACGCCAGCGCGGCCACCTGCTCCTGCGCCGCCAGGCTCGCGGCGCGGTCGGTGCGGCCGACGGCCCCCGCGGCCAGCGCAGCCATCCCCCGCCGGTGAAACACGGCGAAGTGGGCCGACACCTCGGTGGCGGGGAGGCGCAGACAAGCCGCGAAGTTCTCGGCCGACTCGTCGAACCGGCCGGCCTCGAGGTGCACCGCCCCGCGGGCGGCGAGCAGCAAAGAGCGGGTGAACGCCGGCTCCCCGTCGAAATCCGCTCCGGCGAGGACCGCCTCGGCGCCCGCCACTTCGCCGGCCGCGGTGAGCACATCGGCGAGGAAAGGCGTCGCGAGAGCGCGCGCGAACGGGGGCGCTTCCTCGGCGTTCAGCGGCTCCAGCGCCTTCCGCGCTCCACTCAGGTCACCGACAAGCCTCGCGTGCTGCGCCCGCAGCACCACCACCAGTTCGGCGGCGTGACCGCGACCGACGTTCTCGAGCCTGCGCAGCCGGGCATCCGCCGAGATCAGTTCGCCGGCGCACAGCAGGACGCTCACCGCTCGCCACATACATCGCGGGTGCGCCGAGCAGGGGCCGGCGTCGAGCGCGAGTTCGGCGTTCCGGACGGCGGCCGGCCGATCGCGGCCGTACCTCAGCAAGGCGAGCGCTTCCGCCGCCGGGCAGTCACCCTCGTGCGCTTCCGGGACACCCGGCCAAGGGATGACGAGCTCAGGAAGTGCGCAGTCGCCTCCCCGCTTCGAACGGTCCCCGTCCACACCCACCCCTCGAGCGTTCCGCCCCCAGGCGCTGTTCACATCATGCCACCGCACGGGCGCCAGGCCCCGGCTGAACCTCACCGCAGTGCCGTCGTTCCGGTGGTTGACACCGATATAACAACTACGCTGCGTAGTTGAACTTCAAATCAAGGCCCCAGAAGCGGGACATTGAGAATCTGTTGAGACGCATCGAGCAAAGTCTTGAGGAAACCGGTGGATCCGGCTCCATGAACACCCTTCGGATCGGACACCACCGGACGGAACCTCTCCCCTGAACCCCGCACCCATCGCCAATGCCTAAAGTAATCGATTGCTCACCCTCGGCGACCAACGGTCCCAGTTCGGCAGTTCTCCGCGCTGCACAGGGCTGGACGACACCGCTGAACCCTCGCAAAGGACGCAGGAATCCTCAGGTCAGCGGCCCATCCTGGGGGGAAACCACAGTATCCCTCTTCAGATGCGTCCTACGCGGTGTAGTCGACCGATCATGGAATCAGACCAGCACTAGCCGCTTTGAGTGAACCACTTACCCCCTATCGCACACCAGATCCTATGGGTGACCACGTTCGGCAACTTCCAGGAGTACCTCGGAGGCGATGATGCGGGTGCAGCTCGAACTCTTCGGGCCGGTCCGCGCCTGGCGTGACGGCGACGAAATGGCCCTCGGCTCGGCGCAACGCAGGGCGTTGCTCGCCGTCCTGGCCCTGAAAGCGAACCAGGTCGTCACCCGTTCGGAGCTGATTGACGCCATTTGGGGGGAAAACGCACCCGCAAGCGCCAACGGCAGCATCTATACCTACGTGTCTTCGCTCCGCTCGGCGCTCGACCCGGATCGCACGCACGGCGGCGGCGCCGAGGTGCTGACCTCCACCGGCCCCGGCTACTGCCTCCGGGTCGACGCGGAAGCGATCGACGCCGTCCGGTTCGAGAGCCTCCGCGACCGGGCCCGGCTGTGCCAGCGCTCGAACGACTTCCCGGGCGCGCTCGCGGCACTGGAGAGTGCCTTGCGCCTTGCCAAGGACGAGCCGCTGGCCGGTCTACCCGGTCCCTACGCCGCCACCCAGCGCGAGCGCCTGCAGGAACTGCGGCTCGAGCTGGTCGAGCGGCGGGCCAGGATCATGCTCGACCTGGGCGAACACCAGCAGGTGCTGACCGAGCTGCGCCCGTTCGCCTCCCCGCACCCGATGCGGGAAGGGCTGCAGAGCATCCACCTGGTCGCGCTCTACCGGTGCGGGCACCGCGACGAAGCGCTGCGGCTGTTCGAGCGGCTTCGAGCCGACACGATCGACGAGCTCGGCACCGAGCCGGGCACCGAACTCACCCTGCGCTACGAGCAGGTGCGGGGCGACGATCCGGCGCTGTGGCGCGACTTGGCCGACGCGTCGCGCGCGCCGGCCACCGTGACGCAGCCTCCGGAGGCCGCCCGCGCGGAGTCGTTCGCCGGCAGGGACTGCGAATTGCGGACCCTCCGGTCGGCGCTCGGCCGGCTCACCGCCGCCGGCGGCGGCACCTCCGTCTGGCTGGACGGCGAACCCGGCATCGGCAAGTCGGCGCTGGTCTCCGTCGCGCTGGCCACCGCGACGGGGTGCACGGTCGCCGCGGCCAGCGCGGATGTGCTGGGCCGGGACGTTCCGCTGCAGGTCCTGCTCGACTGCCTGAAGGTCACGACGAGCTCACCCGACCCGCGCCGGAAGGCGGTGGCCCGGCGGATCCGCGAGCTGCGGCTCGACGACAGCCGGTGCCTCGCCACGGCGATGGACCTGGTCACCGACCTCGTCGGGACGATGTGCCGCGAGCGTCCGCTCGTACTGGTGCTCGACGACATTCAGTGGGCCGACACCGCCAGTCTCGACGTCTGGCGGCGGCTGGCGGACGAGTGCGCCGGGTTGCCGCTGGTGCTCCTCGCGGTGGGCCGGCCGGTGCCCGGCCGGCACCGGCTCGACGATCTGCGCCGCGAGCTCGCGACGCGCGGAACGCGGGTCCACGTCCTCGGCCCGCTGACCGACGACGAAGCCGGCCGGCTCGTCGGCGGCCTGCGCAGCGCCGACCCCGGACCCGAGCTGCTCGAGCTCACCCGGACGGCCGCCGGGAACCCCTTGTTCATCCGCGAGATCATCCGGGGGCTGGCCGGGAGCGAGGCGCCGGAGCCCGCGGTCCCCGAAGCCCGCCCCGCCATCCCTCCGGCGGCGCTCGACGCCGTGAGCCGCCGGCTGGGTTTCCTGTCCGCGGCGGCCACCGAAGCGCTCCGCTGGGCCGCCCTGCTGGACCGGTGGTTCGCCCGTGAGGACCTCGCCGTGGCGCTGGGCCGGCCGGCCGGCGAGCTCGACGACGTCCTGGCCGAAGTCGTGGCCGTCGGCCTGGTCGTCCGGGCCCAGGGGAAACTCACCTTCCGGCACCCCGTCGTCCGGGAGGCGCTTTACGCCCGCACTCCCGCGCCGTTCCGCCTCGCGCTCCACCGGCAGCTCGCCGAGGCCCTGGCCGACGCCGGCGCTCCCGTGGAACGCGTCGCCTTCCAACTGCTCGCCGCTCCCCTGCCGGTGGACAAGTGGCAGTGCGAGTGGCTGACGAGTGAGGTCTACCGCCTGGCGGCCCGCTCGCCGCTGTCGGCAACACGGCTGCTGCAGCGGATCAACGTCGCCAACAACGTCCCCGCCGCCCTGCGCGACAGCATCGCGGTCGCCACGGCGCGGATCACGCTCTGGCTCGAGCGCGACCTGGCCATCGGCACCAACCTGCTCGCCGCCCAGTCGCAGGATCCGGCCGTGGTCGCCGAGCTGCGCTGGCTGCTCGCCTACTCGCGCCTCGTGCGCGGCAACGTCGACCAGGCAATGGCACGGACCCGGGACGCCCTGCGCGACCCCGCCACCCCGGAGGACTGGCGCAGTGTGCACACCGCCCTGCTGGCGCGGGCGCGGGTCGGCTGGTGGCCGATCTGCACGTCCGGTCCCGAGGAGGTGCGGCCGGCCGTGCCCATCCAGCGGAGGTCGTCCGGCACCGACCCGGCCGACAACTTCTGGCGGGGCCATTGGGACACCACGCTGGCGCAGCTGACCGAACACCTGCAGGGCGGCCCCGCCCTCGCCCGGCACCCTCTCGGCCGTCCCACCGCGATGCGGCGGCTCAGCGGCGTCGCCGCGGTCATCGCCGCCCACCGCGGCCGGCCGGACGACGCACGGGCCCATCTGATGTCCGTCTGGGCGCTGGCCCCCGCCGGCGAGTTCGGCACGGACGGCACGGAGTTCATGCTCGCCGCCAACGCTTTGCTCGCCGAGCTCCGGGGAGAGCACGCGTTCGCCTTCAGCCTGCTCTCCGGCATGGTGGAGCTCGATGACCCGGTGGTCTGCCCGTGGATGCCCGACCTCGTCCGGCTGGCCGTGGACCGGCACGAGCACGATCACGCCAAACTGGCGACGCTGCTCTGCGAACGCGCCCCGGACCAAGAGGTCGCCGCTCTCCGGTGCCGGGCGTTGCTCGACGACGCACCAATCGCCGCCCTCACAGCCGCGGCCCGGGCGCGCGAAGCGGGCAACCGGTTCGCCGAAGCACAGGCGATGGAGGACGCCGCCAAGCTCTTCGCCGACGCCGACCGGCCGGTCAAGGCCGCGGCGGCCCTGCACGTCGCGCTGAACGCCTACCACGAGCTGGGCGCCGTGCTGGACGCCGAACGAGCCGGGCAACGGATCCGGCAGCCGCGTACCGGGGTGCGCCGATGAACGAACGCCGGTTGCGGGTCGACGTGCTGGGCTCCCTGCACGCCCGGCTCGGCGACGACGAGCTCGTGCTCGGCCCGGCGCGGCAACGAGCGGTCTTCGCCGCACTGGCGACCCGGGCCGGCAGCACACCGATCACCCGGGGCGAACTGATCCAGGCCGTCTGGGGCGAAAGCTCACCGGCGAGCGCGGACGGCAGCATCCACACCTACATTTCCGGGCTGCGGCGCGTTCTGGAGCCGGACCGGACCCGGTGGTCGACCGACGGGCTCCTGCTGTCGGACGCGGCGGGTTACCGTCTGCGCCTGGCCGGCGAAGACCTCGATCTGCGGGTGTTCGCGCAGCTGCGGGAACAGGCTCGGACGCGCTGGCGCGACGGCGACGCCGCCGGGACCGTCGAAGCACTGGACCGCGCGCTGGCCCTGTGGCGCGGAGAGGCGTTGACCGGCGTTCCCGGTCCCTACGCCGAAGCGCTGCGGGAGAACCTGGCCGGGAAGCGGGTGCTCGCCCTGGAACTCCGCGCGGAAGCGCTGCTGAGCCAGGGGCGGCACGAAGACCTCGTCCCCGAACTGACCGTGCTCGTGCGCGAGCACCCCCTGCGCGAACCGCTGTGGGGACTGCTGATGACCGCGCTGCACCGCAGCGGGCGCACCACCGAGGCCCTCGACACTTTCCGCGGCGCCCGCGAGGTCCTGCGCAGCGAACTGGGCGTCGTCCCCGGCCTCGAGCTCACCCGTGTCCACGAGCAGATCCTGACCAACGATCCGGCCCTCACTCCGCCCGTCCCCGAGGTCGGCGAAGGCCTCTTGCGGGTGTTTCCCGGGCCGGTCGCCCACGCCGTCGCCGGCCAAGCGGGCCGACAGGCGGCCTGCCGCGGCCGCGAGCCCGAGGTCGCCCGGCTGCGGCAGCTGACCGACGACGTCCTGGGCGGTGCCGGGCGGACGGTCTGGATCGAGGGCGAACCCGGCATCGGGAAGTCGGCGCTGCTCTTCGCCGCGCTGGCCGACATCGCCGACCGGGGCTGCCACGTCGCCTGGGCCGGGGCCGGCGAGCTGGGGCAGCCGTTCCCGCTCCAGGTGATCACCGAGTGCCTCGACCTTGCCGCCGACGAGCCGACGCCGGCGACCACCGATGCCGACCCGGTGGCCGCGACCGCGGACCGGATCCTGACCTACGTCGACCAGCTCTGCGCCGCCGCGCCGCTGGTGATGGTGGTGGACGATCTCCAGTGGGCCGACGAGGCCAGCGTGCTCATCTGGAACCGGCTGTCGGCGGCCGCCCGCCAGCTGCCCCTGCTGCTGATCGCGACGTCCCGGCCGGCCCACCGCCGGGAGGACCTCGCGCAGGTGCGCCGCGCGGCGGAGCTGCGCGACCTGGAACTGATCACGCTGGGTGCCCTGCTTCCCGCCGACGCCGAAGCCCTGATCGAAGATGTCGTCGGGGCACCTCCGGACGAGCAGCTGCGGGCACTGGTCGAGAAGGCCGCCGGCAACCCCCTTTACCTCCGCGAAGTGACGACGGCGCTGGTGCGCGAGAAGTCCGTCGAGATCGTCGGCGGCGTCGCGAAAGTACGCGACGACACGGACCTGGCCGCGCCCGAGTCGCTGCTCGGCGCCGTGACCCGCACGCTGACACAGCTAGACGAGTTCACCCGGGAAGCCGTGCGCCGGGCCGCGGTCCTCGGTATGGAGTTCGGCTTGGCGCAGGTGGCGACGATGATGGGAACGGTGCCGTCGGCGTTGCTCGGCGCGTTCGGCGAAGTGCTGGAGCTGGGCATCGTCGTGGACGCCGGGACCCACCTGGCGTTCCGCCACCCGCTGCTCCGGTGGGCCCTGTACAACGAAATCCCCGGAAGCGTGCGGGCGGCGTGGCACCGCCGGGCCGCCGAAGCGCTGGCGGACACGGGTACCGGGGTCGAGCACGTGGCCCAGCAGCTCGTCGCCGTCCCCGCGGACGTGGACGACTGGGTCATCGGCTGGCTGGCCGATCACCACGCATCCCTGGCGACCCGGGCGCCCTCGATCGCCGCCGCGCTGCTGCGACGGGTCCTGGACGAGTGCGACGTGGCCGACCCGCGCCGGGAAGCGCTGCTGGCCGCGAACGTCCTCGTGTTGTTCCGACTCGGGCAGGAGCCGCTCGAGCCGGCGAAACAAGCCATGGCACTCAGCCGGGACCCCGCGCGGACCGCCGAGATGAGGCACATCGCCGCGGCGATCACGCACCGCGCCGGCGACACCGAGGCGGCTGTCGCTCTGTTGCAGGGCAACGATTCGCCGGAGACCCCGCCCCTGTGGCGCGAACGGCGGCGCTCGCTCCTGGCCAACTTCAGCCGCGGCAGCCTCGACGACCTCCCCGCGGCCACGCGGAACGCCCGGCGCGCTCACCGCGCCGCGCTGGCGGCCGGTGAGCCGTACCCGATTGCCCACGCCCTCCAGACCTTGTGGCTGATCAAGTCGATCGAGCGGGACCACCCCGGGGCGCTGCGGTATATCGATCGCGCCATTGAAGCCGTCGAGGGTCACACGGATCAGGCCGGGCTGTACTTCGACCTGCTCGACAACCGCATGTTCACCCTGCAGAACCTCGACCGCGTCGCGGAGGTGCCGGCGGCGCTGCGCACCGCCTGGCGCGCGGCCGCGGCGTATTCGCAGCCCCATGGGCTGCAGGTTTCCTCCGCCGTCCACGACTACTGGATCGGCGACTGGGACGACGTGCTGGTGCAACTGGACAGCGTCACCGAAGACGGCCCGGCGATCACGTTCCACGGGCTCCGCGAACCCGGACCGGCCGCGTTGCTGCTGCACGGCCTCGCCGCGCTGGTCCACGGCCGGCGGGCCGAGGCTGAACAGGCGGCCGCGCACCTGCACGCCGCCGAGGAACACCTCGCCGTCACCGACGCCGAACGGGAAAACTGCGACTTCCTCCTCGTCGCCCGCGCCTTGCGGGCCGAGCAGCACGGCAAGCCGAAACAGGCCATCGACGTGCTTTCGCCGATTCTGGATCCGGCCTACTCCCCGATGATGCTCCGCCACCAGTGGCTGCCCTGGCTGAGCCGGCTGGCGCGCGAACACGGCCGGGCCGACATCGCGGCCGCGGCGTCGGCCGTCTGTTGCGAAGAAGCGGGCAAGGAGGTCCTGCCGGCGCGGGCGACGACCGCCGCGCAGTGGTGTGAGGCGCTCGTCTCGGGGGAGCCGGAACTGCTGCAGCAGGCGATCGAGCACTACGGCAAAGTGGGCCGACGGACGGAACTGGCGTCGGCGCTCGGCGACGTCGCCGTTCTCCTCGCCGAAGCGGACCGCCGGGCCGAGGCGCAGGCGGCGGTGGACGACGCCGTCGACCGGCTGAACGAGCTCGGTGCGGACTGGGACGTGCGGCGCCTCACGCTCCGGATGCGGGCGTTCGGTGTCGAACCCCGCAGATCCGGAGGACGGCGCGCGGCGAGCGGCCGGTCCGCACTGTCACCGGCGGAGCTCGAGATCGCCGGCCTGGTCGGCCGGGGCTGTTCCAACCCGGAGATCGCGGCGGCGCTGGCCATTCCCCGCCGCACGGTGCAAGCGCACGTCACCCGGGTGCTGGGCAAGCTCGGCCTGGTGTCCCGCGACGGACTCGCGGCGCTCACCGCGGACCGGCCGGCCGGCCGGTAACCGCCTCTTTTCCCGCCCGGGTCCGACCTGGCCGGCGCCGGACCTCCCGGCCCCCGGACTCGATCAGATCACGCCCGCGCGCATGGCGTAAGCGACCGCGTGCGGCCGGTTCCGCAGGTTCAGGCGGTTGGTCAGCCCGTAGACGGTGTTCTTCACGGTCCGCTCGGAATAGCACAGCTTGTCCGCGATTTCGGCGGTGTCGCACCCCTCCGCCATCAACCGCAGCACGTCCACTTCGCGCGAGGTCAGCCCGGCGGCGCCCGGACCGGAGGAAGCCGGTGCCTTGCGCTGCAGCTGCCGCACGCTGTCGAGCAGGTTTCCCAGCACGTCGGTGGCGAGCCGGTCGCGGCCGGAGATCACGGCCTCGGCGAGCCGGTCACCCGAGGTCCGCGAGCGGGGCAGCACGGCCACCACCCGGCATTCGACGGCCGCCAGGATGTCGTTCTCCCGCAGCTCGCCGACCAGCAGCACCTTGGGCACACCAGGCGGCACGCCGTCGCCCCGCAGCTCGGCGACCACCTGCGGAGTCACCCGGTCGAGGTAGGCGACCAGCATGTCCTGCCCGGTCAGCTCCCCCGGCTCGACCACGGCCAGCTCGGCCCGGCTCTGCAGGAAGCTCGTGAGCCCGGCGCGCATGATCGGGTCGGTCGTCCATACCGCAACGCGGACCGGTTCCATCGTGGCCTCCTACCCTCGCACTCTGTGCAAAAGCATCAGGCAGCGGACTTCACGATCTCTCAACGCCCCGGTCGGGTGGCACTGACCAGCGGCAAGGCGCCTCAGGCGGCACCCGGTCAGGGGCGCAGGACGATCCGGATGGGATTTCCTTCGTGCTCGCGCAGCCGTCGCACGCCTTCGGCGACGTCTTCCAGGGGGAGGACGGCGCTGAGGGAGCCGGAGACGTCCAGCCGGCCGCGGCTGACCAGTTCGACACACTCTTCGAGGTGTCGCACGCGGTAGCCGGTGTGACCGATGACCGTGTGCCGGTACCGGACGAAGTGGATTCCCTGCCCGACCGACACCGGGTCGGGGCTGATCCCGACCAGGACCAGGCGACCTCGGTGGCCCAGCGCCCGGTCGGCCTGGGTGCCCACGCAGTCGAACGCCGCCCGTAGGCCGCGGCCCCCGGTGATGTCCGCGATCCGGCCGGGTGTGGCCTCGTCCGCCGGGTCCAGCACGTAGTCCGCGCCCAGCGCCAGCGCGCGCTCCCTGGCCGCGGGCAGCGGGTCCACCGCGACGATCGGCGAGGCCCCGCAGATCCGGGCGAGCTGCACCAGGTGCGTGCCCAGGCCGCCCAGTCCCCAGATCCCGACGGACTCCCCGACCCGCAGTCCCGCGGTGTCGATGGCACCGTAGGGCGTGGACACCGCGTCGGCCAGCACCGCGGCGTGCTCGAGCGACACCGAGTCCGGTACGGCCACCAGCGTGGTCGCGTCGGTCCGGACGTACTCCGCCCAGGCACCGTCGTAGTGGAACGCCATGACTTCGAGTGACTCGCAGGAGCTGGTGCCGCCGCCGCCCTGACACTCGTGGCAGCGCCCACAGGCGCGGCCCGCGCCCAGCACCACGCGGTCTCCCGGACGCCAGTGGCTCACCTCCGCACCGACGGCGGCCACGGTACCGGACGCCTCGTGCCCGGGCGTGATCACCGGCAGCCGCGCGGGGATGTGCCCGTCGAGCTGGCTCAGATCGGACTGGCAGATCCCGCAGGCGGCGACGCGGACCACCACCTCGCCCGCGCCCGGCCGCGGAACCGGGACGGTGCGGACGGCCAGGGTGCCGGTGGCGGTGTCGAAACGTGCTGCGCGCATCGTGGCCGGGAGGTCGTCCGTGGAGTCCACAAGGGAGCTCGTCGGAGCGGTCATCGCGAAACCTTCCTTGGTCTGGAGTGGACGGTGCCCATCTGTCCGGAGTGCACGGAGAAGCGCTCCTCACGGCGGTGGGAGCGTCAGTCCCCACCGCCCGGCGCGACCGAAAAGGTCAGCTCGCGCGCATCGGGTGCGTGCGCACCAGGTAGGTCGGGGAAACGAGACCCACCGGCAGGGGCAGCTTTCCGACCCGCATGTCGACCCGGCGGAAGTGCCCTTCCAGCGGCGGTCCGGAGACGATCGTGTCGAGCGGGTCGGTGAAGGTACCGCCGACGGTCAGCGCCACCTCGGCCGCGCGCATTTCCCGGGGTTCGTCCGTCGTCTTGAAGGTGACGAGGCGGGGCACGGACAGCCCGAGGGTGCCGAGCACGTTGCGGAACGGCTGGTTGAAGATCGGCGGCAGCGAGGACCGCGGCCCGCGCAGGGTGCCGTGCAGGCTCAGCAGCTCCACACCGCGGCGGCGCACCGTGGCCCGCACGCTGTCGCCGTTCTCCTCCCAGCCGATCTCCGCGATCTTCTTCGGGAAGCCCAGTGTCTCGCGCCCGCCGATCATGGCGGTGTCCTCGTCGACCACGATCCACGGGCAGTGCGCGGCGCGGAACGGCCCGTGCTTGACGTTGAGGAAGATCGCCGCCTCACGGTACACGCTGTTGAAATTCGTCCAGGGATAGTCGGCGACGAACAGCAACGCGGTCGAGTCCTCGGCCATGCGCACACCGGCCGGCAGCAAAGCGTCGCACCGGGCCCGGTCCACCGGCACCGTCACGGAAAGGAACTTCGCGTCCCGGTACTTGATGGTCTTGGAGTTCTGCCTGCGTCGGATGTCGGCCATTCCCTCCGCGAGCGTGAAGCTCGGCCGCGCGTCCTTCGGCGCGACGCCCTCCTCGGACATCTGCACCAGCTGCTCCTTAGCCATTGTTCCTCCTGTTCGACCTCTGTCGCTGCAACAACTACCGTCCGCGGCACGCGACGGAGATCACTGCGCGGCGTCCGCACGCGCAATGGGGGAAATCCTTCACAGGGCTTGGCGGTTGGTCAGCCGGTGACGGCGGCTCTCTTCGCGGTGCCGTCACCGGCGATGCCCCTTGAGGCGCAAGAGCTGTCCGGAAGCCCCCGGTTCGGCGCCGGAAGGCGCGTCGAAGCCAACCATGGATGTGCCGGCCCCGCCGCCGAGGCGGGGCCCGGGCCGGGAAGGAGCACGTCATGGACACCGGCACCTTGACCGATCGTGAACGCGCAATCTTGCACGCGGTGGCCGCCGGCCGCGCCGAACTGCTCGTCAGCTGTGCGCCAGACCTGCGGATTGACGGTGGGTGGTGTGATCACACCGCCGTCACCCGGCTGGTGCTGGACGGCTGGATCCGGCCGGTGCGCCCGGCGGCCGCCGGGGAGCTGGTTCCCGCCCAGCTGACCGACGCCGCGGCCGGCGCCCTCGGCGGCCGGTGCCGGCGATCTGCCTGAGAGCGCGGAAGTGCGCTCGAGGGGACTTACCGCATCGCCTGCAGTGAAGGTTTCCCTCGGCCCAGCTCGCCCCACCGCGGGATGGGCGGTGCTCCCCCCGCTGCTTCGCCGGCGCGAGGTCGGAAGCCGGTGGCTCCTCCAGGATCGTGGCACGGATGGCGCCCGGCTAGACTAGGCGAGCACCGCCTTGAGCGTCAGGGCGAGCCCGGCGCTGGAGATCACGGACCAGGTGCCCTCGAGGATGAGCACACCCCACTGGTGCCCGGCAGCAGCAGCGCCGCGCCGATCTGCACGCTCCGACCGGCCGCGGTACCCGGCTGCCGCGACCGCGCCCGGCTGTGCGTGACCCGCGAGTTCGTCGGGGAACTCCCGGAACGGAACATGCAGCCGCTGTACCGGCGCGCCGGGGTGCGTCGCGTTGTAGGCGTTGACGAGCTCCTGGTATTCGGCGGAGACCGGGCTGTGGGGCTCGCTCTCGTGCAGCCAGGACAGCCGCCGGCACAGCGCTCGGTAGATACCGGTCGACGATGTCGGGTTTCCCCGCCCGATAGTGTTGCAGGGCCTGCTCGGACCGAGTCCGCAGCCGGGACTCGTGAACATCGCCACCCTCGGTGCGCGGGCGCGCCGGGTACCGCAGTGAGTGGCCCTGAAAAGCCCGTTCGGTGCGGATCATCGAGGGGAGCAGCAGGGCGTCGACGACCGCTTCCGGTCCGCTGCCGGCATCACCGCGCCGGTACCGGGCGAGCGCCCGGGCCAGACCGGTCATTTCCGGCGCCGTGAAGCTGGTCATCTCCGGTGTTCCCCCGACCTCCCGCATCCGTTCGTCGATCTCGGCCCGCGAGGGCAGGAAGTCGGGGAGGCCGGAATAGATGGCGGCGAAGACGTCCCACATGCCGTACCACCAGAACACGATCTGGGCTTCGCGCTGGGTGACGTCGGGCACGAGCAGGTGCCCCGCGGGCAGGCGCTGGCGACGGATGCGCTCGAGAGCCTCGTCGCGGGCGGCGGGTCGATCGGGACCCCGTCGAGCAGCAAGAACCGGGTGTAGGATTGCATGAAGTGCAGCTGTGTCGGCTGATCGCCCTGGGCGGCCTGGAAGCTTTCCTGGTGCAGCTTGCGCGCGTGGCGGCGGAAGGCCGGGGCGACGGCTGTGTCGTCGGTCATGGCAGCGGATCTCCAAGGTGAGCAAGGAAAAGGGGACGGCGACCCGCGACTCACCGGGGCCGAGCTCGTCCACGACCTCCGGTTACGGCCGCAGCAGCACGCGGAGCAGATTGCCGTCGTACTCCCGCATCCGCTGCAGTCCCTCGGCGACCCGTGCGAGCGGCAGCACCGCGCTGATCGACGTGGACACGTCGAGGCGGCCGCGCTCGACGAGCTCGACCAGGTCTTCGAGGTGCTTGACCCGGTAGCCCGTGTGCGCGATGACGGTCTGGTTGTTGCGCGTGAGGGCGAACTCCGGCCCGGGTTCGGACATGTCCAGCGAAGTGCCCACCAGGACTAGCCGGCCCCGTTCGCCGAGCACGGCGCGTGCCTGGTTGAACGACCGCGCTCGGCCTGCGAAGTCGAACGCCACGTCGAGCCCCCGCCCCTTGGTGATCGCCTTGATGTAGGACTCCAGGCGAGCGTTGGCGGGGTCCAGGGCGATGTCCGCCCCGCGTTCCAGCGCCAGTTCACGAGCCGCCGGGCGGGTGTCGAGGGCGATGATCGGGGACGCGCCGCACACGCGCGCCAGCTGGACGAGGTGCGTGCCCAAGCCGCCCAGTCCCCACACCCCGACGGCTTCCGCGGGGCGCAGCCGCGCGGTGTCGATGGCGCCGTAGGGCGTCGAGACCGCTCCCGAAAGGACGGTGGCCTGCTCCAGCGGGATGGAGCCCGGCACGGCGACCAGCGACGTCGCGGTCGTGACCGCGTATTCCGCCCAGGTGCCGTCGTAGTGGATCGCCATCATGCGGAGATCGGTGCACCCGTTGGCCCCGGCGCCCACCCGGCAGGCGGCGCACTCCCCGCACGGCCGGCCGGCGGCCATGACCACGCGGTCGCCCGGCGCCCACCGCTCCACTCGGCTCCCGACGGCCGCGATCACCCCCGCGGCTTCGTGTCCCGGCGTGTAGACCGGCAGCCGGGGCCGGACGACTCCGTCGATCCGGTGCACGTCCGACTTGCAGATACCGCAGGCCGCCACCTTCACCACGACCTCGTCGATGTCGGGCACCGGCGTCGGCACCTCGTCGAGGGTCAGCGTGCCGGCCCCCGCGTCGAACCGGACCGCCCGCATGGTGGCCGGCAGCCGCCCCACGTCATCCTTCATCGCCATGGCGATTTCACCCGCGGACAACGGCCCGGCCGGGGGGACATCCGCCGGCTCACTGGAGACCGGCGCCGACTGAAGAGTCTCTCCACTGAATTCCCCCAGACAAGGACGCAGCGACACCCGTGGAACAATATACGCGGCCGGTGAACGCGGCGACGTCGAACTGTCCGAGCAGCCAAACTGCCTGCCCAAAGGTACCCGGCACGCACACACCGTGTTCGTCACCGTGCAGTCCGGGAATGACGCGAAATCACCATGCGGCCGCCGTAGAGCAAAAACCAAGTCTGCTCGTCGATGGTCGGATCATGGACCACGAACCGCGCTGCCGCACCGCCAGCGGCACACCACCGGTGGGTGAGACCCACAGCCACCTGGTCGTCTTCCAGCATCAGCTGGCCAACGGCCGGTACCTGCCGACCGACGTCGTCCTGCAGTACGTGTCCGCCGACCCGTACGCGGTCGGGGCGCACTTCAACGCCGGGACACCGAGCGAAGTCGTGTGGCTGTTCGATCGCGAGCACTTGGCAGAAGGCATGTTCACCCCGGTCGGTGAAGGCGACATCAAGGTGCGCCCGTTCCCGGACGAGCCTGTGTCCGTCCTGATCGAGCTCAGCTCGCCGACCGGCCGCGCGGTTTTCTCCGTCGACATCGCGGACCTGGCTCGCTTCCTGTACTGCACGTACGAGATCTTCCTGCCGGGGGACGAGTTCAGCTGGGTCGACTTCGAGCACGAGCTGTCCCGGCTGGATCCGGGTGAGGACAACCCGTCCAGCACGACTTGGCGGCCCGCCGCGGAACCGTGATCCGCCGACGCCCGGCTTCCGGTCGGCCGGACGCGACCGAAGAGGCACCAAACCGCGAAGTTCGTGCAGCGGCGGCGACACCCGTGGCGCCGTCGTCGTAGCGTGAGACATGACCGCGGACTCTCCTATCTCGTCCGGACGCCTTCGCCGCTGCCCGGTCAACGGCTGCGCCTGGCGCGGCCCGTGCCCCGACCACGATCAGGACCACGAGATCGAGATCGACGTCAAACTGAGCAGGATGATGCGAGGCCGGCCGTTCGGCGCCGGCCGGAAGCAGCGGCGTTCCGCCGCGAACTACGCTCCGCCCACCATGACCGGCTCCGCCATCGTCGTGACCACCGTCGCCGACCGCGAAACCCAGCTGGTGCACCGAATCCGGCGTCCGCGGATGTTCGGGCCCCGGCCATCGGCGGCGGCGAGCGCCCTCCACGACGGCTCGGTCGCGGCAGCACTCGGGCACGCGGACATCGCCGAGCCGGTGTCGCCGGGCTTCGGTCTCACCGGGCACGACGAGGCGCCGCCGTCGCGGTTCCGCCAGCGCCGGGGGATCCGCACCCGCTCCCGGCTGCCGGGCCAGGACGCAACCTGGCCCCTCGGCTCCGCCGGGGAAACCGCCCGTGACCCGGGCGCCACGCCCGCCGGCGCGAGCCGGACCGAACGAGCCGTTCCACCCTCCCCTGCCTTGCTCGCGAAGAGGTTCCGGCCTGCCGCACCCTCGGTGAGCGCCGCTCGCGGCCGACGGGCGAGCCTGGCATCGCCCTCGGTCAGCCCTGCACCCGGGCCTCGTACTCGATGAAGGGGATCGACGCCGCCAGCGCGTGGTCCCGATGAGCGCGGAACCGCGCGACGTCGGCGTTGGCCAGTGCCTCGCGACCGATCAGCCGGCCGCTCCCCGGCGCGTGGTGGAGCTTGATGATGACCTCGTCGTCGAGG
Organism: Amycolatopsis sp. NPDC051061; assembly: GCF_040682935.1. Lineage (NCBI taxonomy): Bacteria > Bacillati > Actinomycetota > Actinomycetes > Pseudonocardiales > Pseudonocardiaceae > Amycolatopsis > Amycolatopsis sp. NPDC051061. The sequence goes on from NZ_JBFBBZ010000035.1 coordinate 97,282, forward strand.
AGGACGAAGTCATGGCCGGGCAGGCCGTCGGTGGCGGCCAGCGCGGTGTCGATGATGCGGATGTCCTCGCCTGCCTCGGTGAAGCGGCGGAAGTAGGCGAAGGCGAACCGGAGGTAACCGGACACCGGCGGAGTCACCACCTGAACGCGCTGGAGCACCCGGCCACCACTGAGCTGCTGCCGCTGCCGCACCAGCCGGGAGTCGCCCGCAGGAACGTCGCAGGCCCCCTCGGCCTTGAACCTCTCGAGCGCCTCGCGCTCGCTGCGGATGTCGTACGCCTGGAGCAGTTGCAGGCGGAAGCTCGTGCGCTTGAACGACATGAGATCGAGGTACTCCGTCGGCGAAGGCAATTCGTCGACGCCATCGTGCTCCTCTTCGGCGTGCTGCATGTGTTCCTCCTGGGTGCATCGGACGGGTTCCGTGACGAAACCGCGCCACCGCACCGATCATTTCGGCGGGCGACCGATCATCCGGCACATTCGGCGTCCTCCGTGCGGATCCGGAGCGTTTCGCCGCCAGCACTGCCCGAAGGGGCACGACCGCCGGCCCGAGGTTACGGCGACCAGTACCCGGTGAGGCACGCTGTCCGTGCACCTGTTCCGGTCCTCGACGGCTACGCGATGATCCGGACGACTTGAAGGGAAGTACGGATCCGTGGGCGCCACCGACGACGTCTTGAGCTACTTGGTCGAACTGACCGCCGGGAAGGCCCCGGGCACCCGGCTGCCCTCCGAGCGGGATCTCGCACGGAAACTGGGAATCTCCCGCAACGCGGTGCACGCGAACGTCCAGCACTTGGTCGTGGCCGGACGGCTGACCACCCAGCACGGCAGCGGGTTGTTCGTCGCCGAGCCGAAGGCAGTCATCCACCTCGGTGAGCCCGGCGGGGGCCGGGACGAACAGTCTGGCCGACGCCGGTTCGAGAGTCTGGTCCTGGACACCGGGGAAGGCGTAGCGGAAGCCGGGCTCGCCGCGGCGATCGGCGCCGCCACCGGCGCCCGGACCATCGAGTTCCGGCGGCTGCTCCTCGACGGCTCGGACCCGGTGGCCGCGGAGACCGTGGTACTCACGCCTCCGGCGCCTGCGGCCACGACCGGCGCTGCCTTCTTCGACCTACTCGACCGGGTTCCGGTGGCCGGCACCCGCACGATCTCGTGCGAGCTGGCCGCCGGCCGGATCTGCCGTCTGCTCGGAGTCCCGGTGGCCCAGCCACTGCTCGTCGTCGAACGCGTGCAAGACCTGCGTTCCGCCGAGGTGCGGGTGCACGTCCGCACGTGGTACCGCGCCGACCGGTTCGTGCTCCGGGGGCAGCTGACCACGGAGCACTGAACGGCGCCCACGGGCGGTTCAGCCGCCCGTGGGGCCCGGGGACTCGAGCTCGCGGAGGAAAGTACGCATTTCGTCGGCCTCTTCGCCGTCGAGACCGACGAAGATGTCCAGCGCGCGCTGGGCCCGTTCCCGGGCTTCCGGGAGCCGGGCCTCCCGCCGGTGCAGTTCGGCGAGGCCGAACAGCGCCAGTGCTTCGTGGTAGCGATCCCCGCGCTGTCCGCAAACGTCCAAAGCGGACTCGTAGTCGCGGATCGCGACAGCGACATCGCCGAGATCGCGGTGCGCGTGGGCGAGGTTGACCAGGATGTTGTCCTCGATAAGTTCCGACTTGCAGGCGCGGGCCGCCTCCAGACCGGAGAGTCCGAAGCGAAGAGCCTCAGCGGGCTTGCCGGATTCGACGTACAGCTCACACAATGCGTCGAACGCGCCCGCCCGGTAGTAGTCGCGGGTGCTGTCCATCTCCACGGTGAGCTCGGTGGCCTCTTTCGCGTGCGAGATCCCTTGTTCGAAGAGCTTCATGGCCTCTTTCGCGTGCGAGATCCCTTGTTCGAAGAGCTTCATCTCGCGCAACGTCGACGAGAGGTTTATGAGGATCTTGACCTGGGAGTAGTGATCATCCGTCGCCCTGGCGATCTCGAGCGCCTGTTTGAGCTGCTCGACGGCGACGTCGTTGCGCCCGATGCGGGAGTTCGCGACGCTGAATTCGTTGAGGATCCGCAACCGCGGCATCGGGTCGGCGAGCTGTTCGGCCGAGTGCATCGCGATTTCCAGCAGTTCGACCCACTCGCTGAGCCGGCCCGCCGAGTAGTAGTGGTGATACATCCCCCAGGCCAGCTGCCACGCCGCCTGGTGTTCACCTGTATCGTCGGCGTGCTTCGCGAGGGCGAGCAGGTTGGCCGCCTCGGCCTTCTGCCAGCCGGCGACGTCGTCCCGGCTCCCGAACTTCGCCACTTCGTGCTCGGTCTCGGCCAACCCGGTCGCGAAGAATTCGTGCTCGGTCTCGGCCAACCCGGTCGCGAAGAACCGAAAGTCCGGCATGATGCCGGAGTAGGCCGAGCGCAGGCTGTGGACGTACCAGAGCATCAGGCCGTGCAGCGCGGCCGCCCGGTTCGCGGCGGTCTCTTCCCGGTCCGCCAGCTCGGCGGCATAGTCCCGCAGCAGGTCGTGGAACCCGTACCGGTCCTCTTCCCGCCGCTCCAGCAGGTTCTGTTCGCACAGCACCGTCAGCAGCTCGGCGGTCTCGCCCACCCGCCGGTCGAGCAACGCAGCAGCGGCCTCGACCGCGATGTCCGGGCCCGGCACCACCCCGAGCAAGCGGAAGGCCCGGGCGGCCGCCGGCTTCAACGAGTGGTACGACCACGAGAACACCCCGCGCACCGACGACATCTCGTCATCGCCGGAGTCGAGCGCATCCAGCCGGCTCCGCTCGGCGATCAACGCCCCCACGAGCTCCTCCAGTCCGGCTTCCGGATCCGACGAGACCTTCTCCGCCGCGACGCGCAACGCCAGCGGCAGCGACCCGCACAGCCGGATCAGCTCGGCCGCCGCCGCTGGCTCCGCGTCGATCCGCCGCGGCCCCACCGTCACCCGGAGCAGGTCCAGCGCCTCCTCGTCGGGCAGCCCCTCCAGGGTCAGCCGCCGCGCGCCGTCCCGGACCACCAACCCGGTCAGGCGGTTCCGGCTGGTCACCAGGACCAGGCACCGCGACGGGCCCGGCAGTAGCAGCCGCACCTGATCCGCCGACGCCGCGTTGTCCAGCACAATCAGCATCCGCTTGTCCGACAGCAGCGTCCGATACAGCGCCGCTTGCACATCCGCGTCCTGCCGGCGTCCTCCCGTTCCCAGCGCTGACAACAGCTGCCCGAGCGCTTCCGCCGCCGACAGCGGCGCCCGGTGCGGGTCGAAGCCCCGCAGGTTCACGTATAGCTGCCCGTCCGGGTAGTCCGCCGCCACGTCGCGGGCGAACCGCACCGCCAACGACGTCTTGCCCACCCCGCCGACGCCGCCGACCGCCGAAATCACCAGTGCGCGGCCACCGCGGTCCAGCTCCGCACGCCATCGCGCCAGCTGCTTCAGCTCACCCGCCCGGCCCACGAAGTCGGGGACGTCGTGGGGCAGCTGCGCCGGCACCCCCGCGGCCGGGGACTCCGCCGGCAGGTCGAGCCCGGGGTCCGAGCGCAGGATCCGGAGCTGCAAGTCCGCCAAGGCGGGCCCCGGCTCCAAGCCCAGTTCGGCGGCGAACAGCCGGCGTGCCGCGCCGAACTCCGCCAGCGCGTCGGCCCGCCGTCCACCGCGGTGCAACGCCAGCATCAGCAGCCCCCGCAGCCGCTCCCGGAAGGGCTCCGCCGCGACCGCCTCGCCCAGCTCCCCGATCACCTCTCGATGCCGGCCCAGGTCGAGCAACCACTCCGCGCGCTCCTCCAGCAGTTCCAACCGCAACTCGCCGAGCCGCACGCGTTCGGTCTGGGCCAGCGGCCCCGGCAAGCCGAACAACGGCGTTCCCCGCCACAGCCGAAGGCATTCCTCGAGCACATCGACCGCGGCTGCGGTGTTCCCGGGCGACGCCAGCTCCCGGGCCCGCCGCATCCCCGTCTCCGCCGCCACCACGTCGACCGCGCTGGGCTCCAGCACCAGCCGGTACCCGGCACCGGACCGGACGAGCAAGTCTCCGCCGCCCGCACCGGCCAGCACCCGGCGCAGACCGTGGATGTAGGTGTGCACGCTGCCCTCCACCGACGGCGGCGCCGTATCACCCCACACCCCGTCGATCAGTTCCGCCCGCGACACCGATTGGTTCGGCCGCAACGCCAAGGCCGCCAACACCGCGCGCTGCCGCGGCGGCCCCACCGCCACGTCCTCGCCGGCCAACCGGATCCGCACCTCGCCCAACAGTTCGACCCGCAGCCCGAGATCAGCATCACCCACCCTGACCAACCTCCACCCAACCCACAGCACTGAGCCATCGGCTCAAGCCTTTCGGCCCCTACGGAACTTCCTGCGCCCTCTTCTGCCGGCCACGGCAGCGTTCTGGTCCGCTCCCTCGAACAGGCCGGCCACTCCACCGCTCATCAGGCCGAAGCGCCCTGGCTCGTCCACACCGGCTCCCGATCGTCAGCGGGTTCGAGAGCCGTCATCGCGCGGCCGAGCAGCACCGTGTCGAGGGTCGGCGGTACCTCGTCCGCGCTCCGCAGGTACGCCAGCAGTTCCTGGTCGGGCGCGAGGTGATGGGTCTTGAGGTAGTAGGTGACCGTGTCCGTCCAGACCCAGGCGCCGTCCGTGCGGAAGTTCATCGGCACAACCGAGCCCTGGTCCGGATCGACGATGTCGATCATCGTCCCGGTCGTGACCAGCAGCTCGGTACCTGTCTCGAGGTACTCGACCAGCCGGGCGCGCTCGGCTTCATCCGTGATCTTCTCGTGGTCGGGTGCGAACCGCGGCCCTTCGTCCGGGTCGACCTCGTCGAAGACCCGCGCCACGTTGACCTCCGCGTCGTCGTGCGGCGACCAGAGCAGCCGGCCCCGCAGCTGGGCCGCCCGCTGGTACCGGGACCGCGCACCGTGCACCGACACGACCTCGACCTGCGGGTCCCGTTCGCCCGCGGCGATCAAGGTTTCCTGGAACCGCGCACACAGCTCGGCCGGTTCGCCGACGTCCTCCGCGTCGTCGTCGACCTCGACGACGTAGACGCCCCGCGGTGCCGGGTAGGGCGCCCCGTCGACGGGTCGCCGCACCGCGCTCCACAGGCCGCGCACGCCGGGCTCGTCGATCACCTGCGCGTGCAGATCCTGCTCGGCCAGGGCAGAGAGCAACATCGCACCATCGGCGCCCTCGTCGGCTTCGCCGTCGTCCGTGGTGTCCCAATCCGGAGAGAAGGACCACGGCAGAACCGAGGATTCCGGAATCAGCTCCATCGCGTCCAGCACGGCGGGGTCCCGCCCCTCGGAATCCAGCAGCTCGGCCAGCGCGTCGAGGTCGTCCTCGTCCAGCGGCAGCACCGAGCGGCGCCCGGCGAAGGCCAGGAGCTGGGCGACATCGGCGCATCGGTCGTCCGCGAGTTCGCTCCGAGCCCGGCTCAACGCGTCATCGGGCAGCCAGCCGGCGACGCGGAGCAGGATCTCGTGCAATTCGGAGGTGAAGGCGTGGCTCATCCGATTCTCCCTGCGGTCGGCCTGTCGGCCTCATTGTGGCGACGCCCCCGGCATCGACCGCGGCTATCAGCTCGTAGGTGCCCGAAGGGACACTTTCCCTGGCTATCGGTCCCTGTGCGCACGTGCACGACGGACGATCAGGCCTTGATGTCGAAGCTCTCGACGTACCAGGCACCTTCGTGCCTCCGACCCGGAACGTGAGGCTGAACGAGCTCGTGTCGCCCGTCGCGCCGATGAGCTCGAGACTGCGCAGCGTCCGGCCGTCCACTGTGGCCGCGGTGTCGGGGACGGTGACCGTCTCGCCCTTCGCGGGCCCTCCGGTCACCTCGACTTCGGCCTGCGGCGGCAGCTTCACGCCGGGCTTCGCCCACGCTTCGTGCAACGACTCGGCACCTTTGGAGCACTTCGGGACTCCGGCAGAGGGTCTTGGCGTCCTGGCCGGCGGGCAGGACCGGAGCGCTGGAGAGGCAGGCCTCGGTGTAGCGCTCTTGCAGGATCTGGGTGACCCGCCGCTCGACGGCGGCTTCGTGGGTCTTCGCGCCGGCGGCGGGTTTCCCGGAGCCGTGCGGGTCGCGGCCGCGCTGCTCGTCGTGGCGGCCGCGCTGCTCGCCGAATTGGCGGCGGGTTCCGGCTTCCCCGGCGCCGCGACGCCGGCCGCGCCACCGCCGGTCAGGCCCAGCACCACCGCCGGCAACAGCGAAGTGGGGCGCTGCACCATCGATCGCCGGGCGCTCGTCGTGAAGCCGGTCGTCTTCGCGGTCATCGGAGGTCCTCCATTCATTCGATTTCTTCATACGCGGCTCGAGTACCCGGATCGGAGTCGACGCCGGAGAAAAAGAGGGCAACTTCCCTCACCGGCCGGGAATCGCTTCGAATTGCAGGACATTCACCGATTGCTTGACAGGACGAACGGCGGTGAGCAAAGTGCTTGCGATCCCGCGATGGGATCGGTGAAATTGCTGATATTCTGTTTTGGAGAAGGTTCGCCTTGAAACTTCCTGCCCGAAAACTCGCACTGCTCTTCGCCGCCGTCACCTCGACGGCCGTGATCACCTGGCCGGGCACTGCCGCCGCGGCCGCCGGTTGCGGCGTGCTGTTCGACGACTTCCACTACGCCTCCCCCACCGACGCCGCCTTCAGCGGGGCCGGCTGGTCCACGCGTACCAGTGCCGGCAGCCCTGGCGTGCCCGGCGCCCGGTGGCTGACCGGCAACGTCACCTTCCCGACGGTGAACGGCGACCGCGTCGCCCAACTCGCCGCCACCACCAACGGCACCGCCGCCGGCACCACGCAATCGGAGATGAACCAGACCCGGCTACGGTTCTTCGAAGGCACCTACGCCAGCCGGGTCCGCTTCACCGACGCGCCCACCAGCGGCACCGACGGCGACCACGTCAACGAAACGTACTTCACGATCTCGCCGCTGCGGCAGGACCGCGACCCGCTCTACAGCGAGCTGGACTTCTCCGAGTACCTGCCCAACGGCGGCTGGGGCGGCTCGACCGCGAACTACCAGACCAGCTGGAACACGTACTGGAACAACCCGACGTGGGACGGCCTGCGCACGTCCACCGCGCAGAACCGCAGCTTCAACGGCTGGCACGACATCGTCACGCAGGTCTCGGGCGGGCACGTGAAGTACTACCTCGACGGCAAGCTCACCGCCGATCACACGACCGACGCGAAGGGCAACCCCGTGTACCCGCGGACGCCGATGTCGATCAACTACAACATCTGGTTCATCGACACGGCCGGCCACAAGAGCGGCACCAGCGTCTACAACGAGCAGGTCGACTGGACCTACTACGCGGGCAACCAGGTGGTGTCGCCGGCTGACGCCACGGCCAAGGCCAAGCAGTACCGCGCCGCGGGGATGTCCCATGTGGACACGGTGACCAAGTGCGGTCCGGCGAAGTGAGTCCGGTGGACCGGTGGCGGTCTCGACGCGGGTGGGGAGCGGAAAGCCTTGCTTTCCGCTCCCCACCCGCTTTGCGCTTCGCCCTGAACCGCAGGTGCTCAGGCGCCCCGATCCGGCTGGTGTTTCGGCAGCCGGCCCAACGTCCGCAGCAGCTCCCCGGGATCCGAGGACTTCTTGAGTTCCTCGAGGATGGCCGCCTGGTCGTCACCGGCCACCGGCGGCGGAGCCGAGGGGCGGCCGAGCACGGCCGACCCGTCGCCGCCGGAGTGCCACGCTTCGGGCTCGCTGCCCAGAAAGCCAGCCGGAGTGCGCTCCTGCTCGTCCTGGCCCTGCTGCCCGCGGATCATCGCGCCCATGAACCCACCGGTGGCCGGGTGGTCACCGGCGAGCCGCGTGCTGCCGGCCGCGCCCGGCAGCACGGGTGGCGCTCCGGCGGACGCGGCGTCACCGCCGCTGCCGACCGCCTGGAACGCCGGAGTGGCCGGCAACGCTCCCGGGCTGGCCGGCGCCGCACCGCCGTGGGCCGCCACCGGCGGAAACGACACTGATCCGGCCGTAGTCACCGGCCCGACGTGACCGGCGACCGGGCCGTGCAACGCCGG
>NZ_JBFBBZ010000036.1:0-104998 GCF_040682935.1 Amycolatopsis sp. NPDC051061
CGCGATCCGCTCATGCACCCGGTCCAGCTGATCCATCACCACATCGACCACCACCAGGATGATCTACCACACGCCACCCGACTGCCGTTGCAGTACTAACCCAGGTCGATCCGCGCCAGCTCGAGCCGGCGGTACGCGCGGTCATCGAGCGACCAGACGTCCAGGACGTCGCCGTCGAGCTCCGGGTACGCGATCACGAGCCGGGCGGGACCGTCGTCCGCCCGGTAGACGACGTCCGCCGGGATCCCGGCTTCGAGCTGCCAGCAGAGTTGTTGCTGCTTCGGCGTGAGACGTCCGGAGTAGCGGTCGCTCATCGCCCGCGCGACCTGCCCGCGCAGCAGGTTCGGGCCGCTCGCGGGCGCCGCGAGCAGTCGTTCGGCGTGATCGAGGGGAGAGGGTGGCCGGTCACCGGGGCCGGCGTCGCGGACGGCGACCCGGGGCGCGGCCGCTTCGGCTTCGCGGGCGGGCAGCACGATGCTGCCGTCGGCGGCGTGGTGGGTCGGCGCGTAGCCGGCTCCGCGCAACGCGGCGAGCGTGCCGGCAGCGTCCACTGTGGACGTCAGGACGGTCGGCGCCACCGAGCGCAGGCCGAGCTTCGCGAGCTTGCGGTGCGCGGCCAGCTCGGCGAGCAGCGCGGGTTCGCCCACGACGACGCTCGCGACGTCCAGTACCCGCGCCTCACCGTGGCGCCGCGCGACGTCGTTGACCAGGTACACCAGCGGTTGCGGCAGCTCGCCCGCGGCGATCGCGCCCAGCTCATCGAGGAGCCCGGCCGCCGTGGCGCCCTGGTCGAACGCCCGCCGGACGCTCGCGGGGGAGAACCGCCAGCTGGTCGCGGTGCCCTGGGCCTCCCGGTCGGCGACGCGGTCGAGCGAAGCGGCGAGCCGGGCGTCCGGGGAGCCGGGCACGATCGCGGTCAGGTCGGTGCCGAACAACGCCGTCGTGCGCGCGCGGGCGACCAGCTCGTCGGTGACTTCGACGAGCCCGTCTTCCTCGAGGAGGGCGCGGCCGGTTGCGGTGACGGCGCCGTGCGCGACGACGCCGAGGAGTTCGGCCGCGTCGAGTGCGTCCCGGACGTAACCGGCGAAGTCCTCGGTCGCCAGCATCGGCGCGTGCCACGCGGCGAGGCGGGTCAGCGCGTCGGCGTCGACGATCGCGGCGCCGGGCTCGAGCCGCGCCAGCAGCCGCACGACCAGGCGTCGCACCAGCGCGTCGACGTCGGTCCCGTACTCCGGCGGCGCCGGCTCCCACCAGGTCGTCAGCAGGAGCCGGTAGAGCAGCGCCGGCGCGGGCCGGGCGAGGCCGGGGTCCAGCGCCAGCGTGGGCGGCGACGCCTTCTGGCCGCGGCGCGGCGCCGGCGGCTCGTCGGCCAGCAGCAGCCCGGCCTGCGCCGCGAGGTCGATGGCCAGCTCGATCTCCGCGGGCGTCCCGCCGGTGTCCTTGGCGAGCTTCTTGACGAGGCGAGCGCCGATCGTGCCGTCCTTGAGCAGCGGGAGCGGCTCCGCGCCGGCGCGGTCCAGGACGGCCGAGACGCGGTCGAGCAGCCGCAGCGCGGCGGCCGACGAGGTGGCCTCGGCCGGCTCGGCGCCGACGTGCGTGACGGCGTACTCGGGTTCGTCGGGCGTGAACGGCAGCTGGTGCTCCGGGCCGCGCAGGGCGAGCGACACCTCGATCGGCATGACCGCGCTGCCGTAGTAGGTGCCGAACAGGAAACCGTGGTCGAACGCCCAGCCCTCCGCGGTGTGGAAGGGCAGCACCACGCCTTCGGCCTCGGGGACGCCGTCGGCCATGTCCTGCAGCAGTTTCCGCGTCGGCTCGGGAGCGGTGCGGAACAGCTCGCGCACGCGGTCGCCGTCGCGGAAGAAGTGGACGAGTTCCTTCAGGCCTTCGGGCAGTCCGAGGGTTCGGGACAGGTGCGCCGCGCGGCTCCGGCCGATCTCCCCGAGCAGTTCGGCGACGGGGAGACCGAGGCCTTCGTCGCTGAAGTTCGCCTTGTGCAGGAGTCCCGGGAGCCGGATGCCGTCGGGGTCGTGCCACAGCAGGGCCCGTTCGGCGAGTTCGTCCACAAAGGACTCGACCGTTGCGGGTGCCGCGTCGAGGAGCTTCGCGACTTCGCCGATGGGGGTCGGCCGCCGCCCGAGCGCGTGACAAAGCTGGACGGCGCTCAAGACCTGCGCTTGGGGCGAGGACAACCCGAGCACGGCATCTTCCACGGACTGCACAGAGGCAAGCCGGGCCGCGACGACGTCGAGCCGCCGCGGCCACGGTTCCTGCAGCACGTCCGGCCGGTGCGCCAGCACTTTCGCCAGCTCTTTACGGCTCAGGGCGGCGAGCCTGCCGAGCAGGTCGTCGGCGGTGGTCATCGGTCCAGGTTAGATCACCGTTCGCAGGCCACGCCGTCGCCGTCGCGATCGAGCGCGGCCCGGTAGCCGGGCTCGCCGCGGTGCAGCGGTGCGGCTCCGGCGGCCTTCGCGGCCGTGCAGTTCTTGTAGTACGCGGCGGAATCGGGTTCTGGGGTGGGTTCCGCTTCGGTGGTCTGCACGGGTGGGGCCGCCTTCGTGACCGGCGGTTCCGGGGTCGGCGTCGGCGTGGGTGTCGGTGCCGGGACGTCGATGGTCCCGTTGCACGGCGGTCCCCACAGCCCGCCGGCCGCCTGCTTCGCCGCGCTCTCGGCGGCCGCGAGCGCGGGCAACGCGGCGTCCGTCGCGTACTTGAGATAACCCCGTTGAATCGCGAGGGCCGCGTAGTCTTCGCCGCCGGCCAACGTCACGGCGATGCCGTGCGCCGTTTCCGCGCCGAGCGTCACGGCTTTGCCGGAAAGCGTCGTGGTGGCCCAGGCGAGCGATTCCGCCGAGTAGCACCCGGTGGTGACGACCGGTGGTGTGACGCCGAGGACGTGCACCGTTTTACTGGTGCCGTCACTGCCGTTCACCACCACGGTCGCTCCGTCCGTCACGGTCCCGATCGTGTAGGTGACGGGAGCCGGAGCCGCGCTGCTCGCCGTGGTCGCCGGGGGTGCCGGAGATGCGACGGCCGCGGGCTTCGGCTCCGGCGCCTTCCCGAAGATCGCGCCCAGCACGAACAGGACGGCGAAAGCGGCCAAGACGATCTTCAGCCAGTTCGGAAGGCGTTTCATCCCGGATTCCTCGTTCCTCGAACGCGACGTGCCGACGGTGTACTCGGGAAAACTCCCGCCCTTGTTACGCAGGGGCTCGTGATCGCCCATCAGTCGTTATCGGACGGATTGTTGCCGTCACGATCGCGTCACGAACCACGGCCGCGCGCCGAAAAGCTGTCACAAGACGCCGCGGGGAAACGACCAGCGGACGTGATCGAATCCCTCTCGCTGCTCGGCGCGGGCGGCTACCCCGCGCACGGAATCGACTTCACCGCGGTGGACGTCCGCACGACCGGGCTGCGCCCCGGCCGGGTGGTCGAGGTCGCCGCGGTGCGGGTCCACGCCGACGGCTCGATCGTGGGTGAGCTGACGACGCTGGTGGATCCCGGAGCCGGGCTGCCGCCCGGTCCGGCGCTCGTGCACGGCATCACGCGCGGCGAACTCGACGACGCGCCGTCGTTCGGCGAGGTGCTGGGGCCGCTGCTCGATCTGTGCGCGGGCAGTGTGATCGTGGCCCACGACCTGGCGTCCGTCACGGCCTTCCTCGACTCCGAGGTCAAGTTCCTCGGCGTCCGGATGCCCGTGCTGCCGGGCGTCTCGACGTTGCCGGCCGCGCGGTCGGTCGTGCGGCTGCCCAACTACCGGCTCGCCACCGTGGCCCACGCGCTGGGCGTGTCCACGCGGCCCGGCCAGTCGGCGCTGTCCGGCGCGAGGACCGTCGCCCAGCTCGTCACCGGCATGTTCGGGCGGTACGGGTTCACGTTCGCGTCGCCACCGGTCTTTCCCGGTCTGCCGCGGTTCGCCGGCGGCCGGCTGCTCCCGCGCGCCGAGGCGTTGCCGGCCGAGCCGGGGTGGATGGCCGAGGCGCTCGAGCGGATCGCCGCCGGCCGGAGCGGGGACGCTTACCTGGACCTGCTCGCCGAGGTCGTCTCGGACCAGCACCTGTCGCGGGAAGAGGTGGCCGCCTTGGCCGCGTCGGCGACCGAGGCGGGGCTGTCCGACGCGCAGGTGCGGGCGACGCACGAGCAGCTCGTGACGGCCCTGCGGGAGATCGCGGAACGCGACGGCGTCGTGACCGCCGCGGAGGCGCACGAGCTGCGCCAGGTGGCGACGGCGCTCGGCGTCACGGGCGCCGGCGACCTGCGCCCGGTCGCGGGCGGCAAGCCGGCCCGGGTGCTGGTGCTCGGCACGACGGTGGCGGCGGACCGCATGCGGGCGCGGGTGCTCGCCGAGGGCGTCCAGCTGGCCAAGAAGCTGACCGCGAGCGTCACGCACCTCGTGGTCGACGCCACGACGCCGGCCGACGAGCCCCGGCTGGCCCGCGCCGCCGAGCTGGGCGCCGAAGTGCTCGACGTCCGCACCGCACCGGTGGCGCTCGGCTTCGAGCCACCGCCGGCACCACGGGCCGCGTCCGCCGCGTCCGGTCGCCTGGCGAAGGTGGTCGGCGGCCGGATCCTGATGGGCGCCGGGCTGCTGCTGATGGTCATCGTCGTGCTCGCGATGTTCGCCGGCTCACCACTGGCGGCGGGCATCTTCCTGGCGGCGCTGGGGGTCGGCGCGCTGCTCGGCGGGTGGCGGATCGCCGAGCCCGCGCCGCGGTGACCGGAAGCGGACGACGGCCGGGCCCGGGGCCGGGGAGGCGGGCGCCCGCGGGCTCGGGTTCACTGTGACCATGGCGGGAATTCCGGAACTCGCGCTCCGGCAGATCGAACGGTGGTGCTCGCGACGCGTCCCCGAGCACCTGCACGACCAAGTTCGTGTCGAGTGCCGGACCCGGGGCCGGGCGGTCACCATCGTCGAATGCCGCGCGCCGTGGTCGCCGCAGGCCGGGCCCGAGTGGACCGAACAGAAGATCGCGCAGCTCCGGCTCGACGAGTTCGGGATCTGGTCGGTGCGCTGGTCCGATCGGAACGGGCGGTGGCTGACCTACCCGGACGCTCCCGTCGCGAGCACGCCGACCCCGCTGCTCGCCGAGGTCGAGCGCAACCCGGACGGGATCTTCTGGGGCTAGCTCGCGTCCGGGGGCGGGAACCGGAGCTCGTTGCGGTCGATCTTCGCGTGGGCCGCGGCCGTCAGGTCCACGCCCAGGCGGTCGGCCAGCTGGAGCAGGTACAGCGTGACGTCCGCGATCTCGTCCAGGACGTTCGCTTCCAGCGCGGGATCCTCGCGCCACGCGTCCGACTCCGCCGGCGTCAGCCACTGGAACAGCGAGGTCAGCTCGCCGACCTCGCCGGACAACGCCATCACGAGGTTCTTCGGGGTGTGGTAGGGCTCCCAGGCGCGGGCCGCCGCGAAGCCGCGGAGGCGCTGGGTCACGTCGTCGAAGGTCACCCGGTGATTGTCCTCGGTGGTCACGGTGCGCTAACGGCCGTATGGCGGACCGGCGTTGACCGGTGAATCTCTCACTCAATAGGTTGAACTTCGTCGGGATGCCTGCGGGGCTCAAAGCACGGAAAGGCACGCCTTGAAGTACCTGCGATCCGTCCGCGGCCGCATGCTGTGCATCGCGTTCGTGCCCGGTGGCGCGCTCGTCGTCGTCGCCGTCGTGATCGCGTTCTTCCTGGTCCACCAAGCGAACCGGACGTGCGACAGCGCCATGGACACGGCCGGCGCGGCGGGGCGGACCGCCCGCGCCGTCGTCGCCCTGCAGGGCCAGCGCAGCGAAGCGATGTCCGTGCCCGACCAACGGACCGCCGCGTACGCGAATTTCACCCAGCGGATCGATACCGCCATCGCCGGCCTCCGCGACAACGCCCGCCACGCGCCCGACGCCGAATCCGGGTACCAGCAGACCACCGCCGTCGAGCTGCTTTCCGTCGCCGAAGGCATGGATCGCTCCGATTCCCTCGCCCTGGCGGGGATCGACGGCGTGACGCGGCGGCCGTTCGCCGAGGCCGTGGCCGCTTACCGGGCCCAGCTGGACCGGATCGCCCCGCAGCTCACCGAAAGTGGCCGTATCGCGTACGAATCGCTCACCCGCAGCGCCGATTGGAGCAGGCTGGCGGCCGTCGAGGACGCGTTCGCGGCCGGCGAGCCGTTGCCCGTCCCCGAATCCACGTGGCGCGGCTCCGCCTACACCGTCTCCCGGCAGCTCGGCCTCCTGTACTCGCAGCAAAGCCAGTACGCCGTGCAGCTCACCCTCGACGACGGCCGCCGCACGCTCGCCGCCGCGATCGCCGCGAGCTCGGCCCTGCTGCTGTGCGCCGCGCTCCTGCTCGTCGTCGTGCGCCGGCTCGTCGCGCGGGTGCCCGTGCCGGTCGTGCCGATCATGGTGCCGACGATGCGGGCCGCGATCCCCCGGCCCCGGCACACACGGTCACGACGGCCGCGGATGCCGGAACCGTGGCCGATGAAAGCCGTGCTCGACGACTTGCGGCGCCCATGAAACCGTCACGCAAAGTCAAGGATTACGCCGAAAAGAGCACGCGGTTGGCCCACACGCGCGCTTGCCGGGCTCGGGCAGACTGGTCCGCGTGAGTCCCCCCTCGGATCTCCGCCCTTACCTGCGCACTTTGGACGCGGAGACGCTGGCGGACCTGCTGCACGCCCAGGCTGAGCGTGACCCTGAGTTGTGGCATTCCCTCGAATTGCGCGCCGCCACCCAATCCGGTGACGTCAGCGAGGCGCACCGGCTGCTCGACACCGCGGTGACCGACGGGAACGGCGAGTACACCGCGAAAGTCGGCGCGGTCCTCGACACGCTGCGGCGGATGCTCGACGCGGGCAGCCGCGCCGACCTGGCCCCGCTGGCCCGCCGGACGGTCGACGACATCAGCGAGGTGCTCGAGCAGTCCGGCGACCACGCCGGCGACCTCGGCGACCGGCTGGACCGCGCCGTGGAGCTGTACGCCCGCGCGTGCGCCGCCCGGCCGCCGGACCCGGAGAAGCTGGCCGACTGGATCCTCGAGGTCGAGTTCGACGGCCCGGGCCGCCCGTCGATCGACCTCGCCGGCTTCGCGACGGCGCTGGGCGAAACCGGCCTGCGCCGGATCAAGTCCACTGTGGACGACGTACTGACGGCGAGCGGGCCCGGCCACCGCCGGGACGTCGCCGAACGACTGCGGGAACAGCTGGCCGAGGTCCTCGGCGACGTCGACGAGCTGGTCGCGATCCTGTCCGCCAAGCCGCCGCGCCGCGACGTCAGCCTCAAGATCGTCCGGGTGCTGCGGGCCGCCGGGCGGCACAGCGAGGCCATCGCGCACGCCGCCCGCGCGCTCACCCACGACAAGAACCCGCCGCCGCCCGGACCCGAGGACGAAACCTCCCGCCGTCGCAAGGCGTTCGACGCCGGGCCGGACCGCGAGACGTTCGCCGCGCTGCGCGAAGCCGCGACCGCCGACGGGAAGTGGACGACGCAGCGCCGGGCCGCGCTGGCCCGCCTGCGCGAGCTGGCCGCCGAGAGCGTCGGGCACGCCGACGAGCTGGCCCGCGTCCTGCTCGACGACGGCCGTCCCGACGAAGCCTGGCGCGCGTGCGTGCGGTTCGGGGCGTCGCCGGAGCTGAAGCTCGAACTGGCCGAGCAGCGGGCCGCGGAGCACCCGGCCGAGCCGATCCCGGTCTTCCGCGAGCACGTCGAGGAGCTCATCGAGCGCAAGGACCCGGAGGCCTACCGCGAAGCCGCGCGCCGGCTGAAGCTGTTGCGCACCTTGCACAAGCGCGCCGAAACCCCGGACGAATTCACCGCTTACCTCGCGACGTTGGTGGAAACCCACCGCCGGAAAACCCGGCTGATCACGGAAATCCGGACCGCGCGCATTGCTTTGCCCAAAGCCGTAACCCCTCCGCGCGCACCTCGTTGACGGAGGTGAACCGGTGTTTCACGTGCACCGGGACAGCGAAGTTCCGCCAAGGCGGTCACCTCCTTGGCCAGCGATGTCGCGGTGGTCCTGTTCCGCCGTCCGGCTCGGCGCCTCCCCGTCGAGCACGCGGCGGGACCCGCGCCAGGGCCACCGCGACCGTCTCGCTCAAACGCATGGAAGCATGAGCGCATGTCTCCGGTCAGCCGCGCCCGCAAGAAAGCCCCGCAGCCCGTCACCCACAGCGTGACCGGCTTGTTCAAGGACGTCCTGAACGACTTCTCGGCGCTGGGCGCCGACCCCGCGCCGGTGGACGTCGAGCTGCTCGCCTCCGAGGTCCTCGGCCAGTTCCACGACGTGCCCCTCGAAGAAGGCGACGAGCCGCTCGGCCTCGAGCTGATCGCGTTCGCGCAGCGCAAGATCACCCCGGCCGCCGCCGCGCTGCTGGCCGCGCTGAAGGTCGTCGCGGAGACCGACGTCGAGCGCAAGGCCGCCGAAGACGGGCTGCAGGTCGTCCTCGGCCGCGGCATCCCCGCGCCGGCCTGGGCCGCGGACCTGGGCCAGGTCACCGCCGGCGAGTGCTGGCGGACCGGTGACGTCTACGGCGACGAGTCGTCCCTGCTCTGCGTCTTCGGCCACGGCGACCAGGCGCACGGCCTGCTCGCGCTGCTCGACTTCACCGAGGGCGGCCGCGTGCGGGACCTCGTCGTGATCGAGCAGCCCGGCGAGGTCCTCGCCGAGATGCGGGCGCAGGCCGACGCCGACCCGGAGCTGGTCGTGGCGGAGGCCGTCGACCCGGCCGAAGCGCACCGCCTGCTCTCGGACGGCCTCGACGCCACCGATCACCTCGACGAAGCCGACGTCAGCGAGGACTACGCGCGCTTCCACGCGATCGCGCTGACGTGGTCCCGCGCACTGCCGGAACCCGCGCTCGTCCCCGAGGTCGCCGAGTGGTCCGACGCCGAGCGGGCCGCCGTCGTCGAGCAGTTCGTGACGGCGAGCGGTGAGGACGCCGGCGCCGCGCGCGCGATCGGGCGCCTGCTGCTGGAGCACGGCCTGGCCACCGACCCCGCGAACCCGCTGCGCGTCGGGCCGGAGAAGATCGCGCGGTTCCTCGAAGGGCTGCTCGGCGAGGAGCTCGAGCTCGACGCCGACCACGAGGAGGCCGTGGAGCCGGTCGTGCTGGCCTGGGTGCAGTGGACGGGGGAGCGGGCCGGGCTCACCGAGACGGCGATCGCCGCGCTCGACGAGGCCGTCGCCGACTACCTGAGCGAGTACGCCGACGAAGACGACTCACCGCTGGAGCGCTACTTCGGCGACGTCGGCGACCTGTCGCCGACCGAGCTGGCGGACGCGCTGGAACGCCGGATGTTCGCGGTGCCGTCGCTGACCACGGAGATCGAGGACGAAGAGGTCGACCTCGATCCCACCGACCCCGACCAGCGCCGGGCGCTCGTCATCGCCGAGGCCGACGAGGACGAGGAAGAGCAGCGGCTGGTGCTGCGCGCGACGATCGTCGACCAGCTGTGGGACGACGAGCCCGCCGAAGCCTGGCTGGCCGTGCAGCGCCTGCAGGAGGGCGAACTCGACCGCGACGAGGTCTTCGAGCAGCTGATCGACGCGCTGGAAGGCACCCTGCTGGAGTCCGAAACGCTCGAATACGACGCCGATGGCTACCTCGAGGCACTCGCCGAGCTGGGCTGATTCAGGGGAGCGGGCCCGCCGGTTCGATCGGCTACCCGGGATTTCGGGGGTTCCGGGTGGCGAAGCCCCCGGCCCGGGGCGAAGCCCCGGAGGTCACAGTCTTGCGACGGCGCTCCTGCAGCCTGTCGTCGAAGTCCACGGCGAACGTTCCGGCGGCCATCGCGACCAGCAGGGCCAGACCGAGCACCGCACCGACCCACGTGAGGATCATCGTGAACATCGTGGGCCTCCTCCCCAGCTCAGAGTCGTTTTCCTGACTCCTTCAGGGTCGCTTTCGCGGGAGGCGCCCGGTATCGGCCAACCGGTTACGGCAGCTCGGCCGATCGGCCGGGTTCCGGCGCGGAGAGTCGCGGGCGTGCAACAACGAGTGCCCGGACGTTCGCCC
This sequence comes from Amycolatopsis sp. NPDC051061, assembly GCF_040682935.1. Taxonomy (NCBI): domain Bacteria; kingdom Bacillati; phylum Actinomycetota; class Actinomycetes; order Pseudonocardiales; family Pseudonocardiaceae; genus Amycolatopsis; species Amycolatopsis sp. NPDC051061. Next base: position 10,004 of record NZ_JBFBBZ010000036.1, read on the forward strand.
AGCGTGGAAATGAGTCGCATGTGGGTGACGGGCCGCGTCACCGATCCGACGAATCCGGCCGGCGTCAGAGCTTGCGCAGGCGGACCCGGTTGATGGTGTGGTCGGCGTCCTTGCGCAGCACCAGCGTGGCCCGTGGGCGGGTCGGCTTGATGTTCTCCATCAGGTTCGGCTCGTTGATCGAGCGCCACAGGTGCCGCGCTTCGGCGCGGGCCTCGTCGTCGGGCAGGCCGGCGAAGTGGTGGAAGTGCGACGCCGGGTCGGCGAACGCCGTGTGCCGCAGCTCGAGGAACCGCTCGATGTACCAGCGCTGGATGTCGTCGGTGTGCGCGTCGACGTAGATCGAGAAGTCGAAGAGGTCGGACACCATCAGCCGCGGGCCCGGCTGCAGCACGTTCAGGCCCTCGAGGATGAGGATGTCCGGCTGCTGCACCACCTGCTCCTGGCCCGGCAGGATGTCGTAGGCCAGGTGCGAGTACACCGGCGCGGTGACGCGCTCGGCCCCCGACTTCACCTCGGTGACGAACCGCAGCAGCGCGCGGCGGTCGTAGCTCTCGGGGAAGCCCTTGCGGTGCATGATGCCGCGCCGCATCAGCTCGGCGCGCGGGTGCAGGAAGCCGTCGGTGGTGACCAGGTCGACGCGGGGGTGGTCCGGCCAGCGGGCGAGCAGCGTGCGCAGGATGCGGGCGGTGGTCGACTTGCCGACCGCCACGCTCCCGGCGATGCCGATCACGTACGGGACCTTCGTGCCGCGGGAGTCGTCACCGAGGAACGTCGTGGTCGCTTCGTAGAGCCGCTGGCGCGCGGCGACCTGCAGGTTGATCAGGCGGGACAGCGGGAGGTAGACGTCGGCCACCTCGGCCAGGTCGACCTGCTCGCCGAGCCCGCGCAGCCGCAGCAGCTCGGCCGCGGTCAGCGGCAACGGCGTCGAACTTCGCAGTTCTTTCCACTGTTCCCGGTGCAGCTCGACATACGGGCTGAGTTCGCGGACCCGGGTCATCGCATACTCCTCCGGCCGTCGCCTGCACTGGCGGACGTTCACCTGCGTGATTAACGGTAGGGCTTACGGCCGGTGAACGCGCTGTGATGTAGTCCACGCCGGGTTTCGGTTGATCACCGCGAGTTACGGAAGACCTCGTCCCACGCCGCCGCGACCTGACGCGCGCACGTCGCGGGGTCGACGCCGCCGACGCCCGTGCCGAGGCCGGGCATCGCGATCGTGTCGACGAACTCCCGCACCGGGCCCTGGTCGAGCCGGCCGTCGCGCCACTGCAGGAACACCGCGCGCGCCGCGAGGTAGGGGTGCACGGTGTCGGCGGGCAGCCGCTCGCCGGGCTCGCGCATGGTCGGCGCGCTGATCAGCCACGCCGGCTCGGCCTCGCCGGTCGGGACGATCACGGATTCGCCGATCGGCAGTTCACCGCCGTGAAATGCCAAAACGGCACTTCGGACGCTCTGCTCCACGCCGGGGAACGCCCGCGCGTAGACGGCGTCGATGCCCCCGCGCATCCAGCCGTAGGAGTTGGCCGGGCTGACCACGGCCTGGGCGACGACGTCGAGCACCGACCCGCGGTGCACCCGGACCCGGCCCGCCACCGCTTTCGCGGCGGACGTCCAGGCGGTGGCGAGTGGTTCATCGACGGCGCACAGCACCAGCTCCGGTGTGCGAGGGGAGACCGGCGGGTGCGTGCCCTCACGGCCGGTGTGCGTGCCCGAGTCGGCGGTCACGTCCCTAGCATCGCAAAAAAAGCCACCCGGCGTAACCGGTTCTGGTACCGGCTGTCCGAGTGAAAGTCACCACGGTGCTGACCCGTAACCTGGGTGTTGTGTCACGGATCGCATACTTCGGCCCCCAGGGGACCTTCACCGAACAGGCCGCGCGGGCCCTCGCCGGCGGCGAAGAACTGATTCCGGTCGAGACCGTCCGGCTGGCGATGACGGCCGTCCGCAAGGGCGAGGCGGACGCCGCGTGCGTCCCCATCGAGAACTCGGTCGAGGGCGTGGTGCCCACCACGCTCGACGCGCTCAGCGAGTCGACCCCGCTGGTCGCCGTCGCCGAACACATCCTGCCGATCCACTTCAGCGTGCTGACGCGCCGCGGCGGCGGGGACATCAAGACCGTCGCCAGCCACCCGCACGCGCTCGCCCAGGTCCGCGAGTGGCTGGAAGCGAACCTGCCGGACGCCCACCCGGTGGCGTCTTCGTCGACGTCGGCGGCCGCGGTCGGCGTGCTCGAGGGGCAGTTCGACGCCGCGGTCTGCGCGCCGGTCGCCGTCGAGCACTACGACCTCGAGGTGCTGGCCACCGAGGTCGGCGACGTCAGCGACGCCGCGACGCGGTTCCTGCTGGTCCGCCCGCCGGGTGAGCTGCCAGAGCCGACGGGCGCCGACCGGACGTCCGTCGTCGCCGCGGCCGTGAACCGCACCGGCACGCTCGCCGAGCTGCTCACCGCGCTGGCCGACCGCGGGATCAACCTCACCCGGCTCGACGCCCGCCCGACGCGCAACAACTTCGGCGAGTACCGCTTCTTCATCGACTTCGAGGGCCACGTGGCCGAGCCGCGGATCCTCGACGCGCTGACGGCGTTGCGCCGGCACTGCCGCAACCTGCGGTTCCTCGGTTCGCACCCGCGTGCCGACGGGACGCGCACCACGATCGAGCCCGGAGCCGGCAACGACGACTTCGTCGACGCCGCCGTGTGGGCCGACGCGGTTCGCAAGGGGGACCTGGCGTGAGGCTGCTGCTCATCCGCCACGGTCAGACCGACGGGAACGTCCGCGGCGCGCTCGACACCACCCTGCCCGGCCCGCCGCTGACCGAGCTCGGCCACACCCAGGCCGCCGACCTCGCGTTCCGGCTGTCGGAGGAGCCGATCGTCGCGGTCTACGCGTCGCAGGCCACCCGCGCGCAGCAGACCGCGGCGCCGCTGGCCGCCCAGTTCTCGCTGGAGGTGCAGGTCGTCGACGGTGTCCACGAAGTCGTCGCGGGTGACCTCGAAGGGGCGACCGACCACGAGTCGATCCGCACCTACATGGAGACGGTGCGGCGGTGGACGCTCGGCGAGCTGACGCCGTCGCTGCCCGGCGGCGAGAGCGGCACGAGCGTGCGCACCCGCATGCTCGACGCGGTCGGCCGGCTGCGCGCCAAGCACGAGCAGGCCGACCCGGACGGGGTGATCGCGCTGGTCAGCCACGGTGGGGCGATCCGGCTGTCCGCCGAGTGGCTGGCGCCGAACGTCCACGCGGACGTCGCCAACGCGGCGCTGATCCCGAACACCGGCCTGGTGGAGCTGAACGCCCTTCCGGACGGCCAGTGGCGCTGCCTGAGCTGGGTCGACACCCCGCTCTGACCGTCCCGAGTGTGATCCCGTCACGTTTAGAACACTTTTGGTGGGGAATTAACGGTTCGAACAACCTGCCGGAGATCCGTACGTCTACCCAGTAGCACCACACCAGGGAGGCGATTGACATGGTTCGGACGAAGCTCTCACGGTTGCTGCCGGTCGTCGCGGCTTCGGCGGGCGTCCTCGCGCTTTCCGCCTGCGGAAGCGGCGGGACCACGAACGCGGCGAGCAGCTCGACGCCGTCGACCACGGCGTCGCCCACCTCGACCACCGCCACCGCGGCCGAGCCGAGCCCGAGCAGCCCCGCGCCGGCTTCGTCGCCGGCCGCCCAGCCGGTGGACAACGGCCTCTGCAAAGCCGGCGACGTCACGCTGTCGCTCGGCCAGGGCGACGCCGGCGCCGGTTCGACGTTCCGGCCGCTGCTCATCAAGAACGCCAGCTCCAAGCCGTGCGAGATCCAGGGCTTCCCCGGGGTCTCCTACGTGGCGGGCAACGACGGGCACCAGGTCGGCAAGGACGCGTTCCGCGAAGGCACCAAGGGCAACGCGGTGAAGCTGAACCCGGGCCAGACGGCGGTCGCCGACATCCAGTTCGTGAACGTGCAGAACTTCGACTCGGGCACCTGCCAGCCGACCGCGGTGAAGGGCCTGCGCATCTACCTGCCGCAGGAGACGGCGTCGAACTTCGTGCCGACCGACGGGACCGCCTGCGCGAGCACGAAGATCCCCGGCAACCAGCTCTCGGTGAAGACGGTCCACACCTCCTAGAGGCGGCCGCAGATTTCTTGGGCCTGGACCAGGTGCCGCTGGCCGGAGATGTCGTTGAAGTGCAGGCTGAGCACCATGCGGCTGACGCCGTCGATGTGGTCGGCCAGCGGCTGGTAGGCCGCGTTGACCTGGGCGGCGGCCGCGGACAGCTCGCGGGCCGCCGTCATCCGGTGCAGCCGTTCGGGCGTGAGGCCGGGCGTCAGCGACGGCTGCGCGTCCCGGCTCGTGTCCGGCAGCTCGCCGACCCGGTCGAGGGACTGGCACGCGGCCAGCGCGTCGTCGAGCGCGCCCGCGTGCACGCCGGACAGGCCCCACAGCAGCCCGAGCACGCCGCCGCCGAGCACGAACCCGGCGACCGCGCACAGCACGAGCATCCGGCGTGACTGCGGCGGTGCCGCCTTGACCTCCCCGGACTCGGTCGGGGACTCGTCGAAATCGGGCTCGGCGTCGGTGCCGGTGCCCTGGTCCACGGTGCGCATAGCCGCCTCCCACCACCCGGGTGATGAGATATTTCAGCTCACAAACCCGGATCCTGGTGCCGTAGCGCCCCGGCTGAGTCCGATTCGTCATCGAGCGAGGAGCGCCGCAGCGCGACGGAGGCGAACCCGGCGATCACCAGCATCGCCAGCCCGGACACCGCGAACGTGTGCGCCGCGGCGCCGAGCGCCTCGGTCAGCACGCCGCCGAGCAGGGCGCCGAGCGGGATCGCGCCCCAGACGACCGTGCGCCACACCCCGAGCACCCGGCCGAGCAGCTCGCCGGGCACCAGCGTGTGCCGGGCCGTGGCGAGCACGACGTTCACCGCGACCACCGCGGCCGCGAACAGGCCGAACAGCGCCGCGCCCGCCACCGGCGAGCGCACCAGGCCCATCCCGCCGAACCCGGCACCGCAGCAGAGGATCCCGCCGGCCACGACCACGCGCCGGTCGGCCGCGCGCACCAGCCGCGGCGCGACGCCCGCGCCGAGCAGCCCGCCGATGCCGCCGACGAACGCGAAGAGCCCGAAGGTCGCGTCGGACAGGTGGAGGTCGTCGAGCGCGTAGAGCACCAGTTGCGCCTGCGCGAGCTCGCTGACCAGGCTGAGCAGGCCGGCGATGACGACCAGCCGCTTGAGCAGCGCGTTCCCGCGCAGCCAGCGCAGGCCGTCGGCCAGCTCGGTGCGCAGCCGCGTGGGCCGGTGCACCGCGGCCTGGCCGCGGTAAGTGCCGGCGAGGCCGAGCAGGACCGCGGCCGCGATCGCGAAGCCCGCGGAGTTGAGGATGAACGGGAAGGCGGCGAAGAGCGCGAAGGCCAGTCCGCCGAGCGGGCCGCCGAGGAACGTCTGGCCGACGATCTCGCACGCCTGCAGCTTGCTGTTGGCCGCGTCGAGCGAGCCGTCGCCGACGACCGCCGGGACCAGGGCGTTGGCCGCGCTGTCCGCGATCGTTTCGGCGGTCCCGATGACCAGCGCCGTCAGGTAGACCAGCCAGATCGTCATCCCGCCGGTGGCGACGAGCACCGCGAGGGTGCCGACCGCGACGGCGCGGGCGGTGTTGGCGGCGATCATCGCGCGCCGCCGGTCGATCCGGTCGACCAGCGCGCCGGCGACGGCGGCGAACAGCAGCCAGGGCAGGAACTGGGTGGCGGAGAGCCCGGCGATCAGCACCGGATCGCGGGTCAGCGTCGTCGCCAGCAGGGGCAGGGCCACCTTGCCGATGCCGTCGCCCAGGTGGGAGGCGGCGCTCGACGTCAGCAGCCACGTGAGTCTTCGAGCAGGGTTCACCGGAGCCCCCAGCACTCATCGCGATCACCCAATGACTTCGAGTAACAGAATAAGGGTGATGTCACTCGATGGTGGTCACGGTGTCACTACTAGTGCGCGCTCAGCCCCAGCCGAGCTCGTGCAACCGGGCGTCGTCGATCCCGAAGTGGTGACCCAGCTCGTGCACGACGGTGATGAGGACCTCCTCGACGACCTCGTCCTCGTCCTCGCACATCGAGAGGATCGGCTGCCGGTAGATCGAGATCCGGTCGGGCAGCACCCCGCCGTACGACGACGTCCGCTCGGTCAGCGCGATCCCGTGGTAAAGCCCGAGGATGTCCGGAGCCTCGTCGTTGAACTCCTCGACCAGCACGACGACGTTGTCCATCGCCTTCGCGAACTCGGCCGGCACCTCGTCCAGGGCTTCCGAGACCAGTTCCTCGAACCGCTCCCGGCTCATCTCGACCGGCATCAGCCGTTCTGCTTCGACGTCGGCGGGGCGGAGCTCGACGTCGCCGGCCCGCCGCCCCCGTCCGAAGGCGGGCCGCCGTCCTGCGGCTGGCCGCCGTCCTGGGGCTGGCCACCGTCGGCGCCCGCCGGGGCCGCCTTGACGCTGCCGGTCACGGCCTGCAGGCCGCTCTTGTCCGGCAGGAGCGCCGCCACCTTGCAGTTGACCTTGGTCGACCCGGCGTCCCAGCTCTCCTGCTCCCGCAGGTCCCAGGTCAGGATCAGCTTCTTCGCGTCCAGGTCGGCGCCGCCCGTGTAGTCCGACGCCTGCTTGGTGCACTCGGTGTCGAGCCAGGCCTTCTGGTCGTCCTGCGACGGGTAGGTGTCCTTGAACTTCGTCTTGAGGTCGAGGGTCGCGATGATCTCGTAGGAGTGCGGCTTGGTGCACTCGAGCGGGTCGCCGACGCCCTTGCCCAGCAGCGCGAGGCAGGTGCCCGGCTCGAACACCAGCGACTGGTCCTGCTCCTTCGCCGGCCCGGTGGTCGTCAGCAGCGTGCCGCCGGGGCCCGCCCACTGCAGGCCGCACCGCAGCTGGCGGTCGCCGTCATCCCACTGTGACGGCGTCGGGCGCAGCAGGTTCGTCGTGAGCTTGCCGTACGGATCGAGGTTGTGGCCGAGGTACGGCTTCACGTCCGACGTGCACTTCTGCTGCGCTATCTGCTGCCATTGGTCCAGCGACGGCACCGGCGCGCCCTCCGGGAACTGCGCGCCGATGTCCACGAGCGCGGTGACCTCGAACTTGTGCGGCTGCGTGCAGGCCACCTTGTTCGCGTCGCTCGCGTCCGGGTTGGTCCAGGTCAGGCAGCTGCCGGGCGGGGAGTGGAAAGCCTCCTCGGCCTCCGCCGAGAGCTTGCCGGCACCGCCGCCGGACCCGCCGGTGACGCCGTCGCTCCAGGAGAACACGACGCTGAGGGCGAGCGCGATGAGCGCGCCCGCGAAGATCCCGCCCATCACGACGCGGGTGCGCAGCGTCTGCGTGGCGGCGGGGAACCGATCGGCGCTGGGAGACATCGCAGTCCATGATGCCCGCGCCGCGCGCGACGTGCGCGACCTAGGGTGGTTAGGGTGGGTCACGGTTTCGTGGTGGCCGGGATTACGGAGCGCACATGACGCAGGACAGCAACACTGGGGACCAGCCGCCCCCCGAGCCGCCGAAGCGCGGTTCGATGAGATTTCAGGACGCGAACACGCAGCCCAAGGAACCCTCTCTCGCCGAGCAGCGCGCGCGTCAGCAGGCGCTGGTGCAGGAGGAGCGCGACGAGGAGGTGGCCCGCCAGGCCGACGCCAAGGCGGCGACCCGGCGCAAGATCCTCATCGGCAGCGGCGTCACGGTCGGGCTCGTCGGCCTGGTCGCAACGTTCTACACGGTCGCGAAGCCGGCCGGCGACGTCACCGCCGTCTGCACCGACGCGAGCGGCGTCGTCCAGAACGACGACAACTGCGACGAGAACTACGTCACCAGTCACGGCGGCTACAACAGCGGTGGCTTCCTGTTCCTGCCGATCGGCGGTGGCGGCTACAACAGCTACCGCTACAACTACGGCGGCACCGGCGTCATCGGGCAGCGCGTGACCGGTGGCTCGTACGACGCGCCGTCGTCGCGCACCAACGTCAACACGAAGTCCGGCAAGTCCGTCCAGCGCGGCGGCTTCGGCATCAGCGGGAAGAGCGGCAGCACCGGGGGCACCGGCGGCAGCGGCAAGAGCGGGGGATCTTAGGTGTACCGGGACCGGCGTGAGCCGCGGCGCGACTGGCAGCGGATCGTCGAGGAGCAGGGGCTCGTCTACGGCACGCCGGCCCGCGACAGCAGCGGCCGGGTGCGGCCGTACTGGGACGAGTCCGTGCACTACGTCTTCGACATGGACGAGGTCCTCTCGCTCGAGGCCGACGTCGAACTGCTGCACTCGATGTGCCTGGAGGCCGTCGACAACGTCGTGACGACCGAGGGCTACCAGCGCTTCGGCATCCCGGAATGGGTCTGGCCGCACATCGCCGAGTCGTGGAAGCGGCAGGACCCGCACGTCTACGGCCGGTTCGACCTGCGCTACGACGGCAAGTCGCCGGCGAAGCTGCTGGAGTACAACGCGGACACGCCGACCACGCTGCTCGAGGCGTCGCTGCTGCAGTGGCACTGGAAGACCGACGTCTTCCCGGACGACGACCAGTGGAACTCGATCCACGAGAAGCTCGTCGAGCGGTGGGCGTTCCTGCAGGACAAGCTGCCGTCGAACGAGCTGCACTTCACCTGGTCGGCGGCCGACCCCTCCGGCGAGGACAACGTCACCACGGCGTACCTCCAGGAGACGGCGGCCGAGGCCGGGCTCGACACGGTCGGACTGGCGATCGAAGAGATCGGCTGGGACCCGGTGCTCAAGCGGTTCGTCGACCTCGAAGAGCGGCAGATGGCGACCGTGCTGAAGCTGTACCCGTGGGAGTGGGCGGTCGACGAGGAGTTCGGTCGCCACGCCGTCGAGTCGCTGCCGCGGACGCTGTGGATCGAGCCGCTCTGGAAGATGATCCTCTCCAACAAGACGCTGCTGGCGATCCTGTGGGAGAACTACCCGGGCCACCCGAACCTGCTGCCCGCGTTCGCCGACGACCCCGGCCTGCTCACCGAGTACGTCCGCAAGCCGAAGCTGGGCCGCGAGGGCGCGAACGTCCAGATCGTCGCGACCGGCTACGAGACCCAGACCGACGGCGTCTACGGTGCCGAAGGCTTCGTCTACCAGGCGTTCGACCCGCTCCCCGAGTTCGACGGCTACCGGCCGGCGCTCGGCGCGTGGATCGTCGGCGACAGCGCCGCCGGCCTGGGCATCCGGGAGACCGGTGGCCTGGTCACCGACGACGGTGCGGCATTTGTCCCACATCGCATCCCCGAAGCGTGATACAACACCGCTGCTGATCAGCTCTTTCTCCTGGGAGACAACTCGTGAACACGACCCTTGCGCTGTCCGACACGTTCGGCTCCGACCTCGTGCGGGGGATCGGCGCGATCCTGCTGTACGGCGTCATCGGCCTGCTGCTGATGTTCGCCGGCTTCTACGCGATCGACTGGACCACACCGGGCAAGCTGTCGAAGCTCGTGCACGCGGGTCTGCCGAACGCGGTGATCGTGACCGCATCCGGGCTGCTCGCGATGTCGTTCATCGTCGTCGTGGCGATCTTCAACTCGGCCAGCGACCTCACCGAGGGGCTCATCACCTCGCTGGTCTACGGCCTGATCGGGATCATCGTCCAGGTCGTCGCGGTCCGGCTGCTGGAGTGGGCGACCCGCATCGACGTGGCGTCGACCATCGAGAGCGAGAAGTTCGCCCCGGTGAGCATCGTCGTCGCGGCCGCGCACATCGGCCTGGGCCTCGTGGTGGCGGTCGGCATCTCCTGACCCGCCTTTGTGAGCCGGGTCACGCGACGCGTGGCCCGGCTCTTCCATTCGCACTAGCGTGGGGTTCGTGCGCCTGCTGAGGACACCGGACAACCGGTTCACGGACCTGCCCGACTTTCCCTTCGAGCCTCGCTACGTCGAACTCGACGACCCGCACGGCGGCCGGATCAGAGTCGGCTACGTGGAGGCGGGCCCGGCCGACGGCCCGCCGGTGCTCCTGCTGCACGGCGAGCCCAGCTGGTCCTTTCTGTACCGCAAGATGCTTCCGGTGCTGGCCACGGCCGGCCTGCGCGCGATCGCCCCGGACCTGGTCGGCTTCGGCCGGTCCGACAAGCCCGGCGACCAGGTGGACCACACGTACGCGCGCCACGTCGAGTGGATGCGCGGCTTCGCGTTCGACGCGCTGGACCTGCACGACGTGACGCTGGTCGGCCAGGACTGGGGCGGCCTGATCGGCCTCCGGCTGGTGGCGGAGAACCCGTCGCGGTTTTCGCGGGTCGTGGCGGCCAACACGGGGCTGCCCACCGGAGACGTCGACATGCCGCCGGTGTGGCACTCGTTCCGCGAGGCCGTGAAGAAGGCCCAGGTGCTGGATGTCGCACGGTTCGTCCAGTCGGGGTGCCGTTCGTCGCTGTCCGAGGCGGAGCGGGCGGCTTACGACGCGCCGTTCCCGAACGAGATGTACAAGGCGGCCCCGCGGGCGATGCCTTCGCTGGTGCCGTACCGGCCGGACGACCCGGCGTCCTCGGCGAACCGGGACGCGTGGAAGACGCTGACGGAGCTGGAGATCCCGTTTTCGGTGGCGTTCTCCGACGGCGACCCGATCACCGGCGGGATGGCACCGATCCTGAAGCGCTCGATGCGGGGTGCGCAGGGGTTGGAGCACCCGGTCATCGCCGGTGCGGGGCACTTCCTGCAGGAGGACGCGGGCGAGGAGCTGGCCGAGCACGTGGCGCGCTTCGTGCGGAGCTGAGCAGCCCCCGATTTCCACGCTAACGGAGGGCACCGACGGAATCGGTGCCCTCCGTTCGCGTTGTCCACAGGTCAGGTGAGCGCCGCGTGGGTTGCCGCCAGTGAGTCGACCAGGATGTCGAGCCCCTCCTGGGCCTCCTCCGCCGTCAACGTCATCGGCGGGCCCAACCTCAGGACGTTGCCGTGCAAACCGCCCTTCCCGACCAGCAGCCCGCGTTTCTTCGTCTCTTCCAGCATCCTCGCCGCCGCGGCCACGAAAGGCTCCGTCGTGCCCGGCTTGATCAGCTCCACCCCGATCATCAGCCCCTTGCCGCGCACCTCGGCCACCAGCGGGCTGCCGGAAGAACGCAGACCGGACAGCAACTGCGCACCCCGAGCCGCGCAGTTCGCCTGCAGGTCGTGGTCCTTGATGTAGTCCAGCACCGCCGTCGCGCCGGCCATGGACACCGGGTTGCCGCCGAACGTCGAGAACGACTGGGCCTGGAAGCAATCCAGGACGTCCCCGCGGGCCACCACCCCGCCGACCGCGAGCCCGTTCCCCAGGCCCTTCGCGAACGTCATCATGTCCGGCGTCACGCCGTGCGCGTCGATGCCCCAGAAGTGCTCGCCCGTGCGGCCCCAACCGGTCTGGACCTCGTCCGAAATGAACAGCACGCCGTAGGAATCCAGGACCTCCTTCATCGCCCGGAACAGGCCGTCCGGCGGGAGGCTGAACCCGCCGACGCCCTGGATCGGCTCGGCGATCAGGCACGCGACGTCGCCCGCCGTCGCCGTGTCCAGGACGTCCACCAGGTCCGCGACACACGCCTTGATGTAGTCGGCGTCCGACATGTCCCGGAACGGGCTTCGATAGCGATAACCGCCGTGGACGTAGTTGACCTTGACCGGGCTCAGCGCCGACGCCGACCAGCCGCGGTTGCCGGTGATCGCGACCGTTCCGAACGACCGGCCGTGGTAGGAGTTGCGCATCGCCAGCACCTGGTTGCTGCGCCGGAACTGCGTCGCCAGCATCAACGCCGTGTCGTTGGCCTCGCTGCCGGAGTTGGTGAAGAACACCTTCGCGTCCGGGATGTTCGAGAGCTTGGCGATCCGCTCGGCCAGCTCGACCTGCGACCGGATCAGGTACAGCGTCGAGGTGTGCAGGATGCCCGTGTCGAGCTGCTTGCGGACCGCGTCGCCGATCTCGGCGACGTCGTAGCCCATCGAGTTGGTCAGCACCCCGGCGAAGAAGTCGAGGTAGGTGCGGCCCCGCGAGTCCGTCATCCGCCGGTCGTGCGCGTGCACGATCTCGATCGGCTCTTCGTAGAGCAGGGACATCCAGGACGGCATGACAGCGCGGTGCCGGGCGAGCAGCTCATCGGTCATCGGGGCGCCTCCTCCGTGTTTCCTGGAGTATGAGGACGCCGTGAACAGCGCTTCAACGATCAGACTGTCGGGATAACCCAGTAGGGACGCACAGTCTGTACGGACTACCCTCTGTCTTCGTGATTGACCCCAGGACTCTGCGCGATGACCCGGAAGCCGTGCGCGCGTCGCAGCGCGCCCGTGGCGAGGACGAAGGAGTGGTCGACAAGCTGCTCTCGCTCGACTCCCGCCGCCGCTCTTCCATCGCGGCCGCCGACAAGCTGCGCAACGAGCAGAAGCTCCTGGGCAAGCAGATCCCGAAGGCCCCGCCGGCGGAGAAGCAGCAGCTGCTGGCCACCGCCAAGGAGCTCGCCGCGCAGGTCAAGGCCGCCGAGGCGGAACAGAACACGTCGTCGGAGGAGTTCGACCAGCTCTTCCGCACCGTGGCGAACCTCGTGCACCCGGACGCGCCGGTCGGCGGCGAGGACGACTTCGCCGTCGTCAAGCACGTCGGTGAGCCGACGAAGTTCGACTTCACCCCGAAGGACCACCTCGAGCTGCTCGAAGCGCTCGGCGGCGTCGACATGGAACGCGGCGCGAAGGTCTCGGGCTCGCGGTTCTACTTCCTCACCGGCGTCGGCGCGCAGCTGCAGCTCGGCCTGCTCAACATGGCCATCGCGCAGGCCCTCGAGAACGGCTTCACGCCGATGATCACGCCGTCGCTGGTCCGTCCGGAGATCATGGCCGGCACCGGCTTCCTCGGCCAGCACTCGAGCGAGATCTACCACCTCGAGGACGACGACCTGTACCTCGTCGGGACGTCGGAGGTGCCGCTGGCCGGCTTCCACTCCGACGAGATCCTCGACCTGACCGACGCCAAGCGGTACGCGGGCTGGTCGTCCTGCTACCGGCGCGAGGCCGGCTCGTACGGCCGGGACACCCGCGGCATCATCCGCGTCCACCAGTTCGACAAGGTGGAGATGTTCGTCTACACCAAGCCGGAGGACGCCGAGGCCGAGCACGAGCGGCTGCTCGGCTGGGAAGAGCAGATGCTCGCGAAGATCGAGGTGCCCTACCGGGTCATCGACACCGCGACCGGCGACCTCGGCACGTCCGCGCACCGCAAGTTCGACTGCGAGGCGTGGATCCCGACGCAGGACACCTACCGCGAGCTGACCTCGACGTCCAACTGCACGACGTTCCAGGCCCGCCGCCTGGCGATCCGCTACCGCGGCGAGAACGGGAAGCCGCTGATCGCCGCGACGCTCAACGGCACCCTGGCCACCACCCGGTGGATCGTCGCGATCATCGAGAACCACCAGCAGGAAGACGGCTCGGTCCGCGTGCCGGAGGCACTGCGCCCGTTCGTCGGCGGCAAGGAAGTCCTCACGCCCCGCTGATTCGGCCTTATGCCAGGTGCGCCCCCGTTCGGCCCAGTAGTGTCCGAGCCGAACGGGAGGATCCTTCGCATGCGCATGAAGTGGCAGGCCGTGGCGTCGCTGGCGGCCCTGGCCGTGGTGGTGTCCGGCTGCACGGTGGCCGTCGGCGGTTCGGCGTCGCCGGTGCCGGGCCAGGGCCCGATCGTCAAGGCCGTCGACGCCTGCTCGCTGCTGGACGAGGGCCAGCTCGACGCCCTCGGCTACGAGGCCAAGGGCCGCTCGGTGCCGGAGAACAAGGACCGGAACCAGTCGGCGATGTGCCTGTGGAACACGAAGGACGACGTCGAGCCGTCAGCCATCCTGAACGTCGGCTACACGACGGACATCGACTTCAACGAGTACATCGCCGGGGCCGTCCCGAAGGGCGACCCGCAGCAGATCGCCGGCTTCAGCTGGCGGCAGTATCCGTCGCTCCTCTCCGACGACTGCGTGCTGTACGCCCTCCTCGGGGACAAGTCCTTCGCGTACGTCAGCGTCTCGGAACCGCCCCTCGAAAAGTCGTGCGAGCTGGCCAAGGCGGCGGTCCCGCAGGTCGCGGCCCACCTGCCCGGCGGCCAGGACGCGCCGTCGATCACCCCGACGGCGCCGGCCAAGACCGAGCCGGGTGGCCCACTGCTCTCGGCCGACCCGTGCGCGACGTTGAAGCCGGACCAGGTGGCGCAGCTGAAGAACATCTCGCCCACTGGTGAGAAGGACAACTCGTCGGCGGTGCCCAACGCGACCTACTGCCTCTGGGACGACACCGACGGCGACGAGGGCCAGAAGGCGTTCGAGGTCTGGTTCGGTCCCAGCACGCCGGTCGGGGACTGGCCAGGCGCGAACAACGTCGCCCCGACCGAGACCGTCGACGTCGGCGGGAAGAAGTGGGGCGTCTTCCCGAACATGGGCGGCCTGCGCGCGACCTGCGGCGCGACCCTGCCGATCACCGACACGTCGTCGGTGCAGGTGGTCAGCGGGTTCATCGGCGACGACACCAAGACGTGCGACGCCGTCAAGCAGGGCCTGCCGCTGGTGACGGCGAACCTGCCGAGTTAGGCCTCTGAGACCTGGTCGGCGATGTGGCGCGCGATCTCGAGCGCGCTCGTCGCGGCCGGCGACGGCGCGTTCAGGACGTGCACCTGGTCGCGCGCGGTTTCGATGAGGAAGTCGTCGACGAGCGAGCCGTCGCGGCGCATCGCCTGCGCGCGCACGCCGGAGCCGTGGCGGACGATGTCGTCCTCGGTGACGGCCGGGACGAGCCGGGCGAGGCTCGCGGCGAACCGCTTCTTCGAGAACGAGCGGCGGACCTCGTCGAGCCCGGTCGGGAACGCGTACTTCTTCGCGAGCCGCCAGACGCCGGGGAAGGTCGCGACCTCGGCGACGTCCTTGGCGGAGAAGTCGGCCCAGCGGTAGCCCTCGCGGCGCAGCGCGAGCACGGCGTTCGGGCCCGCGTGCACGCTGCCGTCGAGCATCCGCGTGAGGTGCACGCCCAGGAACGGCAGCGTCGGGTCGGGCACCGGGTAGATCAGGCCCTTGACCAGGCCGCGGCGTTCGGGCTTGAGCTCGTAGTACTCCCCGCGGAACGGCACGATCTTCGCCGACGGCGTCAGCCCGGCCAGCCGCGCGACGCGGTCGGAGTGCAGGCCGGCGCAGTTCACGAGCCCGTCCGCGACGATGACGTCTTCGCCGGTCGCGACCTCGACGCCGCCGTCGCTCCCGGCGCGGATGGCCAGCGCGGGGCTGTTCAGCCGGAGGTCGACGCCGGCTTCGTCGAGCAGCCGGACGAGCGCCTGGCAGACGCCGGGGAAGTCGATGATCCCGGTGGACTCGACCCGCAGCGCGGCGACGCAGGCGACCTCGGGCTCGTGTTCGCGGGCTTCGGCGGGGGAGATCTTCTTCGCCGGGACGCCGTTGGCTTCGGCCCGCTCGGCGAGGGTGTTCAGCGCGGGGATCTCCTTCTCGTCGGTGGCGACGACGAGCTTCCCGCAGACCTCGACGGGCACGCCGTACTGGCGCGCGAAGTCCACGATGGACCGGTTCCCGGCCACGGACATGCGTGCCTTGAAGGACCCCGGCTTGTAGTAGAGCCCCGCGTGGACGACGTTCGAGTTGTGCCCGGTCTGGTGCGCCGCCCAGCGCGGCTCCTTCTCCAGCACCGTGACGTCCAGCCCGCGCCTGGTCAGCTCCCAGGCCACGGCCAGACCGACGATCCCGCCCCCGACGACCACCACGTTGCGCACGATCGACCAGGCTACGCGAGCGGCGAAGGGCGCGGACCAGCGGCTGAGCCGGAACGCGGCTGCTCGCCGTCCAGTCCGGCCGCGGTCAGCGCCTTCTGCGCGCTCATCCCCAAGCCCGTCCGGTAAGCCCGCTCGAACCCGGCCGTCCCCAGCGACTCCGCGACCCGGGACCGCACCGACGAGGCGTCCGGGTCGCCGGCGATCGACGTCCCCCGCACGCCCGCCGCCGCGCCGAGCAGGGTCGCCGCCTGCGCCGGCCGAGCCACCCCGGCCAAGCCCTCCAGCGCGAACGCCACGACGTCGCCCGCGTGCCACTGCCGTCCGGTCAGCAGGGCCGAGCGGTGCAGCCGGGCCGCTTCGGCCGGACGCCCTTCGGCCAGCGCCAGCCAGCCCAGCGAGATCAGCGCCATCGCGCGGACCGTCTCCGCCGCGAACGAGCCGCCCGGGCACTCCGCGAGCGCGCGCTCGCACCACTCCCGGGCCGCGGCCAGCTCGCCGGACAGGCGGGCCAGGTTCGCCAGCCCGACGTGAGCCGCCGCGCGGGACTCGGGCATCCCCGTGCGGCGAGCCGTCGCCGCCGCCAGTTCGTAGTCGGTGCGGGCGCCGGCCGGGTCGCCCGACAGCAGCCGGGTCCAGGCGCGGCGGCAGATCAGGTCGGCGGCGTCGTCCGTCGCGCCGATCTCGTGGATCAACCCCAGCGCCTCGTCCATCAGCGGCAGCGCGGCGTCGTGCTCGCCGCGCCACGTGAGCAGCTGGGACAGGTGGTCCAGCGCCATCGACAGGCCCCACCGCTCACCCAGCGCGCGGAACTGCGCCGCGCCCTCGCGAAGGCCGTCCTCGGCCCCGGTCAGGTCGCCGGACATCATCGCCCGCAGGCCGATGCCCGTCGGCAGCAACGCCCAGCCCCAGGCGTCCCCGGCCGCCAGCAGCCCCTCGCCGCGGCCGGCCAGCTCGTCGTCGTCGGCGGGCGGGCCCACGACGACGCCGAGCAGCATCACCAGCATCGGGTTCCGGGGCGACCAGTCGCCGTCGGTCGCGTAGCGCCGCACCAGCGGCAGGTACTGCTCCAGCGACTCGTGCGGCGAGCCCGACATCGCCCCGAGCACGCACACCAGGAACTCCTCGACGTACTCATCGCGCAGCTCCGGCGTGACCCGCGAGACGACCGCGAGCGACAACCCGGCGCCCTCGAACCGCCGTCCGCGCATCCACCAGTACATCGCCAGCAGCGGAACCAGCCGCAGCGCGAGCGCGACGTCGTGCTCGGTCGCCCAGCGCAGGGCGGCCAGGAGGTTGTCGTACTCGGCGTCGAGCCGGTCCAGCCACGCCAGCTGCGCGGCGGTCCGCAGCATCGGGTCGGCTTCCTCGGCGAACCGCAGGAAGTACTCGGCGTGCGCGCGGTGGACGGTCTCGGTCTCGCCCGCTTCGGCGAGCTTCTCGGCGCCGAACGCACGGATCGTCTCCAGCATCCGGAACCGTCCGCCGACGGCTTCGACCAGCGACTTGTCGGCCAGTTCGAGCAGCAGGTCGGAGTCGGCGCCGCAGACCTCGGCCGCCGCGGCGAGCGTCGCGCCGCCGGGGAACACCGTCAGGCGCCGCGCCAGCTCGCGTTCGTCGTCGCCGAGCAGGTCCCAGCTCCACTCGACGACCCCGCGCAGCGAGCGGTGCCGCTCCTCGGCCGTCCGGCTGCCGCGGGCGAGCAGGCGGAACCGGTCGTCGAGCCGGGCCGCGATCTCGCCGAGGTCCAGGCTCCGGACGCGCGCCGCGGCCAGCTCCAGCGCCAGCGGCAGGCCGTCGAGGGCCGCGCAGACGTGCTGGACGTCGCCGATCGTCGCCTCGCCGACGGTGAACGCGGGATCGCTCGCGGCCGCGCGTTCGGCGAACAACCGGATCGCCGGGTACGCCAAGGCCTCCGGGGCGGGCGTCCCGGGCGGCGGCACGGCCAGCCGCGGCACCGGCGCCAGCTGCTCGCCGGTGATGCCGAGCGGCTCGCGGCTCGTGGCCAGCACCCGCAGCCCGGGACACGCGCCGAGCAGCCGCGCGGCCAGCCGGGCCGCGACGTCGACGACGTGCTCGCAGTTGTCGAGCACCAGCAGCGCCGCCCGGTCGCGCAGCGCCGAGATCAGGCGGTCGGCCGGGTCCTGCGGGCCGCCGCGCGAGCTTTCGCGCAGGCCGAGCGCGCCCAGGACCGCCCCGGCGACACCGGGACCGTCGTGCGGGGCCAGCTCGACGAACGCGACCGGCCCGGCCTCGGCCGCGGCTGCTTCGACGGCCAGCCGCGTCTTGCCGGTACCGCCCGGCCCGGTCAGCGTCACGAGCCGGCTGCGTTCGAGCAGCTCGGCCACCTGCCGCAGCTCGTCGTCCCGGCCGACGAAGCTGGTCAGCTGCGCGGGCAGCGCGGACATCGCCGGCTTCTCGGTTTCGCCGCGAAGCACGGCGAGGTGGGCTTCGGCGAGGTCCGGGCCCGGGTCGGCGCCCAGCTCGTCGGCCAGCGTGCGGCGGGCGTCTTCGAACGCGGCCAGCGCGTCGGCCGGTCGGCCCGCGGCGGCGAGCGCCCGGACGAGCTGCGCGCGCGGGCGTTCCCGCAGCGGCTGCGCGGCGACGGTCTCCCGCAGCTCGGCGAGGACGTCTTCGGCCTGCCCGAGGGCCAGCCGGGCCTCGACGTGGTCGTCCGCCGCGTCGGCCCGCAGCTCCTCGAGCCGGGCGGCCTGGGCGGCGGCGAACGGCGCGTCGGCCAGGTCGGTGAACGCCGTCCCACGCCACAACGCCATCGCTTCGCCCACTGTGGACGCCGCTCGTGCGTGCTCGCCGCTCTTCAGCAGCGCCCGGCCTTCGCGCGCCAGACGTTCGAAAGCGTGAACGTCCACTTCGTCCGGTTCGACGACCAGGCGGTACCCGGCCGCGGTGAACTCGACCGGTGCCAGCTCCTTCAACGCCGTCCGCAGCCGGGACACCTGTGATTGGAGCGCGTTGGCCGCGCCGTCCGGCGGGTGCTCGCCGTACATGCCGTCGATCAGCCGTTCGGCCGGGACGAACCGCCCGGCCTCCAGGGCGAGCAGCGCCAGCAACATCCGCGACCGCGGGCCGCCCACCGCCACCGGCGTGCCGTCCCGGCTCCACGCGGCGACGGCCCCCAGTACCCCGAATCGCATGGGCCCCAGCCTAAGACGTCCCCCGACCTGGGGAAGTCTTCACACCGTGGTGGTCTTCGGTGTGGGGCTGTGAATCACCTGAGAGAGCGTCTATACACTTCGCCGGGTCCCCACGCAATGGGAGAGGTATGTCGACCGACAGCATCAGTAGCCGCCTCCGCGGGAAAGAGCACGTCGGCGGGATTGCCCTCGGCCAACCCACCGTGGGCGAAGAAGAGCTCGCCGCCGTGGCCGAGGTCTTCCGATCCGGCTGGCTGGCCGGTGCCGGCCCGGCGTGCCGCCGCTTCGAGGAGCGGTTCGCCCAGGTCACCGGCACCGCGCACGCGTTGACGACCGCGAACTGCGGTTCCGCGCTCTTCCTGGGCCTCAAGGTGCTGGGCGTGCGGCCCGGCGACGAGGTCATCGTCGGCGACTACACCTTTCCCGCCACCGGCCACGCCGTGGTGCAGGCCGGCGCGACCCCGGTGTTCGCCGACATCCGCCCGGACGTCTTCAGCGCCGACCCGGCCCACGTCGAGTCCCTGATCACGTCGAAGACCGTCGGCATCCTCGTCGTCGACGTCGCGGGCCAGCCGGGCGACTTCGACGAGTACCGCGCGATCGCCGACAAGCACGGCCTCTGGCTCTTCGAGGACGCCGCGTGCGCCGCCGGCGCGACGTACAAGACGCGCCCCGCCGGCAGCCTCGCCGACCTCGCCGCGTTCTCCTTCCACGGCCGCAAGGGCATCACCGCGGGCGAAGGCGGCGCGCTGGTCTCCGACCGCGAAGACCTCATCGCGCACGCCCGCAAGCTCCACACCTACGGCATCGAGCCGGCGATCAGCCGCGAAGGCTCCGACACGCTGCCGATCCCGGAGTTCCACGAGCTCGGCTACAACTTCCGCATGTCGGACGTCCAGGCCGCGATCATGAACGTCCAGCTCGACCGGCTGCCGGACCTCCTCGCCGCCCGCCGGTCCGTCGCGAAGCGCTATCACGAGGCCTTCGAGGACGTCGACGCGCTGACCGTCCCGGTCGAACTGTCCGATCGGGAGCACCCGTGGCAGGCCTACCTGCTCACGGTCGCGCCGCAGGTCAGCCGCGACACTCTCGCCCTGCGCGTCCGCGAGCGGGGCGTCCAGTGCAACTTCGGCACCTACGCCTCGCACCTGCAGCCGATCTACGGTCCCCAGGCCCCGCTGCCCGTCTCGGCGGACGCGTTCGCGCGTCAGCTCGCGATCCCCATGCACGCCAACCTCACCGACGCCGAGGTCACCCGCGTCGGCGAGGTCGTGCGCGAAGCCGTGCAGTCCCTGTCCTGAAGCCGCCTACCGAGGAGAAATTGGTGTCCGACAAGAAGGTGCTCTTCACCGGGGCTGGCGGGTTCATCGCCGCGCACGTGATCCCGCTGCTCATCGAGGGCGGCTACACGGTGCGGATCTTCGACAACATGACCCGCGGCGACCGCGCCCGCGTCGACGAGTTCGTCGCCACCGGCAAGGTCGAGCTCGTCGAGAAGGACGTCCGCTACGGCGGGGCGGTGCGCGAGGCCATGCGCGGCTGCACGCACGTCATCCACTTCGCGACGGTGTCGATCAACAAGTCGATCGCCGACCCGCACGAGTCGATCGACATCAACATGGTCGGCAACCACAACGTGTTCGCCGCGGCGGCCGACGAGGGCGTCGAGCGCCTGGTGTTCGCTTCGACCGCGTCGGTCTACGGCGAGCCGAAGCGGCTGCCGATGCACGAGGACGACGAGCTCAAGCCGCTCACGCCGTACTGCATCTCGAAGCGCGCCGGCGAGGACATGCTCGGCTTCTACGAGCGCACCAAGGGCCTGTCCTGGAACGCGCTGCGGTTCTTCAACGTGTACGGCCCGGGCCAGAAGATCGAGGCCTACTACACGTCGGTGATCAACCACTTCATCCAGCGCCTGCGCGCCGGCCAGCCGCCGATCATCGACGGCCGCGGCGACCAGTCGATGGACTTCGTGCACGTCGCCGACCTCGCGCGCGCCGTCGTCGCCGCGCTGGAGTCGGAGCGGGCGAACCTGCCGATCAACATCGGCACCGGCATCGACACGTCGATCGCCGCGCTGGCGAAGATCCTCATCGAGGCCGTCGGCGTCGACGTCGAGCCGCTGTTCAACGAGCGTGACGTGCTGGTGTCGCGGCGCGCCGCCGACATCAGCCGCGCCCGCGAGGTGCTCGGCTGGGAACCGCGGATCACCGTCGAAGACGGGATGCGGGAACTGGTCAAGGAAACCGAGTGAGTGCCACGGCGGGGCCGGCTCGGGGACGCGCGATGCGCATCGCGGTGGTGAACAACTTCTTCCCGCCGCGGGTGGGCGGGAGCGCGCACATGTCGGCCTCGCTGGCGGCGCAGTTCGTGGCGGCGGGGCACGAAGTCCTGGCGATCACGGCCGCCTACGCCGACGCCCCGGCCGAGGAGGAGCGCGACGGCTACCGCGTCGTGCGCGTCCCGGCGGTGAAGATGCCGCAGGTCGGCCTGTCGATCGACTTCGACATGAGCTTCGCGTCGCCGCGGCCGGGCAACTGGCGGCGGCTGTGGAAGCTGCTCAACGAGTTCCAGCCGGACGCGATCCACCTGCACGGCCAGTTCTTCGACCTGTCGTGGCTGGCCGGGATCTACGCGCGGCGGCGGGACATCCCGGTGCTGCTCACCATCCACACCCTGCTGATCAGCGACAACAAGCTGTACGGCGGGGTGTTCCGGATGCTCGACGCGGTCCTGGTCCGGCCGATCCTGAAGTACATCCGGCCGAAGTACGTCATCCTCGACAAGCTGGGCGTCGACTACTGCGTCGAGCGCTACGGCACCAGCGACGCGAACTCGGAGTACTTCCCGATCGCGGTCGACACGGGTCACTTCGCGAAGCCGGTGACCAAGGACGTCCGCGCGGAGCACGAGATCGGTGACGCGCCGCTGATCGTCTCGCTCGGGCACGTCATCCCGCTGCGCAACCGGCTGCCGTTGATCGAGGCACTGCCGTCCATTTTGGACAAACACCCGGGCGTGCGCGTGGTCATCGTCGGCCGCGTCTACCACGACGCGTTCCTGAAGCGCGCCGCCGAACTGGGTGTTTCGGACGCGCTGGTGGTCACGGGCGCGGTGCCGAAGGCTGACGTCCCGGCGTACTTCGCGGCGGCGGACATCGTGACGCACGACCTCAACGGCGGCTGCGGTACGGCGTCGCTGGAGGCGATGCTCTCCGGCACGGCGACGATCGCGTCGGTCACCGAGGACAACTACCCGGGCATCGAGCTGCGCAACGGCGAGAACGTGCTGCTCGTGCGCCCCGACGACGCGGAAGCCGTCGCGCGCACGGTGATCGAGCTGCTCGACGACCCGGATCGCCGGGCCCTGATCGCGCAGCGCGAGAGCGAGCTGGTGCGGTCGAACTTCGGCCTCGACGTCGTCGCCGAGGAACACCTTCGTACGTTCGAGAAACTGGTGTCGGAAGCGGATGTTCTTCGATGACGAGCGCAGCCACCGGCTGCGCCCGCAGATCCTGACCGAGCTCGTCTCGCAGTACCTGAACGACGCCGAGCGGGCGGCTTTCTACGGCCTGCCGGAAACGTGCCGGGTGCGCGAGCGCGTCAAGATCATCAGCCCCGAGAACCTGAAGATGGGCGACCACTGCTGGATCGGCGAGGGCGCGGCCCTCGACGCGAGCGGCGGCCTGGAGATCGGCGAGCACACCAGCATCGGGCTCAACACGCTGATCTTCACGCACTCGAGCTGGCTCGCGAACATGACGCTGCAGAACCATTCGGGCAGCGACCTGATCGAGCGCAAGCCGGTGAAGATCGGCAAGGGCTGCTTCATCGGCGGCCTGGTGGTGATCATGGCGGGCGTGACGATCGGCGACTTCGCGACGGTGCAGCCGAACTCGGTGGTGGCGAAGGACGTTCCGCCGCGGACGTTGGTGGCGGGCAACCCGGCGCGGGTGTTCCAGCGGTACGACGAGGAGTACATCCAGTCCGAAGTGGACCGGGTGCGCGCGGAGAACGCGCGCCGCCGGGAGATCGCGGAGTCACACGGGCAGAACACATCGGGCTGGGGAGCCCCATCGGGCGACTACTCAGAGCACTAGCCTTCCGGCAGGATGACGTGGGAAGATGACGGCCAGTAACTGACGGCGAGGAGAAGGCGATGAGTGTCATGGAGTGGCCTCACCACCTCCTGTCCCTCGAAGACTGGATCGATCTGCCGGAAACCCCGGAGTACCAGGTCGAAGCGGTCGAAGGGGTTCTTGTCGTGGCACCGCGTCCGATTTCGTTCCACCAGCGAGCTGTTATCCGGCTGGGCTACTTGCTCAATGAGCAGCTCGTGGACGAGTACTGCGCGCTGAGCGAAGTCGAGATGGTCGTCGGTGTATCGCCGCTCACCGTTCGGGTGCCTGATGTGCTGGTGGCCCCAGCCGCTCTGGTGGAGACGAATCCGGCTCGGTTGAGCGTCGGCGACGTGCGGTTGGTGATCGAGGTTCTCTCCGAAGGCACCAAGCGGACCGACCAGGTCACGAAGTTCTCCGAGTACGCCGAAGCCGGGATCGAGCACTACTGGATCGTGGATCTCGATTCCCTGGTCAGCATGATCACCTACCGGCTGGTGGACGAGGATTACGAGAACTTCGGCGAGTTCTCCGGAGCAGCCGAGCTCGAGTTCGCCGGTACTGCGCTCGCCATCGACCTGAACGCCCTGACGACTCGGCGGGCTCAGCGACTCTAGAGCCGGTCCGCCAGCGGCTTTCCGAGCTGCGTGAAGGTGTCGTCGCGGCCTGAGGGTGTCTCGCACCCCGACTTCGCGCCCGCGATGAACCGGGCCACCGACGTGTCCGGGCCGATGAACAGCTCAGCGGTCTGGCCGGCGCCGTACTCGCACACGTAGTCGCTCAGGAACGGACAGGCGGCGGTCACCTCGGCCGGCGAGGCGGCCGGCGTGAAGGTCGGAGCCGTCGGCTTCGGCTTGCTCGCCGAAGTGGATGACGGCGGCACCGACGTCGTCGCCGGCGCCGCCGTCGTGGAACCGCCCGAACACGCTGTGACGCAGGTCAACAGGCGTGCGGCGGCGAAGATTCCCCCGTGAAGCGCACGCAAGACAATCTAGCCCTCGGTAACCGAGCGCAGGATTGCGGTTACGCAACGTTTCAGCCGTGCCCGACGTCGGGGTTGCCCCCGGGCAGCTTGTCGCCGGCCGCGTCGTAGGCCTTCAGGCGTGCCGGGTCGGGCGTTCCCGGGTCGAACCAGAACACGACCACGTTGGGGTCCGCGCTCCAGCGAGCCTGGTGCGCGACCCCCGCCGAGCTCGTGATCTTCGCCGCCGGGCCGACGTAGTAGCCGAAGCCCGGTACGTCGTGGCCGTTGACGTTCATGCCCCCGGTCACCGCGTGGAAGCCCGGCGCCTTGTCGGAACCCGAGGTCTCGTTCGCGATGACCAGGTCTCCGCCGGCGCGCGTCCCGGCCATGATGCCGAACGTCGTCCGCGGGAGCCGCGGTTCCCGCACCTTCACGCCGTAGAAGACCAGGTCGCCGAAGCCCGACGGGATCACCTCGCCCAGCACCTCGTGCTCGGGCTCGGCAACGCGGGTCGGCGGTGGTGAGACCGGCGCGGCCGCGAGCGCAACCGGCGCGGCCGCGAGCGCAACCGGTGCGGCGTTCGCGCTGGTCAGCACGCCGGACACGGCCAGCGCGCCGCACGCGGCGACGACGGTTCCGGCGATGACGAGGCGTTTCCTCATGCGGTTCCTCCCTCGGAGACAAGATCGTCCGGGGGAACGACGGGCGTACGCTCGAAAAGGTTGAGAGCAACCTTTCCGCGGCCCGGCCGTCGCTGGGAGAGACGGAATGAGGTGACGCATGGCGCGCGGCGACGACGAGTTCGCGGACTTCGTGCGCGCGTCCTCGGCCCGGCTCACCCACGCCGCCTACCTGCTCACCGGTGACCGCCACCAGGCCGAAGACGCCGCGCAGACCGCCTTCACCCGCACCTACGCGGCTTGGTCGCGGGTCCGGCACAAGGACGCCTACGGCTATGCCCGCACCGTGCTGATGAACCACGTCATCGACGGCTGGCGGCGCCCGATCCGCGAGTACGCCACCGAGGCGATGCCCGACCAGCAGGACCGGCTCGACGTCGACAAGGTCGTCACCCAGCGCGCGTGGCTCACCGCCGTGCTGCGGACGCTGAGCGCCCGCGAACGCGCTGTCGTCGTGCTCCGCCACTTCTTCGACCTGCCCGAAGCCGACGTGGCTCGTGAACTCGGCGTTTCGCTGGGTACCGTGAAGAGCACCAACTCGCGGGCGCTGGCCAAGCTGCGCCTCGAGGCCGACACCGACGAGGACACGCTGATCGGAGGGAGCGGACGATGAACGACCTCGACGACTTCCGCGCCGCCCTCCGGCAGCCGCCCGCCGAACCCTTCGCGGAGCCGGACCTGGCCAAGATCATGGCCGGCGGCACGCGCATCCGGCGTCGCCGCCGCGTGCTGACGACCACCGCCGGCGCCGCCGCCGCGGCCGTCGTCGTGCTGGTGGTCGTGTTCGCCGTCCAGCTGCGGCAGCCCCCGCCCGCCCCGGTCGCGCAGCCGCCGGCCCCGCCGACGTCGGCCGCACCGGCGTCGACCACCACGCCGCCCGAAAAGTCGCCGATCGGCGACGTCGTCGGCACCGGCATCCAGACACAGGCAGGCGAGATCGTCTTCTTCGCGTGGGCCGTGGACCAACCGCAGCTGCTGCCGGACATCCACTTCGGCCTGGTGGCCGGGTTCCGCTCCGGCACGTCGCTGCGGGCCGCGCTGGCCACGAACGAGGTCCGCGGCTCCGACCGGTCGTTCGGCTTCCACGCCACCGACGGCGGCGAGGTCCTCCAAGACCAGCTCATCCCGGTCTTCGGCTACTTCGCCGGCCCGGCGGCCCGGATCACCACGACGGTGCACGGCAAGACCGTCGAGGCCAGCCTGACCAAGTGGACCGAAGACCCGAACGTGGTCTTCTTCTGGTTCGACCCCGTCGCCGTGCCGGACTCGGCGTCGCTGACCCCGCTGATCGCCTACGACCCCAACGGCCAGCGGCTCACCAAGTAGCCGGGCGTCCGGTCGGCGGTACACGGCGGGCCCGTGCTGGCGTAAGACCGGATCCGTGACCTCTCGACGAGCGTTCCTCACCGCTTCAGCCGTGCTGGGAGCCGCTTCCGCGGTCGGTGTCCCCGCCGGCGCCGCCGAACTCGGGGACCGCGGGCCCGGCGGCCCGGTGCGGCCCCAGCGTCCCGGCCCGGACCTGCGGGCGCTGCTCCGGCAGGTCGACGAACGGCGGATCGAGGCGACCGTGCGGCGGCTGGCCGCGTTCGGCACCCGGCACACGCTGTCCGCGCAGGACGACCCGCTCCGTGGCATCGGTGCCGCGCGCGACTGGCTCTACGCCCAGTTCCAGCAGGTCGCGGCCGCTTCCGGCGGCCGGATGACCGTCGAGCTGCAGTCGTACGTCCAGCCGCCGGCCGACCGGATCCCGGTCCCGACGAAGATCACGAACGTCGTCGCGACGCTGCACGGGTCCACCGAACCCGGCCGCGTGTACGTCGTTTCGGGGCACTACGACTCGCGTCGCACCGACGTCATGGACTTCACCGGCGACGCGCCGGGAGCGGACGACGACGCTTCGGGCGTCGCCGTCTCGCTGGAGCTGGCGCGGGTCCTCTCGACCCGGCAGCCGGCCGCGACGATCGTCTTCGCCGCCGTCGCGGCCGAGGAACAGGGTCTCTACGGCTCGCGGTACATGGCGCAGCGGTTCAAGGCCGCCGGCACCGACGTCCAGGCGATGTTCACCGACGACATCGTCGGCTCCAGCCGCGCCGACGACGGCGCGCGGGACCCGACGACGATCCGCCTCTTCGCCGAGGGCGTCCCGACCGCGGAGACGCCGGCCGAGGCGAACCTGCGGCGCAGCATCGGCGGCGAGAACGACTCACCGCCGCGGCAGCTGGCCCGGTTCGTGAAGTCCGTGGCGGAGAACGACGCGACCGGCATGAACGTCCGGATCATCTACCGCCGCGACCGCTACCTGCGCGGCGGCGACCACATCGGCTTCCTGGAGCAGGGCTACCCGGCGGCGCGGTTCACCGAGCCCGCCGAGGACTTCGCGCACCAGCACCAGGACGTGCGCGTGGAGAACGGCGTCCAGTACGGCGATCTGCCGGAGTTCTGCGACTTCCCGTTCATCGCCCGGGTCGCGCGGGTGAACGGCGCCGCGCTGTGGTCGCTCGCGACCGCGCCAGGCACCCCGAAGGGCGTCAAGATCCGCACGGCGGCGCTGACGAACGACTCGGAACTGCTGTGGGACGCAACGCCGGGCGCCGTGGGCTACGAGGTCCTCTGGCGCGAGACGACGGCGCCGGACTGGACGCACGCGATCGGCGTCGGCCCGGCGTTGACAGCGAAGATCGACCTGTCCAAGGACAACGTCTTCTTCGCCGTCCGCGCGGTGGGCCAGGAAGGCCGCCGGAGCCCGGCGGCCTTCCCGGCGCCGGTGAGCTAGGCCGCGGCCTGCGTCAGGACCTGCTCGACGACGTGGTGCGAGGGCAGGATCAGGTCGCGCTCGGTGTCGGCGTCGACCTTGCCCTCCAGCAGGTCGCAGAACCGGTCCAGCTGCGAGGCCAGCGGCTCGCGGGCCGTGATCAGCTCGGGGATCTCGATCACCGTCTGCTGCCGGTAGCCGAGGCCGTCCGGGGTGACGGAGTCGTGGGAGATGTGCCGGTAGATCGTGACGTCGCGGCGGAGCAGGTCGATCTCGATCGAGCGGTCGATTTCGGACACCACCAGCGACCGGACTTTCCGCTGCCCCAGCCGGGAGGCCGAAACCGTGGCCAGGCCGGTGTCGAACGACAGCACCGTCTCGATGGTGTCCTCGGCACCTTCGACCGACGACGGGTGGAAGTACCCCGCGCCGGACGTCACACGCGACGGCGTCGCGCCGCCGAAGAACTGGATCGCCAGGTCGACGTCGTGCACCAGCAGGTCCCACGCGACGCCGGTCTTGATGCGTGGCGCGTACGGGCCGTGGCGGCGGGCCATCAGGTGGATCGGCTCCTGCACCAGTGCCCGCGCGGTCATGACCGCCGGGTTGTAGCGCTCCAGCAGCCCGCACATCAGCGCGACACCCTGCTTCTTCGACAGCGCGACGATCTCCTGCGACTTCTCGAAGCTGTTGCACACCGGCTTTTCGACCAGCATCGGCTTGCCCTGGCCGAGGATCTCCTGCGCCAGGTCGTAGTGCACCTCGGTGGCCGAGGCGAGCACCACGGCGTCCACATCGGACAGTGAGCCGATCTCCGGCGTCCACTGCGTTTCGTACCGCTCGGCGACGGCCTTGCCGGCCTCCTCGCGCGGATCGATCACGCGGACCAGCTCCACGCGTTCGTTGCCGGCGAGCACACGAGCGTGGAGGGAACCCATGTTCCCGGTTCCGACAAGAGCGATCCGATGCGTCATGCGCCCAGTACCTCGCGAACGGTCTCGATGATGGTGTCCAGTTGGGACTCGGTCAGGTGCGGGTGCACCGGCAGCGAAAGCGCCTGGTCGGCGACCGACTTCGCCACGGGGAAGTCCTCGACGCGCGCGCCCGGGATCAGGTCGTGCCCGCGGTAGCAGTCGTAGTCGAAGACGATCTTCGGGTAGTAGATGCCGTTGCCGATGCCGCGCTCGGTCAGCGCCGCGGCCAGCTCGTCACGCGAGAGGAACGCGTGCGGCCCGACCAGCACGGTGTACTGGTGCCAGACGTGCTCGCGGCCCGGAAGGACCTTCGGAACCTCGAGGCCCGGCGTACCCGCGAGGCCCTCCGAAAGCCGCTTCGCGTTCGCCTGGCGGGCGGCGGTCAGCTGGTCGAGTTTCTCGAGCTGCGGGATGCCGACCGCCGCGTGGAGGTCGGTCATCCGGTAGTTGTGCCCGGCGACCTCGTACTGGTAGCGGGCGCGCATGCCCTGGTTGCGCAGCACGCGCAGCTTGTCGGCCAGCGCGTCGTCGTCGGTCGTGATGACGCCGCCCTCGGCGGTCGTGATGTTCTTCGTCGCGTACAGCGAGAAGCAGCCGATGCCGAACGAGCCGGCCTGCTTGCCCTCGAACGACGCGCCGACGGCCTGCGCGGAGTCCTCGATGACCTGGAGGCCGTGCTCGGCGGCCAGCGGGGCGAGCTTGCCCATGTCCGCGGTCTGGCCGTAGAGGTGCACCGGCATGAGCACCTTCGTGCGGTCCGTCACGACCTTCGCCACGGCGTCGGTGTCGATCGCGAAGTCGTCGCGCCGGATGTCGGCGAAGCGGACGGTCGCGCCGGCCTCGAGGATCGCGTTCAGGGTCGCGACGAAGGTGAACGGCGACGTCACGACCTCGTCGCCCGGCTTCAGGTCGAGCACCTGGAGCGCGGCGACCAGCGCGGTGGTCCCGTTGTTGACCGCGATCGCGTGCTTCGTCCCGGAGACGGCCGCGAAGGCGTCTTCGAAGCGCTTGACCATCGGTCCCTGTGCGATGGCGCCGGAGCGCAGCACCTCGACGACGAGGTCCTCCGCGTCGCGGACGTCGACCACGGTGATGGGGATCATGGGCTGTCTCTCTCGGCAGGCGATTTCGGCGCGTCCGGTACAGTGAGCTGCCGGTTCTGCGCCCGGCCGCCCTGCATGAACGCGGGCCACACGTTACCGGGCGCGGTAGCACGCCCAGTACCCAGCCGCCGACGAACGGATACCCGCCCGTGGCCAACCGCATCCACCCGACCGCCGTCCTCGGCGAAGGCGTCGAAATCGGGGACGACAACGTGATCGGGCCGTTCGCGGTGATCGTCGGCCCGGCGCGGATCGGCGACGGCAACTGGATCGGCCCGCACGTGACGATCGGCACGCCCGGCGAGGACCGCGGCCGCCCCCACCCCGCGGCCTGGGACGAGGCGCCGACGGGTGACGCGGATCACGACGGCCACGGCGTCGTCATCGGCAGCCGCAACCGGCTCCGCGAGTACGTGAGTGTCCACCAAGGGACCTGGCGGACGACGACGATCGGCAGCGACGGCTACTTCCTGCGCAACTCCCACGTCGCGCACGACTGCCTGGTCGGCGACGGCGTGACCGTCGCGTCCAACGCCGTCACCGGTGGCCACTGCCACATCTGGGACGGCGCCAACCTCGGCATGGGCGCGATCCTGCACCAGAAGGTCGTGATCGGGCCCGGCGCGATGATCGGGATGGGCTCGGCGGTGCGGCGCGAGATCGGCGCGTTCACGATCGCCGTCGGCAACCCGGCCCGCGTCACCGGCGTCAACGTCGTGGGCCTGTCCCGCCGCGGCGTCGACGAGGCGACGATCGAGGCGCTCGGGCCGTGGCTGAAGGGCAAGGAAGGTCTCCCGGACGTCACGCTGCCCGGCGACCTCTCTACCTTGGTCAAGGCGTGGGACGCCCGCCCGCGCGAGGAACACTAGGAGTCATGGCTATGTCGGTTGCCCCCAAGCTGCGCGAGGTCTTCGTCGAGGCGCTGGACCTCGACGCGGACGTGGACGTCGAGAACCTGAAGTACCGCGACCTCGAGGCGTGGGACTCGGTCGGCCACATGGCGCTGGTCGCGGCCATCGAGGACGAGTTCGACGTCGAGTTCGACACCGACCAGGTGATCGACATGTCGAGCTTCAAGGTCGCCGTGGACATGGTGACCGAGCTGCAGGCGAAGAATGACTGATCTGTCCGGTCGCGTCGCGCTCGTCACCGGCGGGACGCGGGGGATCGGCCTGGCCACCGTGCGCGCTTTGGTGAACGCGGGCGCGACGGTGGTGCTCACCGGCCGCGACGAGGCCCGGGCCAAGGAAGCGGCCTCCTCGGTGGGCGCCGCGGCCGGGCTCGCGCTGGACGTCACCGACGCGAAGGCAGTGTCTTCGCTGGTCAGAGGCGTCGCGAAGGAGCACGGCAAGCTGGACATCGTCGTCGCGAACGCCGGGATCATGGAGGACGCGCTCCTCGGGATGATCCGCGAGGACCTGGTCGACACGACGCTGAGCACGAACGTCGCCGGCACGCTGCACACCGTCCAGGCCGCGGCCCGGGCGATGATGCGCAAGAAGACCGGCTCGATCGTGGTGCTCGCGTCGATCGTCGGCGAGTACGGAAGTGCCGGTCAGACGGTGTACGCGGCGTCGAAGGCGGCGGTGGCGAACATCGCGAAGTCGGCGGCGAAGGAGCTCGGCCGGTCCGGGATCCGGGTCAACGCGGTCGCGCCGGGCGTGATCGAGACCGACCTGACCGCGGGCCTGAGCGAGGACGCGAAGACGGAGAACGCCGGCAAGACGCCGCTCGGGCGCCTGGGCCGGGCGGAAGACGTGGCGAACGCGATCCGGTTCCTGGTGAGTGATGAGGCGTCCTTCGTCACCGGCCAGGTGCTGGGCGTCGACGGAGGCTTGGTGCTGTGACTTTGCTGGGTGCGGGAGCTCGGCTGGTGGACGTGGCCGGGGGCCGCACACTGGCGGGCGCGGAACTGTCGGCCGAGGTCGGCCGGCGGGTGGAAGAGCTGGCCACGCTGCCGGTCGGCGTCGTGTTCGCGCGGATGTCGATCGACCTGCCGAGCGTGCTGACCTACCTGGGCGCGTTCGAATCCGGGCGGGCGATCGCGCTGATCGACCCGGCGCTGGACGCCGACGTGCTGGCCGGGCTGATTTCGCGCTTCCGCCCGGCGGCCGTGCTGGCGGCTTCGGGTGACGCCCCTGAGGGGTACTCGGTGCGAGGCCCGGACTGGGTCCGCGACTCCGCCGAGGGCGTCGCGCCCCACCCTGACCTCGCCGTGCTGCTCCCGACCAGCGGGTCCACCGGGAACCCGAAGCTCGTCCGGCTCTCGCGGCCGGGGCTGCTGGCCAACGCCGACGCCATCGCGCAGGTGCTGCACATCGACGCCGACGAGGTCGCGCCGACTTGCCTGCCGCTGCACTACAGCTACGGCCTTTCGGTGCTGAACTCGCACCTCGTGCGCGACGCGACCGTCGTGATCGAGCCGTCCGGCGTGCTCGGCCGGGGGTTCTGGGACGCCGTGACCACCTACGGC
This sequence comes from Amycolatopsis sp. NPDC051061, assembly GCF_040682935.1. Classification (NCBI taxonomy): domain Bacteria; kingdom Bacillati; phylum Actinomycetota; class Actinomycetes; order Pseudonocardiales; family Pseudonocardiaceae; genus Amycolatopsis; species Amycolatopsis sp. NPDC051061. The sequence continues at coordinate 41,930 of NZ_JBFBBZ010000036.1, forward strand.
GTCACGTCCCTCTCGGGTGTCCCGTACCACTACGAAATGCTGCGGCGGCTCAAGTTCGACCCCGCGAAGTACCCGACGCTGCGCACGCTGACGCAGGCCGGCGGGAAGCTGCGCGACGAGCTGATCACCGAGTTCAACGACAAGATGCTGGCCGTCGGCGGCCGGATGTACGTCATGTACGGCCAGACGGAAGCCGCGCCGCGGATGACGACGGTGCCCGCCGAAAGACTGGCCGAAAAGCTCGGTTCCGCCGGGCCGGCGCTGCCGGGCGGCAAGTTCGCGGTCCGTCGTGACGACGGGTCGGAGACCACGCATCCGAAAATTGTCGGTGAGGTCGTCTACCGTGGGCCCAATGTGATGCTGGGTTACGCGGACGACGAGTCCGGCCTGGCCAAGGGCGACGAATGCGGCGGCGTGCTCGCCACCGGTGACCTCGGATACCTCGACGAAGAGGGGTACCTGTTCATCACCGGGCGGCTCAAGCGCATCGGCAAGGTGTTCGGCAACCGCATCAGCCTCGACGACCTCGAACAAGCCGCGCGCACGGCGGCGGTCGGGATCGACGTGGTGGCGGCGGTGCCCGCCGGCGACAAGGTGGTGCTGTTCGCCGAGGGCGTCGACAAGGACATCTGCAAGGACGCGTCGCGGGCGCTGTCCGAGCGGCTGCACCTGCACGCCAGCGGGTTCGACGTCCGCCCGATCGACACCGTGCCGCTGCTGGCCAGCGGCAAGATCGACTACCGGTCATTGGAGGCGAAGGTATGAACGTGTTCACTCGGTCGCAGGCCGACCGGGAGGCGTTGCTGCTGCCCGAGCTCGCCTCGTTGACGGCCCACCACCGGGCGAACTCCGAAGGTTACGAGCGGATCCTGTCGTCGCTGGGGATCGCGCCATCCGCTTCCTTCGCGACGATCGCCGACCTGCCCTGGCTGCCGGTGCGGATGTTCAAGACGCACGACCTGAAGTCCGTCCCGGACAGCGAGGTGTTCAAGACCCTCACGTCGTCCGGCACCACCGGCGCGGGCGCGTCGCGGATCTACCTGGACAAGGAGGCGGCGGGCGCGCAGACCAAGCAGCTGGGCGCGACGCTGCAGGAGGTCCTCGGCGGCGAGCGGCTGCCGATGCTGATGGTCGACACGATCGGCATCATCAAGAACCGCCGGTCGTTCTCCGCGCGCGGCGCGGGCGTGCTGGGCATGGCGAACTTCGGCCGCAAGCACACGTACGTGCTCGACGAGAACGACCAGCCGGACGTCGAGGCGGTCAAGAAGTTCCTGGCCGAGTACGGCGGCAAGCCGTTCCTGATCTTCGGCTTCACGTTCATGGTGTGGCAGTACCTGTACGAGGTCGCGCGCGAGCACGGCTTGGACCTGTCGAACGGCATCCTCATCCACAGCGGTGGCTGGAAGAAGCTGATCGACCGCGCGGTGGACAACGCCGAGTTCCGGCGGCGGTTCAAGGAAGACACCGGGCTCACCCGGATCCACAACTACTACGGGATGATCGAGCAGATCGGCACCGTGTTCCTCGAAGGGCCGTCCGGAAACTCGCTCTACTGCCCGGACTTCGCCGACGTCGTGATCCGGAACCCCGAGACGTGGGAAGAGCAGCCGGTCGGCGAGCCGGGCGTGATCGAGGTCGTCTCGACGCTGCCGCGGTCGTACCCGGGGCACGTGCTGCTGACCGAGGACCTCGGTGTCTACAACGGAATCGACGACGGCGACTGGCCGGGCAAGCACTTCTCGGTGCTGGGCCGGCTGCCCAAGGCCGAGGCCCGCGGCTGCTCGGACACGTTCTCTGGAGCGGCGGCGTGACTTCCCTGACCCAGCGTTTTCCTTTGTCGGATGCGGTTTCGGTAGCTGACCTGGTCGACGAGCTGCGTGCGTCGCCCCCGGGCGGCCGGTTGCGCGTGGGCGATCCGCGGATCGTCGAATTCATCACGAAGTTCGCCCGCAAGCTGCTGGCCCCGGCCACCGCACGCCGGTTCCCGGAGCTGGCGTCACTCGGCTTCTTCCTGCGCAAGGGCGAGATCGCCAAGGCGTTGTCCACGCTGGACACCTCGGGTGATTCCCTGCGGTTCCCGCGCGGGCTGGTGTTCCACGTGCCGCCGGCGAACGTCGACACGATCTTCGTCTACTCGTGGGCGTTGTCCGCGCTGGCGGGCAACCACAACGTCGTGCGGGTGTCGTCGCGCTCGGCCGGCGCCGCCGAGGCGGTGCTGGACGCGCTGAACGCGGCACTGTCCGAAGTGGACGCTTCGGTGGCGGAGGCCATCACCGCGACCCAGCGGATGGTGACGTACGACCGGAGCGACGAGGTGAGCGGCGCCCTGTCCCTGGCCGCCGACCTGCGCGTCATCTGGGGCGGCGACGGTTCGGTCGCGGCGCTGCGCAAGTACCCGCTGGCCCCGCACGCGCGTGACCTGACGTTCCCGGACCGCTCGTCGTTCGCCGTCGCGTCGGTGGCGGGCTGGCAGCGAGCCTCCGAAGCGGAGCGCCGCACGGCCGCCGAAGGCTTCTACAACGACTCGTACTGGTTCGACCAGGCCGCTTGCTCGTCCCCGCGCGCGGTGTTCTGGGTCGGCGACGCGGCGGGCGCGCAGACCGCGGGCCAGGAGTTCCGGACGCTTCTGGCGGCGGTGCTGGCGGCGAAACAGCACGTCACGGAGCCGGCGATGGCGGTCCAGAAGCGCGTCTCGGCGTACGGCGCGGCGGTCGACGGGCTGGTCAAGGAGATCGACTTCCAGGGCAACGGGCTGGCCACGCTGGAGCTGGCCGACCCGGCGGTCCTGCCGCGCGAGTGGCTCGGCGCGGGCACGTTCGCGAACGCGCGAGTGTCCACTTTGTCGGACCTGGTGCCGATCGTCCTGCGGAAGGACCAGACGGTCACCCAATTCGGCTTCGCGGCCGAGGAGCTGACGGCATTCGCGCACGAGCTGGCGGGCCGCGGCGTCGACCGGATCGTCCCGTTCGGCAGTGCCTTGACGTTCTCCGCGGTGTGGGACGGTTACGATCTGCTGGCCGAATTCAGCCGCCTGGTCACGGTGCAGGCCTGAGGAGACCGTCGATGACGACCGTTGAGAGCCCGGAGGACGTTCCGGCTGCCGGAAAGCAGCGGAAGTCCGCCAAGGCGAAGATCCTCGACGTCGTCCGGTGGGTCGCGATCCTGCTGGTCATCGGCTTCGCGGCGAAGCAGCTGGCCTCCAACTGGGGTGAGTTCTGGCACACCCTGCGTGACGTGGCGTGGCAGTCGTCGCTGCTCAGCCTGGTGGCCCTGGTCGCGGCGATCCTGGTGTCGACCTGGGGCTGGCAGATGATGGTCGACGACCTGGGCAAGCCGATCGGCTACGCCAGGGGAGCGCAGATCTGCCTGGTCGGCTCGCTCGGCAAGTACGTGCCGGGGTCGGTGTGGGCATACCTGCTGCAGATGGAGCTGGGCCGCAAGGCGGGCCTGGCCCGCGCGCGGATCTTCACGGGTTCCCTGATCCAGCTCGGCGTGGGCGTGGTGTCGGCGCTGGTGGTGTCCCTCCTGGCGGCGCCGGCGGTGTTCAGCAACAGCCCCCGCGCGCTGTGGCTGTTCGTGCTGATCCCGGTCGGCCTGGCGATGCTGCACCCGAAGATTTTGACGTGGGGCACGTCCCTGGTGCTGCGGTTGTTGCGCCGCCCCCCGCTGCAGCACCCGCTGGGCTGGCGCGTGGTGGGCAAGGTCTTCGGCGCCTCGACGGCGGCGTGGTGCCTGCAGGGAGTTCACCTGTGGCTCCTGGCGAACTCCGTGGGCGCACCCGGCTTCGGCGGCTTCGTCCTGTGCGTCGGCGCGATGGCGGTGGCGATGACGGTGGGGACGTTCGCGTTCATCCTCCCGAGCGGAGTGGGCGTCCGCGAGGTGGCGCAGGTGGCGGTGCTGACGGCGAGCGGGTTGACGGTCGGCCAGGCCACGGCGTTCGCGGTGGCGTCCCGGGTGATGTTCACGGTGGCGGACTTGGTGACGGCGGGCTTGGCAGCGGTAGCGGCCCGCTCGGCTCGCCCGGCGGTCACGCCCGCCTGACCCGCCCGGTTCGGCAGGCCTGCTCGACGGTCATGCCGGTCTGACCCAGCTCGCTCGGCGGTCACGCCGGCCTGGCCCGGCTCGGTCGACTTGCTCGGCGGTCGGCCAGCCTGGCTCGGCCCGCCGGTCACTCCCGGCCCGGCCCGCCGACTCGCCCAGCGGCCCGTCCGCCCGGCCCCGCCCGGCTTGCGGCCACGTCCGGCCGTCACGCCCGCCTGACCCGGTTGTCCACCGGCTGTACCCAAGTTGTCCACAGCCGTTACGCACATGTGGACAACTCCACCTCAGTGGCGGTCGTGAATCACCAACTCAGGGCAGCAACCGATAAACAACCGCATCGGAATTGCGCCAGCTCTCCTTCAGGAACGGCTCCCCGGCCAACCCGGTCAACCCCGCCTGATACGGCTTCCCCGGCTCGGTCGAAGGCTTCCCCAAGATCACCCAATGAATGTTCAGCCGCCGAACCGCCGCCCGGACCTCGGGATCGGTCCGGTAGTCCCGGAACCGCCCGGCCAGCACCAAAGCGTCCTTCGGCAGCAACGTCTCGTCGAAATGGCCGGCCACCGTCCGGACGCCCGACAGCGCGTAAGTCCAAGCCGTTCCGTCGAAGCGGTCGTTCATCGCCCACTCGCCCGGCGCCGCCAGCTTGCCCAGCTCCTCCATCGCCGCCTCTTCGCCCGGCGTCACGCGCAGCTGAGACGGGTCCGCCGCCTGGTAGCCCGGGTACACGCGGGCTCCGTTCGACCTGAAGTACAAGCCGTTCGAAAGCGCCACGAAACCCAGCAGGACCACCACGGCGACCGCCACCGCCGGCACGCGCGCGGGCAGCCGGTCTCTCAACCACGCCTGCGTCGACGCCAAGCCGTGGGCCGCCAGGACGCACAGCGGGATCGCCGCCATCGCGAAGAACCGGTACGGGTCGTCCCACCACGGCCGCGACAACGCCATCACCAACGGCGCGTTCGACGATGCCACCGCCAGGTACGCCAGGCCCGTGACCCCCGCCGTCAGGCCGATCCAGCGCAACGCTCCCGCCCGCGCGAAGAACACGATTCCCAGGAACAGCGCCACCGACAGCCACACCTGCGGGTGCGCTTCGAAGTGCTGGAACCCCAGCAGCGCCCCCAGCGCCGTCGTCGCGCGCCACTCGCTCGGCCAGCCGTAGTACGGTACGTCGCTCGTCGCCAGGCCCAGCGCCCCGAACAACTGCAGCCACGCCACCAGGAGCGATGCCACCGCGATCGGCAGCAGCGCCGGCAGGTCGCGGCCGATCCGGCGCCAGTCCGAAATCCAGCGCTGCACCAGCAGCGGCCCGGCGAACAGGATCCCGCCGAACAACGTCGACGAATGGACGCACAGCAAGCCCACCGCCGCCAGCAGCAGCACGAAACCCGTGTCCGGCGCGACGCGCTCCAGGTACCGCCGCAACGCCACCGCGGCCGGCGGGGTCAGCGTCACGCCCAGCGCGAACGGCAGCAGCGGCCCGCGGTCCATCGACTCGTAGACGCCCACCACCGGCGCCACCGCCGTCAGCGCCACCGCGCCCGCCAGCACCGCGCGCCCGCGGAACTCGCGGACCAGGGTCACCAGCGACAACGCCAGCAAACCCGGCAGCAGCAGTGTGTTCGCGTCCAGCGTCGACGGGATCGACGCGCCGCTCACGCGGTACGTCACCGCCGCCAGCAGGTGGTAGGCGTTGGGGTAGAACACCGGTGCCGCGTCGCCGTACCAGTTCACGTGGCTCGTGCCGAAGAGGCTGCCGTCGCCGGTGTCGGCGATGTAGCGGACAGCATTCCCGTGGTACACCGCGTCGAAGCCCTGCGGCAGCGCGCCGATGTGGCCCAGGCCGCGCAACGTCGCGTAGAAACCCACCGCCGCCCCGAAGAGCAGGCACGCGCCGACGGCGATGTGCCCGCGACGCGCCCACAGCCCGGGCTCCGGCTCGGGGTGCCCGACGCCGGACCGTCAGTTTCCGGACACCGTAAGCGATCGCGGCGAACACCACGGTCGAAATCGCGTACGTCCACGGGGTGAACGACCAGCCCGCCGCTGCTGTCCACGGCCCGGTCAGCCCGCCGATGGCGTAGCTCAGCAACGGAGCCAATCCGGCCAGGGCCCAGCCGCGCAATCCCGCGGCGAGTCCCGTCAGGACGCCCGGGACCGCGATGACGACAATGGCGACGGAGACGGTGAGCACGGACGAGACTAAGCCGTCCGAACGGGACGATTCGCGAATTTCTCTTCGCGATACCCGAACGGGTTATATTGAGCCGTGCGTTTCCCTGCTTGACTGACGCCGGGCGGAGCGATCTTCACGAGGGGGCCGGGTGGTCTACGCGGTCGTGGTGGCGTGGCTGGCCCTCGCCGCGATCGTGGTGCTGACCTGGAACCGGCTCGACACCGACCGCGGCCGGCGCGGTTTCGTCCTCACGCTCACCCTCGGCCTTTCGCTGCTGCACCAGCTGTTGTTCGCGACCGTCACCGAGGACGCGCTCGTATCGTTTCGCTACGCGCAGAACATCGCCGACGGAAACGGCCCGGTCTTCAACCCGGGAGAACGCGTCGAGGGTTATACGAACTTCCTCTGGCTGGTGCTGATCGCCCTGCCGCGGGCCGCGTTCGGCGCCGACGTGCGAACCGCCGCCGTCGTGTTCGGCGTCGTCGCCGCGCTCGGGTGCGTGCTCGTTTCCTACCTCTTGGTGAACCGGATCGTCGCCGGCACCGGCGCCGAGCCGCGGCCGGCGATCGGCGTCGCGGCCGCGGTGCTGACCGCGAGCGCCGGCGGCCTCGCCGTCTACGGCCCGTCGGGCTCCGAGGTCCCGCTGTTCGTGCTGCTCCTGCTCGCCGTCTGCTACTCGCTCGCGGCGCGCCGCCCGGTGGTCGCCGGGGTGCTCGTCGCGTTCGCCGTGATGACCAGCCCGGAGGGACTGGTGGTCGCCGTGCTGGCCGGTCTCTGGCTGGTCGGCGCCGCGCTGAAGAAGAAGCACAGCTGGTGGGCGCCGGTGGGGTACGTCCTGGGCGCGCTGGTGTTCCTGATCCCGCGGCTGGCCTGGCGCGCGACGTTCTACCAGCACTTCGTCCCCGCGCCGCTGGCCGTGAAGCTCGGCAGCCCGCTCGGCTCCCAGCTCGCCGCCGGCTGGCCGTACCTGTCCGGGTTCGCCTTGGCGCACCAGGGATTCCTGCTGCTCGGACTGGTCGCCGCGGTCGCGCTGCTGCTGCGTCGCACCGAACCCGCGTTTCGGGGGTTCCGGGTGGCGGAGCCCCCGGGCCGGGGCGAAGCCCCGGTTGTCACAGCCTTTCGGGGGTTCCGGGTGGCGGAGCCCCTGGCCCGGGGCGAAGCTCCGGTTGTCACAGCCGTCGAGGCTCGCGCCCTGATCTGGCTGTTGTTCGTGATGGCCGCCGCCGTCGCCGCGGCCGCGGTGCTGATCGGCGGTGACCCCGGACCGTCGTGGCGGCTGCTGGCCCCGGTGCCGCCGCTGATCGCCGTGGCGGCCGTCAGCGCGTACGGCGTGCTCACCGCGGACGTCGAGGCGAAGCCGTCGCCGCGGCCGAGGGCGTGGCCCGCCGCGACGCGTCTCGTCCCGGTGACCGCCTGCGGGCTCGCCGGCATCGCGGTGCTCGTCTCGGTGTTCAGCCCCGAGATGCTCGACCGCGTGCGCGACTGGCGCGCGCACGGTACCGAGCTGACCGAGATCGGCGGCTGGCTCGGCGAGTACCTGCCGCCCGGGTCGGTCGTCAGCGGCGCCGCACCCGGCGCGCTCGCGGCTCACGGTGGGCAGCTGCTGATCATCGACGTCCTCGGCCGCACCGACGACTACATCGCCCGCGAGGGACACCACGACGGCGGCGTCGCGACCGATTACGACTACGTCGTCAACGGCCGCCGCCCGACCGTCGCCGTGCCCGCCGACAGCGGCTACGCCGATCGCCAGCACTGCGCAATCGACCCGGTCTACGCGGGCAAGTACGAGGTCGCCACGTTCCGCCGCATCGGCACGCCCTACTGGGTCTCGGTGTACCCGCGCGCGGAGCAGGCGAAGTCGGTGGTCACCGACCTCGACCAGGGCCCGGACTTCCGCTACGTACCCTGTCCTTCGTGAAGCTCGAGGTCCCGAAACGCCGGCTGGGTGCCGAAGCGAAGCTCGGGATCGGGGTGTTCGGGACGTCGTTCGCGCTGTTCGTGCTGCGGTTCCTGGTGCCGCGCCCGGTCGCGATGTCCAACAACGGCGACGGCGGCCGCGTGCTGTGCGGCGCCGGGATCACCTGGAAGGGCCTGCCGGAGGCGTTCGTCCGCCTCGCCTACGCGCCCGCGCCCAGCGCGGTGCCGTGCCGGCCGACCTACCTGCTCACGCAGAGCTGGCTCGCGGACCTGGCCGTCCGGATCGGCGGGCTGATCGGCCTGCCCGGGACGCTCAGCCTGGTCGTGCTCGGCCTGCTGAGCAGCGTCATCGCCGCGGCGGCGATCGCCGCGATCGTGCTCGGCTTGCCGCACTCCTACCGCGCACGGCTGGCCGTGGCGGCCGGGCTGCTGCTGGTCGTCGCCGACTCGGCGTTCTTCGGGTACTTCGCCGCGGTGCTCGGGGAGGGCGCGGCGTTCCTCGGCCTGCTGCTGGTCGTCGGCGGCCTGCTGCTGACCGCCCGCGAGGGCTGGTGGAGCTACGCGGGCATGGCGGTGACGCTCGCCGGCGGTGTCCTGGCGGTCAACGCCAAGGTCCAGACGCTGACGATCCTGCCGATCCTCGCGCTCGCCGTCCTCCTGGTCCGGCCGGGCACGCTGCGCGGGCCGAAGCGGTGGGCGGCGGCGGTGCTGGTCGTCGGCGCTCTCGGCGTCGTCACGCTGTACGCGCAGCAGAGCGTCGAGCCGGCCGTCGCGCCCGACGGGACGCTCGCCGAGTTGCCGGGCGACGACTCGCGTGAGATCAACGTGTTCAACTCGGTGTTCCTGAACATCGTCGACGGCAAGCACGACACCCAGGCCGACCTGGCCGAGCTCGGGCTGCCGCCGTCGTTCGCGCAGTACGCGGGCAACGGCTGGTGGCACCCGCACCCGGCGACGATGGATCCGCTCTACCCGCGCTACCGCGGCCGGATGACCCGCGGGAACGTCGTCGCGTACTTCGCGAGCCACCCCGGCCGGACGCTGGAGGTGCTGAACCGGGCCGCGACCGACCAGCTCACCGCCCGCCCGGACTACCTCGGCAGTTTCGACCAGGACGCGGGCTTCGCGCCGCACGCGCAGGAGTACCGGGTGCCGGTGGTGTCGGGGCTGACCGGCCTGATCGCCCCGCTGGGGTTGTTCGCGCTGGTGCCGATCTGGCTGTTCGTGCTGGTCAGGGCGTGGCAGCGACGCCGTGGCGCGCTGGGCGTCGTGCTGGCGTTCCTGCTCGCCGTCTCGCTGACGCAGTTCGGCACCGCGGCCATCGGAGACGGCATCGAAGGCGTCAAGCACCAATCCGTCGCGCTGTTCACGATCCTGCTGGCCCTCGTTTTGTGTTCTCCCTCGCTGAACAGCCGTCAACAACCTACGGTCCCGTAACCTTGCCGGATGGCTGACCTGGTTTACCCGCCCGTGATCGCCGCGGCCCGGACGATGTTCCGGGTACTGGACAACCGCATCACGATCGACGGCGCGGAGCACATCCCGCGCCGCGGCGGTGCGGTCATCGCGTGCAACCACGTGAGCTACCTCGACTTCATCTTCTGCGGCCTCGGCGCGCGCCCGGCCAAGCGGCTGACGCGGTTCATGGCGAAGAAGGAGATCTTCGACAACAAGATCGCCGGGCCGCTGATGCGCGGGATGCACCACATCTCCGTCGACCGCTCCGCCGGCGTCGCCTCCTACCGCGAGGCCCTCCAAAAGCTGAAGGACGGCGAGGTCGTCGGCGTCTTCCCCGAAGCCACCATCAGCCGATCCTTCACCGTCAAGGAGATCAAGTCGGGCGCCGTCCGGATGGCCGCGGCGGCGAACGTCCCGGTCGTGCCGATGGCGTTGTGGGGCTCCCAGCGACTCTGGACGAAGGGCCGGCCGAAGGACCTGACCCGCCGGCACGTGCCGATCTCGATCCTCATCGGCGAGCCGATGCACCCGGCGAAGGGCGACGACTGGGACCTCGTGACGAAGGAGCTGCGCGACCGGATGAGCGCGCTCGTCGACCGCGCCCAGGCCGAGTACCCGGACCAGCCCGCCTCCGACGAGGAACGCTGGTGGCTGCCCGCCCACCTGGGCGGGACGGCGCCGACGCCGGAGGAAGCGGCCGAGCTCGACCGCCGCTAGAACCAGCGCTCGAGGACCTGCGCGACGCCGTCCTCGCCGGCCGGGCCGGTGACCTCGTCGGCCACCGCCAGCACTGCCCGGTGGCCGTTCTCCATCGCGACCCCGTGGCCGGCCCAGCGGAGCATCTCGACGTCGTTGGGCATGTCGCCGAAGGCGATCACCCGCTCGCGCTCGACGTCCAGCCGCTCGGCGACGTCGGCGAGGCCGGTCGCCTTCGTGATCCCGTGCGCGGACAGCTCGACCAGGCCGCCCGACGACGAGTACGTGACGTCGACGTCGCGGTCGAACAGCGCGTTGATCGCGTCGGCCATCTCCTCGGACGACATCCCGATGTGGCTGACCAGCAGCTTGATCGCCGGGTGCCCGAGGACCTCGGCGCGCGGGGCGGTCCGGCCCTCGCCGTCGCCCCACGGGTTGTGGTACTTCGGCTCGATCACGAAACTGCGCATTTCGTGGTCGGCGTCGGTGCTGACGCGCTCGGCGGCCAGCCGGCAGCCGGGCAGGGCCTTGTCGAGCGCGTGCGCGATGTCGAGGAGCAATTCCGGCCGCAGCAGGCCGTGCACGGCGACGACCTCCTCGCGGCCGCAGTCGTACAGGACGGCGCCGTTCGCGCACACCGCGTACCCGGTCAGCTCGAGGGGCTTGGCCACCGGTGCGATCCAGCGCGGCGGGCGGCCGCTGGCCAGCACGAACGGCACGCCCGCCTCGATCGCCCGGCGGACGGTCGCGATCGTGCGGGCGCTGAGGGATTCGGAGGGGCCGAGCAGGGTGCCGTCGACGTCGGACGCGATCAACTGGGGTCTCTCCACCCCGCCATTGTCCCTGACACGTCCGGGTGGCCTCGTCCCCGTCCGAGCGATTGTCGGTGGTTACCGATACCTCCGCCTCCCTCCCCACCACCACCCTCAACGGAGAAGCTTCGCTTCACTGTTACGTTCCGCAGTGTGCGAGTAGGCATCGTGATTCTTCCGGAAGATCGTTGGTGGGCGGCCGAGCCGAAGTGGCGCGCCGCCGAGGAATACGGCTTCGACCACGCTTGGACGTACGACCACCTGGGCTGGCGAAACCTGGTCGACGGTCCGTGGTTCTCCGCGGTCCCGACCCTGACGGCGGCGGCGATGGTGACGTCCCGCATCCGGCTGGGCACGTTCGTGGCGTCCCCGGTCGCGCGGCACCCCGTGCCGTTCATGCGCGAGCTGACCACCCTCGACGACATCTCGGACGGCCGGTTCGTCCTGGGCGTCGGCGCGGGTGTCGACCACCAGCACTACGACGGCGCGGTCCTCGGCGCTCCGGAGCTGACGGCGAAGCAGCGCGCCGACCGGTTCTCCGAGTTCGTCGAGGCCCTCGACGGGCTGCTCATGACGGACAAGTTCGACTTCGACGGCGAGTACTACCGGGCCCGCGGCGCCCGCAACCTGCCGGGGACGGTCCAGCGCCCCCGGCTGCCGTTCGTGGTCGCGGCGAACGGCCCCCGCACGATGACCCTGGCGGCGCGCTTCGGCGCGGGCTGGGTCACGACGGGCCGGGGCGGCAAGACCGAGGACGACTGGTGGGGCGGCATCAAGCAGCTCACCGAGCTCTTCGACCAGCGGCTGGACGCGGTGGGCCGCGAGCGGGCGAGCATCCAGCGCCACCTGAGCCTGGACGCGTCCCCGGTCTTCTCGCTGAGCAGCGTCGAGGCGTTCCGCGACGCTGCCGGCCGCGCGGGTGAGCTGGGCTTCACCGACATCATCGCGCACTGGCCGCGGTCGTCGTCGCCGTACGAAGGCCGCGAAGCGGTGCTGGAGCAGGTGGCGAGCGACGTGCTCCCGGAGCTCCACGCCGGCTGATCGTTACGCCGAACGGGTGACATCCGGGTCGGCGGGAAACCGATTGCCGTTCCCCGGGCGTCCTTCACAGCAGACGTCAGAGATCACCCCGGGGGGTGGTTGGGGGACGGAGGGCCCTCGTGGCCGCGGCACGGGGCGCCGCGGCCACGAGGGCTTTGTCCTGCCGGGCTACTTCACGATCCGGTAGATCACCGCACCCGGGTTCCGGTAGACCTGCTTGACGAAATCGTGCCCGTCGAGGTGCTGCAGCCCCGGCGCGATCGGCGTGTCCCGCCGGATGGTGCCGCTGCCGACCAGCACGTAGTGGATGTTCAGCCGCCGCGTGGCCGCGCGCACCTGCGGGTCGCTGTCGTAGTCGCCGAAGTGCAGCGCCAGGTAGAGCGCGTCCGGGGGAGCGATCCCCGCGTCGTAGTGGCCGGCCACCGGGTGCACGCCGGTGAGCGCGTACATCCACGCCGTGCCGTCCATGCGGTCGTTGAGCACCTTCTGGTCGGCGGGGATCCCCAGCGTGCCGAGGTGGTCCATCGCGTCGATCTCGTCCTGGCTGACCGGCGGGACGGTCTCGCCGGGCAGGCCGTTGTAGTACAGCAGCGAGACGGTCTTGGCGTTGGCCGCGCGGTAGAACCCGCCGGTCAGCACGCCCATCGCGACGACCAGCAGCACCGCCGTCGCCAGCCCGACCCGGCCGGTCAGCCACGGCCGCGCGCGCACCCAGGCGCGGCCGCTCGCGACCTTCGCCAGCCACTGCTGGGCCTCGCTCATCCCGTGCGCGGCGAGCAGGCACATCGGGATCGCCGCCAGCGCCATCAGCCGGAACCGGTCGTTCCACCAGGGCCGCGACAGGCTGATCACCCAGTCTTCGCCGCCGAAGCACGCGACCAGGACGAACAGCGTGGACAGCCCGATCGCCGAGAGCACCACCCAGCGCATCCGCCGCAGCCGGCCCAGCGTGAACACGCCGAGGGCCAGGAACACCGTCAGCCAGATCTGCGGCACCGGCAGGACCTGCTTGAACGTCGCCAGCATCGCCAGGGCCTTCCACACCGCCATGTGGGAGCCCCAGGGGTGGTACGGGTACGACCCGGACGTGAAGGTGAGCGCGCCGAGGATCATCGGCGCGGCCAGTACGCCCGCCGCCACCATCACCGGAACCATCCGCAGGACGTCGCCGACGGCCACCCGCCAGGCCGCGCGGCCCTCGGGCACGCCGTCGATCGGGCGTCGGCGCAGCGCCCGGTACCAGCGCTGCACCACCACGGGGAACGCGAACAGGAGCGCCCCGAACAACGCGCTCGAGTGGGCGGCGAGCAGGCCGGTGGCGCTCAGCGCCAGCACCGCGCCGGTGTCGACGCCCGGCCGCACGACGAACCGCTGCAGCGCGACCACCGCCAGCGGCGTCAGCACGATGCCGAGCGCGAACGGCAGCAGCCCGCTCGACACCGACTCGTACGCCCCGGTCGTCGCGCCGCCCGCGACCAGCGCCACGCAGCCGGCGAACACCGCGCGGCCGCCGAGCTGGCGCACCAGCGCGACCATGGCCAGCGCGAACAGCCCGGCGATCGGCATCGTGACGGCGTTGAGCGTGACCGGGACCGACGTCCCGGACAGCTGGTAGACCAGGGCGCCGACCAGGTGGTAGGCGTTCGGGTAGAAGGAGCCGTCGGGGTACCAGTTGATGGTGCCCATGCCGGTCAGGGAGCCGTCGCCGGTCTCGGCGATGTAGCGGATGCCGTTCGCGTGGAAGACGGTGTCCCAGCGCTGGAACACCGCGGTCGTCCCGCCGCGGCCGGTGACCACCACGGCGATCGACACGGCCGTGGCAACCGCGACGCAGGCCCCCACGGCCAGGTGCGCCCGGCGCGTCCACGGGTGCGGCGGCTCCTCGGCGCCCGGCGTCATCCAGCCGCGCGCGATCGAGAGCCGGCGAAGGCCGTAGAGCACGGCGGCGAGCAGCAGGGTGCAGACGGCGACGCTCAGCGGGCCGTACGGCACGTGCACGATCGCCAGCCAGGGGCCGGCCAGGCCGGTGATGGCGTAGCTGAGCAGCGGCGCGAGCCCGGCCAGCGCCCAGCCGCGGACACCGGCCGCCCGGCCCACGATGCCGCCAGGCACCGCCAGTACGGCCAGATAAGTGGCCACTGCGGCGAAGTAGCTCCAGAAGTCCTCGGGTGCAGGCACTGCTTTCCAGGTGTGTCGTAGGCCGAAATGTGATAGTCGGGTGCGAGCCGGGTCAGCGACCCCCGTACCCTCGACGCCCGTGAGCGCGCACACGAACCCCGCACAGATTACTGAAGACGATTTCGCAGGTTACGACCTCGTCGTCGTCGGGTCCGGTTTCTTCGGCCTGACCGTTGCCGAACGGGCCGCGGCCGAGCTGGGCAAGAAGGTCCTCATCCTCGAGCGACGCAGCCACCTGGGCGGCAACGCGTACTCCGAGGCCGAGCCCGAGACCGGGATCGAGGTGCACAAGTACGGCGCGCACCTGTTCCACACGTCGAACAAGCGCGTCTGGGAGTACGTGAACCGGTTCACCGGGTTCACGAACTACCAGCACCGCGTCTTCGCGCGGGTCAAGGACCAGGTCTACTCGTTCCCGATGAACCTGGGCCTGATCAACCAGTTCTTCGGCAAGTCGCACACGCCGGACGAGGCACGCGAGCTGATCGCCAAGCAGTCGTCGGAGTTCGAGACCTCGGCCGCGCAGAACCTCGAGGAAAAGGCCATCTCGCTGGTCGGCCGTCCCCTCTACGAGGCGTTCATCCGCGGGTACACCGCGAAGCAGTGGGAGAACGACCCCAAGAACCTGGGGGAGAACATCATCACGCGCCTGCCGGTCCGCTACAACTTCGACAACCGGTACTTCAACGACACCTACGAGGGCCTGCCCGTCAACGGGTACACCGCGTGGCTCGAGAAGATGGCCGAGCACGAGAACATCGAGATCCGGCTGAACGTCGACTACTTCGACGTGCGCGAGCACATCCCGGCGGGCACCCCGACCGTCTACACCGGGCCGCTGGACCGCTACTTCGGCTACTCGGCGGGCCGGTTCACCTGGCGCACCGTCGACTTCGAGTCCGAGGTCGCCGAGACCGGTGACTTCCAGGGCACCTCGGTCGTCAACTACAACGACCAGGAAGTGCCCTACACCCGCATCATCGAGTTCCGCCACTTCCACCCGGAGCGGGACTACCCGAAGGACAAGACGGTCATCTTCCGCGAGTTCTCGCGCTTCGCGACCGAGGAAGACGAGCCGTACTACCCGATCAACACGCCGGAGAACCGCGAGAAGCTCGAGGCCTACCGCGAGCTGGCCAAGACCGAGGCGCGCGAGAAGAACGTGCTGTTCGGCGGCCGGCTGGGCACCTACAAGTACCTCGACATGCACATGGCCATCGGGTCGGCGCTCTCGGCGTTCGACAACAAGATCGCCCCGCACCTGACCGACGGCGCGCCGCTCGACGGGTCCCTCGATGCTTGAGAAGGGGCAGCCCACCGGAGAGGTGGCGGTCCTGGCGAAGGCGCAGGGCTTTCTGAAGAGTGACGTTTCGGTGAAAGCCGCGCGCGGCATGTCGCACTTCGGCGAGCACGCGATCGGCTGGTTCAGCCTCGGCCTGATCGGCGCCGCGGTCGACAAGAAGCGACGCAAGGACTGGCTGGTCGCCTCGGCCGGGGTGGTCGGGGCGCACGCGGCGTCCATCGCGGTGAAACGCGTGGTCAGGCGGCCGCGGCCGGACCACCCGAGCGTTGAGGTGCTGGTCGGCACGCCGAGCAAGCTGAGCTTCCCGTCGTCGCACGCGACGTCCACGACGGCGGCGGCGGTGCTCTACTCCGGATTGACCGGGCGTAACCTGGTGCCCGCCCTGGTACCGCCGATGCTCGCCTCGCGGCTCGTGCTCGGCGTTCACTATCCGACAGACGTTCTGGCCGGTGCGGCCCTCGGGGGGCTCGTCGGTGGTCTGATACGACGGAAGCTGAAGAAGAACCCATGAGCGAGACGACCGAGCAGCGCAACAGCGACGATGCGGCCGTGACTCCCGAGGCACCGGAGACCCCGGTGACCGAGGAGGCGGCGGAGGCTTCGCCGGTGACCGCGGCACGCGGGCCGCTGGGCCTCGCCGGCGGCGTCATCAAGACGGCGCGGCCGCGGCAGTGGGTGAAGAACGTGCTGGTCTTCGCGGCCCCGTTCTTCGCGTTCTCGAAGTCGACCGACCGCACGGGCCTCCTGCTCGACGCGATCGTCGCCTTCGTGGCCTTTTCGCTGGTGGCGAGCTCGGTCTACCTCATCAACGACGCCGTCGACGTCGAGGCCGACCGGGCCCACCCGACCAAGCGGAACCGGCCGATCGCGGCCGGGATCGTGCCGGTCCCCGTCGCGTACGGGGCCGCGGTCGTGTTCTTCCTGGCCGGTCTCGGCGTGTCGTTCTTCGCGAGCTGGCAGCTGGCGATCGTGCTGGGCGTCTACGAGGCCGTCCAGCTCGGCTACTGCTTCGGCCTGAAGCACCAGCCGGTGGTCGACCTGGCCATCGTCGGCTCGGGCTTCCTGATGCGCTCGATCGCCGGCGGTGTCGCGGGCGGCCTCGCGCTCTCGCAGTGGTTCCTGCTGGTCACGGCGTTCGGCTCGCTGTTCATGGTGGCGGGCAAGCGCTACGCGGAAATCATGCTGTTCGAGCGCACGGGTGCGAAGATCCGGTCGTCGCTGAAGAAGTACTCGGCCAGCTACCTGCGGTTCGTCTGGGCGACGTCGGCGGCGATCCTGATCATGTCGTACTGCCTGTGGGCGTTCGAGATCCGGCAGACCGAGCACAACTCGGTGTGGGCGCTCATCTCGATGGTGCCGTTCGTGGTGGCGGTGCTGCGGTACGCGGTCGACGTCGACGGCGGCATCGCGGGCGAGCCCGAGGAGATCGCGCTCAAGGACCGCGTGCTGCAAGTGCTCGGCGCGACCTGGGTGGCCACGCTGTTCCTCTCGTTCTACCTGTGACTCATGGCGGATCGACAGGTTCGTTTCAGGTGACGCACAGCTGAGCGGCGCACCCTGAGGTGGTGGGGGCGGGCAGTCGCCCGTCCCCGTGACCACAGGAGCCACGATGAACGACCAGCCGCGCGAGGAGAAGGCCCCGGAAGGGGCCGGCGACCCGACCGTCGAGCAGCCCACGGCCCAGTCCGCGGCTGACCAGCCGACCACCCAGCAGCCGGCCGCGCAGAGCCCGCAGGGCGAGCCCGCGACCACCGCGTTGCCGAACGCCGCGCCGGGCCAGGCCGCCGGCACCACGGCGTTGCCGAACGCCGCGCAGGCGGGCGACCAGACCGCCGCCCACGGCCAGCCGCCGCCGGCACCGCCTACTCCGCAGCTCTCCCAGTCCGGCCCCGGCCGGCCCTACGGCGCCTGGGGCCCACCCCAAGCCGCCCCGCGGCAGCCCGGCGGCTTCCGGCGGTTCGTCGGCCACCGCGCCACCCAGCTCGTCGCCGTCGGCGTCCTCGGCCTGCTGATCGGCGGGGGCATCGTCGGCGGGATCGCCGCCGCGACGTCGCACGGTCCTCGCGGCGACCGCCCCGGCATCCACCGCCAGTACTCCGGCCCCGGCAACCAGGGTCCCGACGGCCGCGGCTTCCCGGGTCGCGGCGGCGGCGGAAACTCCGGCAACTCGGGTGATTCCGGCTCCGGGAACGGCATCTGATCGCTGTGGTCTGAGCCACCCCTACCCCGCTCAGATCACAGAATCATTACGAGCGGGGTACGGTGCTCGAGATGCGAAGCGCCTCCGCAGAACTCTCGAGGACCGCCGGTGCGCTGCCGGCGGCCGTGCCCCTTGCCCGCTCGTGGGCCCTGCCGACGGGGGCCGCGGCGGCTTCCGCGCTGGTGTTCGCCCTGGTCAGCAGCCATCTCATCGATGACACCTACATCACGCTGTCCTACGCGAAGAACCTCGCCTTCCACGCCCACTGGGGCCTGATCGAGCAGGGGACGGCGAACACCGCGACGTCGCCGCTGAACGTCCTGGCCCTGGCCGCCGTCACGTTCTTCGTCCGCGACGCCGTGCTGGCCGCCGGGATCGTGTTCGTCGCCGCGCAGGTGCTGCTCGTCCTCGGCCTGCGCCGGCTGGGCGAGCGCACCGGGCTGCCGGCGCCGTTCGCGCCGGTGACGTTCGCGTTGCTGCTGGTCAACCCGCTGCTGCTGTCGTCGGTCGGGCTGGAGGTCGCGCTCGGCGCCACCGGTGTCGTCTGGACGCTGGTCTACGCGGGGGAGCGCAAGGCCGGCCGGCTCGGCGTCGTGATCGGGCTGCTCGCGCTCGTCCGGATCGACCTGCTGCTCATCGCGGCGGTGCTGTTCGCGGCCCGCCGCGAGTTCTGGACCGGCATCTGGCGCACGGCGTTCGCCGCCCTCGCCGTGACGCTGCCGTGGTTCGGGTTCAGCTGGTTCGTGCTCGGCTCGGCCGTGCCGGACACGCTCGTCATCAAGATCAGCCAGCAGTCGTGGGGGCCGTTCAGCTTCACCAACGGCCCGCTCCTGTACTGGCGCAACTTCCCGGCCGAGGCCGCGCTGTCGTTCCTGCCGCTGCCGCTCGCCGGCGTGGTGGGCGTGGCGTGGTTCGTCCGGTACCGCCGCGGTTCCGAGCTCGCCCGCCGCCTGACGCCGTTCGCGGCGCTGGCTCTCGCGGGCGCCCTGCACTACCTGGCGTACAGCCAACTCGGCGTGCCGCCGTACCACTGGTACTACGCGCCCAGCATCATCGGCGCGACGATCTTCCTGGCGGCGTGCGCGTGCGCGGTGCCGGAGCGCCTCCGCCGCGCGACGTGGACGCTGGCCGGCGGAGTCCTCGTGGCGAGCCTCGTCGTGTACGCGCTGCCGGGCCTCCCGCGTCAGTTCGCGCCGATCACCAGCAACCACGCGTCGACGACGGAGTACCGCGAGATCGGCCAGGAACTGGCCTCGATCGCTCACGGCCGCAAGGTGGAGACGGCCGGCGAAGTCGGCGCGCTCGCGTACGCGTGCGACTGCGAGCTGGTGGACGAGTTCTCCGACCGCGGCGCGGTCGACCCGGCGATCGCGGAGACGAAACGCCGCAGCGGCGACCTCGGCCGCGCGCTGCTGGAGGCCAACTTCCACAACTTCGACCACAGCGTCGCCCCGATCAGCCCCGATCTGGTCCTGGCGACGACGCGGCGCACCCCGCCCCCGACGGCGCTGGCCAGCTGGCGGATCGACTCACCGTGGATGGGCACCCAGAACCTGTACCTGATGCCGGCTCACGCGGCCGGCAGCTGATCCCGGCCGCGGAACACCCGGGTCATCGTCCCCTCCCGGGCCAGCAGCACCTGCGTGATCACCTGCAGCACCACGAAGCTCCCGATCGACAACGCCGTGTCCAGCCCCGGCACCACGTCCACCGGCAGCGTGTACGCCATCGCGATGCTCCCCGCGCTGTGCAGCAGCCCGCCGACGCCCCACACGATCGTCAGCACCCACCAGACCCGCCGGAACGACGGCGTGTCCGCCCAGCGGGCTTCCAGCGTCGAAGCCCGGCCCGGGAGCAACGCCAGCGTCGCCTGGTACGTCGTCGGGCGGCGGCCGATCCGCAGGCTCGCCAGCATCCACCCGCCGATGAGCACGCTGAACCACGCGCCGCGGACCAGCTGCAGCCGCGCGTCTCCGGTCAGCAGCGACGTCGCGAACCCGATCGCCACGATGGCCAGCACGAACACGCCCATGCCGTCGACCCGCCGGTGCCGCGCCCCCAGGTACAGCACCCGCAGCGCCGGCGGCAGGCCGCTCAGCGTCAGCGCCCAGATCGGGGCCACGTCGAACGCCCGCAGCAGGTAGTAGCCGCCGACCGGGGCGGCGATGTCGCAGAGCAGCGTGCCGAGCATGCTTCGAGCATTCGTGATCCGCGCCGTCCGGACCATCGTCGAGCCGGCTATTACGCATCAACCGTCCGGTGGATGCTCATCCGCTGCCGCGTGAGCTTCACGCCGAGCACCACGCTCCCGATGGTCAGCGCGGTCTCGAGGAACGGCACGACGTCCACCGGCAGCGTGAACGCCATCACCACGACGGCGCAGGCCAGCAGGACGCACCCGGCGCCCCACCAGAGCGTCACCGAACGCCACCGCTGCCGGAACGGCGCGGAGACGCCCCACCGCCGCTCGAGGTCGTCGGCGCGGGCCGGCTGGAAGGTGCACGCCGCCCGGAACAGGAGCGGCCGGCGACCGATGAGCAGGCTTCCCAGCAGGACCACGCCGAACGGCAACGTGATCCAGGCGCTGCGGACGAGCAGCAGCCGGGGGTCGCCGGAGAACACCGCCACCGCGCCGTTGACCAGCAGGACGGCCAGCACGAACGCGCTGACCGGGTCGATCCGCCGGTGCCGCGCCAGGACGTAGCCGGTCCGCAGCACCGGCAGCACGGCGCCGGCCAGCAGCGCCCACACCGCGTCGACGTCGAAGGAGCGCAGGACGTAGTACAGGGCCATCGGGAGCGCGACGTCGCGGAGCAGCATCGTGAGCCCCGCGCGTTTGCTCGTCGTAGTTGTCATGGTGACAGTCTGTTTCGACGAGCAGACCGGCACATCGGCGTGCGGACCGGGCCCGGATGGAACTCCGCCTCAACCTCCGGGTGGAGGTGTCAGATCGGGAGCTTGCGGAAGATCGGCCGCGGGACGTGCCGCAGGGCCGACATCACCAGGCGGAACGGCGCCGGCGCCCAGATCAGGTCCTTGCCCGCGCGCGCGGCCGCCACGGCCTGCTCGGCGACCTGGTCGGCGTTCTGGGTCAGGGGGGCGTCCTTCAGGCCGTCGGTCATCTTCGTGCGGACCTGGCCCGACCGGACGACCGTCACCTGCACGCCGTGCGGCGCGAGGGCCTCGCCGAGACCCAGGAAGAAGCCGTCGAAGCCGGCCTTGGTCGAGCCGTAGACGAAGTTCGACCGCCGGACGCGCTCGCCGGCCACCGACGACAGCGCGATCACCGTGCCGTGGCCCTGGGTCTTGAGCTTCTCCGACAGCGCGACGCCGACGGACACCGCGGCGGTGTAGTTCACCGTCGCCGCCTCGACCGCCTTCGCGTGGTCTTGCCAGAGCTCTTCGGGGTCGCCGAGCAGGCCGAACGCCACGACCGCGACGTCGACGTCGCCGCCCTCGAACGCCTTGTCCAGCACGCCGGGGTGCGAGGCCAGGTCCTTCGCGTCGAAGTCCACGGTCGCGACCTCGGCGCCCTTGTCCTTCAGGCGCTGCGCGGCCGCGTCGAGCCGCGGCGAGGGGCGTGCCGCGAGCACGACCCGCAGCGGCTTCTCGGCCAGGTACTTCTCGGCGATCGCCAGCGCGATGTCGGACGTGCCGCCGAGCAGCAGCAGGGACTGGGGGTTGCCAACAGCGTCGATCACAGCTCGAGCCTCCGGCTCATGTCAGAGGCGAAAACGCCTTCGGGGTCAACGGCGGCGCGCACCTTGCGCCACTCTTCGAGGCGCGGGTACATCTTCGCGAACGTCTCGGGCGAGGTGCGCGAGTCCTTCGCGGTGTACAGCCGCCCGCCCGCGGCGAGCACGTCCTCGTCCAGCTCCGTGCAGAAGCGGCCCAGGCCGTCCTTGATCGGGAAGTCGACGCTGAGCATCCAGCCCGGCGACGGCCACGACATCGGCGCGGGGTTCGCGTCGCCCATCCGCTTGAGGACGTTCAGGAACGAGTAGTTTCCCGACGTCGAGATCTTGCGGCAGATGGCCTTGAGCTGGTCTTCCGCGCCGAACGGCACCGAGAACTGGTACTGCAGGAAGCCCTTCGAACCGTAGGCGCGGTTCCACTCGCTGATCATGTCGAGCGGGTGGTAGAACTGCGTCAGGTTCTGGATCTTGCCGCGCGCGCCCTTCTTGGGCACCGTCTTCTGCCACAGCTCGTTGATCAGGCCGAACGTGAGCTTGTTGCCCAAGCCGTTCGGGAAGACGTCCGGCAGCGTCAGCAGCTGCGGCGCGTCGAACTTCAACGGCTCGCTGCGCAGCTTCGGCGGCAGCTGGTCCACGGTCGCCAGCGAGCCGCGGGAGAAGGTGGCCCGGCCGAGCCGGCCGTCGGAGGAGATCAGGTCCGGCACCGACATCGAGTAGTCGTAGCCGAGGTCCGAGCCGTCGGTGAACAGCCCGAGCGTCTCGTCCAGGTTCGCCGTGCGGTCCGCGTCGACGCAGAAGTACGCGGTCTCGGTCTTCTTCATCCGGATCGTGGCCCGGACGATGATCCCGGTCAGGCCGATGCCGGCGACGGTCGCCCAGAACAGCTCGGCGTCCGGGCCCTCCGGCGTCAGTGTGCGGACCTTGCCGTCCGCGGTGACGAGGTCCATCGACACGACGTGGTTGCCGAAGCTGCCCGCGCTGTGGTGGTTCTTGCCGTGGATGTCGTTGGCGATCGCGCCGCCGATGGTGACCTGGCGCGTGCCGGGCAGGACCGGGACCCACAGGCCGTACGGCAGCGCCTCGCGCATCAGCTGGTCGAGGCTCACCCCGGCGTCGAGCACGACGAGGGCGCTGTCCGGGTCGATCGAGTGGATCCGGTTCAGCGCGGTCATGTCGACGACGAGGCCGCCCGCGTTCTGCGCCGGGTCGCCGTAGGACCGGCCGAGGCCGCGCGCGATCACGCCGCGCTCGCCGGCCTGGGCCACGGCGCGTGCGATGACCTCGACGTCCTCGGTGCGGAGCACGTCGGCGATGGTCGGTGACGTCCGCGCCCAGCCCGTGAGCGTGCGACGCTGTGTCTCGGGTGCTTGGGTCACCCGACCAGGGTAGCCACGCCGAACGACGCCCGGAACGTGACCCTGAAGTGCTCGCTTCTACACTTTGCGCATCAAGGCACAAGCGCCCGCGCGGGTGACCATGACTCAGGCAACGAGGTAATGCAGTGGTGGCGACCGATCCGCAAGCCGACATCGCAGGTGCTCAGCCGTCCTCCATCGGACTGCTGGGGCAGCTCATTCGCTTCGCCCTGATCGGCGGCTTCTGCGCCCTGGTCGACCTGGGCACGTATACCCTGCTGACCCAGGTCGCCGGGATGGCCACTTCACCGTGGGTCGACGTCGCTCGCGCTATCAGTTTCATCGTGGGCACCACCACGGCGTTCTTCCTGAACCGCAAGTTCACCTTCTCCGGCGGGCGCCGCGACGGCAAGGCCCAGGTCGGCTCGTTCGTCCTGCTCTACACCGTGACGTTCTTCGTCGCGGTCGGGGTGAACCAGCTGATGCTGCAGGTGCTGCCGGAGTCCGCGTGGCAGCACACCCTGTGCTGGGCCGTGTCGCAGGCCACGGCCACGGTGATCAATTTCGTGATGCTCAAGTGGGTCGTCTTCCGCGAAGCCCCGTCGACTGAGGAGAACTGAGGAACTTCATGCCCGGTAAAACAGCCACCCCGGCGCCGACCACCCAAGCCGGCGCGGCCGCCGAGACGCGGTTCACCGAGCACACTCCGCAGGGTCGCCTGACGGCGCAGCGCGGTCTCTACGCCGGTCCGGCGCCGATCGTCAGCAAGGACCTCTACGCCGAGCTCGAGTGGGGCGCGGCCGTGCGGGAGCGTGCGGTGATCACCCTCGAGCCCGCCTCCAAGGTGTCGGGCAACACGTACTTCGGCCGGTTCCCGGCCAGCTACTGGCAGCGCTGGTCGACGGTGACCGAGGTTTCGGTCGAGGCCGTCGTCACCGGCACGGGCCTGCTGTCGATGGGCGCGTCCGACGTCGAGGGCGAGCCCCGCGCCGTCGCCGCCGAGCAGGTCGCGGACGCCAAGCAGGCGAAGGTGACGCTGACCTCGCCGCTGGACAAGTTCTACGACGGCGGCGCGCTCTGGCTGGACCTCGAGACCGAGGGCGGCCAGACGCTGCGCGTCGAGCAGGTCCGCTGGACGGTCGAGGCCCCGGAGAAGATCCGCCCGACCGCGGTGACCATCTGCACGATGAACCGCGCCGACGACTGCCTGAAGAACCTGCAGGCCCTGGCCGCGGACGTCTCGTCGCTGGAGACCCTGGACGCGATCTACGTCGCCGACCAGGGCACCGACCTCGTCGAGTCCCGCGACGGGTTCGAGCAGGTCGCGAAGGACCTCGCCGACAAGCTGCACTACATCAAGCAGCCGAACCTCGGCGGCGCCGGCGGCTTCACCCGCGGCCTCTTCGAGGTGGCCGGGCACACCGCCACCGAGCACGCGAACGTCCTGTTCATGGACGACGACGTGCTGCTGGAGCCGGACCTGGTGATCCGGATGACGGCGTTCTCCAACCGCGCCGCCAACCCGATCATCGTCGGCGGCCAGATGCTCAACCTGTTCCACCCGAACCAGCTGCACGTCGGCGCCGAGTACGCCCGGCTCAACACGCTCGAGCCCGGCCAGCCGGTCGAGCACTCCCTGACGACGGCCGACCTGCTCGGCGTCGACGAGGAGACGCTGAAGCCGAACCGCCAGGAGCGCCGCCTCGACGCCGGCTACAACGGCTGGTGGTCGTGCCTGATCCCCTACGAGGTCGTCCAGGCCACGGGCTACCCGATGCCGTTCTTCTTCCAGTGGGACGACGCGGAGTACTCCTACCGCGCCCGCGCGCACGGCTTCCCGACCGTGACGCTGCCGGGTGCGGGCGTGTGGCACGCGGACTTCCACATGAAGGACTGGGACGAGTGGCACCGGTACTTCAACCTGCGCAACTCGATCATCACGGCGGCGCTGCACTCGCCGTTCAACCTCAACCTGCTCTCGCGGGTTCTGCTCGCGCAGCTGGTGCGCTACCTGCTGGGCATGCAGTACGGCCTGTCGGCGACGCTGATCAAGGCCGTCGAGGACTTCCTCGAGGGGCCGGAAATCCTGCGTGACGGCGGCGTCGAGGCGATGAAGGAGATCCGCCGCATCCGCGACCAGTACCCGGAGACCAAGCGCCACAAGGCGACCGACGTCCCGGGCATCGCGTCCAACGACATCGGCATCATCAACAGCGCGCCGCGGCCCAGCATGCAGCGCCTGGTGCTGATCAAGCGCGTCCTCGACCGGGTCCTCGGCCGCAGCCGCTTCGGCCTCGGCGCGGTGCCGATCGACGAGGCGAACTGGTGGCACATTGCCCTGTTCGACACCGCGGTCGTGACGGACGCGAACCAGGAAGGCGTCCGCGTCCGCTCGTACGACAAGGTCAAGATGTTCGACCTGGCCAAGCGCGGCGCGAAGGTGGTCCAGCGGCTGCGCAAGGAAGGCGCCGGCGTGCAGGAGCAGTACAAGCGTGCCATGCCGGAGCTGACCTCGCGCGAGAACTGGCAGCGCCTGTACAAGCTCTGATCCACGGTGTCGCCGAAGGCCGTCTCACGCTCGTCGTGAGGCGGCCTTCGCCGTCTCAGCCGTGCATGCCGAACACGGTGCTCTTCCGGGTGAGGTCGTCGACGTACGCGGCGGCCACGTGGGCGAAGTTGATCGCGACCTCCGAGTGGTCCTTGGTGGTCACCGTCTCGACCGCGCCGGCCCGCACGAGCTGGGTGAGCCTGCCCGTCAGCTTGGCGGATTCTTCGGTCGTCAGTGCGAACAGCAGCGGTTCCCCGCCGGTGGCGAGGTGCAGCACGAGTGCGGGTTTCGGATCGGCCATGCGTCCATCGGACCAGCGGCGATCTTGCCTCGGCAAGCGGGTTCGCTGAGGGCGCAGAGCGGGGTGCACTACCGTTTCCCCCAGTCCGGAAGAACCCTCGGGGGGATGGAAGCGATGCCGCACTCGTTCTCGCTGTCGCTGGCAGCGGTGGACATCCTGCTGGAGCAGCTGGGCCTCGGCCACGCGCCGACGCCGTTCGAGGTCCCGCACATCGGCACGACCGTCGAGCAGCGCGCGATGATCCGCGACGCCGTCGTCCGCGACCTGACCGGCCGCGGGCTGTGGAGCCGCGGCCGCCTCGACCCGGACGCCGAGCTGGCGCTGGCCACGTTCGTGCGGGGCAGCGTGGTGATCAACGCGGCCGCCGAGCTGGGCGACCGTCACCTCTTCGCCCGCGTCGCGTCCGACGGCCAGTTCGCGGTGCTCGCCCGCCAGGACGAGAACCTGATCGTCTTCGAGGAGGTCCGCCCGACGGGCATCGTCCCGGCGATCGTCGACCTGCTCCCGCTGACTCCGGCGGCGCCCGGCCAGTCGGTCACCATCTCGCGCCCGGCGGAGCAGCCGCGCCACCAGCGCCGCGACGACGCCTACGACCCCTTCGCCGGTGTCACCGGTCCGCGTGCCCAGAGCAGCGGCGGCCCGCAGCTCCGGATGATCGAGCGCGTCTTCCAGGAGCCGAAGAAGCGCGTGGGCCAGTTCACGACCCAGACCCGCGGTGGCACGTTCCCGCCCCTGGCCTGGTTCGACACCCCGTCCGGCCGCTGGTTGATGTCGTCACGCGCGGCCGCGGACGGCCAGCGCTGGGTCACCTACGCCCCGGCGGACAACGCCCGCTTGGCCCAGCAGCTGTACGCGCAGCTCGAAGGCCAGTTCTGAGGGAACCGCCGGTCGCCGCCCCGCGTCACAGGTGAAGATCGGCGAACGGCAGTGGCGCAGGGTGCCCGGCTAGTAGACTTCCGGGTGCACACGCTTGGGCTGAGTGATTCGGGGTGGAACAGCGATGTTGTTAGCTGACGGCGGCGGCGGCTCGATGTCGGACATCGTCAACCCGCTCTCCTCTGCCGGTATGGGTGCCGCGGTGCAGGCCGTCACGGCCGAAACCCAGAAGCTGGTCGATGCGGCCAAGGGCGGCGGCTTCAAGATCACGCCGGAAGGCGTCAAGCCCCTTCGCGACGCGCTGACCGCCCTGGTGACCGACCTCGACGGCCTGGGCTACAAGGCCGCGGCGCTGGACCAGGCCCCTCAGCTCGGCAGTCACCCGTACGGGCAGACTGTGGCCACGCACGACCAGAAGGGCGCGACGGAAGCCGAAGGCTCGGCGCGGTCGGTGCTGAACCAGCTCAAGACGGTCGCCCAGCAGGCCGACGAAGCCCTGGCCCGGGCAGCGGGCCTGTACGACGAAACCGAGAACCAAGCCTTCTCCTCGCTCCGGACCAAGCAGGCCTGAGGTAATGAAGAAACTCCTCATTCGTGTCGTTCTTCCGCTCGTCGCCGGCGGAGCGCTGCTGGCCGGCTGCACCACCACCCAGGGTGGAACGGCGTCGCCCGCGCAGTCGCCGTCGGCCGGCGAGCCGAGCACGCCGGAGAGCTCTTCCTCGGGTGGGGGCGGGACGCAGTCGATCACCGATCCCTGTTCGCTGCTCGAACCGGGCGATCTGACCGGCTACGGCGAGTTCAACCCGCCGGAGAACGACACCCTCGGTGGCGCCCGCGTGTGCAGCTACCAGAAGAAGATCGCCTCGGCGAGTGACAAGGGCATGGTCGTCGGCGCGAACGTCCGTGACGACGCCACGATCGACCAAGTCCGGGACACCGGTCGCGGAGTGGTCGACAAGGAGATCAACGGCCGGAAAGCGAAGGAATCGCTGGATGGAGCCGCTCCCGGGTGCACGCTCGGTCTGGCCGTCGGCGCTTCGTCCCGGGTGGACGTGGCGGTGACGGCGGTCGAGTCGTCCGAGGAGGCCTGCCAGATCGCCGAGGAAGTGGCCACGAAGGCCGTCGAACCCCGGTTGCCGAAGGGATAGGGGACCCAGATGACGACGCGACAGGGGCCGCCACCGAAGACCCCGGACAAGACGCCCCAGCAAGTGCAGGACATGGCACCCGCCGAGCGCGACGCCTACCTGCAGAAGAAGGCCGACGAGGGTGTCGACCCGGGTAACT
This sequence comes from Amycolatopsis sp. NPDC051061, assembly GCF_040682935.1. Taxonomy (NCBI): domain Bacteria; kingdom Bacillati; phylum Actinomycetota; class Actinomycetes; order Pseudonocardiales; family Pseudonocardiaceae; genus Amycolatopsis; species Amycolatopsis sp. NPDC051061. The sequence continues at coordinate 69,823 of NZ_JBFBBZ010000036.1, forward strand.
GGCTCTTCGGGCCGCTCCAGCAGTGGGTGGCCCAGCAGAAAGCCAAGAACCAGTCCCAGGAGATGGGCGACAAGAACGTCGCCGAAGCCACCAAGGGCCGTGACGTCGAGTACGTCACCGGCTTGAACGCGCCGAACGCGGACTACAAGGGAACCGACCACACGCAGCTGCAGGCGTTCCTCGAGAGCAACCTCAACGTCGAGCAGGTTTCCGACGTTTCGACCGCGTACCACCAGGTCCACCAGGTCTTCGACAAGTTCGCCACTTCGATGAACACCGCGGTCAACGCCTCCAAGGGCACCTGGGAAGGCACCGCGGCGACCAACGCGCAGCAGTACTTCACCAGCCTCGGCACGTGGTCCGACGCCAACTCGCAGAACGCGAAGCTCGCGTCCGAGACCATCTACGACCAGGGCCAGGCGGCCTCCACGGCGAAGAACTCCATGCCGGCCCCCATCCCGTTCTCCTGGGGCGACGAGTTCAAGTCCTGGGCGACGTCGAATCCCTTCAGCCTGCCGGACAACGTCGACAAGTCCCTCCAGAAGCAGAAGGACAGCCAGGCGGCGCACGACGAGGCCGCCGGCGTCATGTCGGCCTACGACAAGAACCTTTACCAGGCCGCGTCGAAGCAGCCCGCCTTCGCGCCGCCGCCCAGCTTCAGCACCGGTGGCGGCACCGGCGACCCCAACGGGACCGGGGACAAGAACGGCATCAACACCCCGTCCAGCGTCGACGTGCCGGGTTCGAACACGGGGACCAATCCGGGGGGCGGCACCAACTTCACCACCGGCAACATCCCCGGCCCCGACATCACGCCGCACATCTCCGGGCCCGGTTCGACCACCGGCGCGGGCCTGCTCCCGGCCGGCACCACCACGCCGTCCGGCTTCACGCCGGGTTCGGTCCCGGGTGGGTCGGCGTCGAACCCGAACCAGTCCTTCGGCGGCATGCCGCCGATGAGTCCCATGCCCATGGGCGGCGGCATGAACTTCGGCGGCGACGAGGCCTACAACTCCAAGGTCGGCGGCGGCCGCGGGGCCGGCGGTGGCTTCGGTCCCGGCGGCTCGGGCGGTGCGGGCAGCTCGACGGGTGCGGGTTCCGCCTCGGGCGCGGCCCGGCCGGGCGGCATCGGCGCGGCCGAAGCGGCCGCGGGACGCGGGATGGGCGGCCTCGGCTCGGGTGGCGCGGGCGGCCGCGGCAGCGGCATGGGCGGCGGCGGCATGGGCCGCGGCCAGAAGGGCGAGGGCGACGAGGACACGGAGCACTCGCGCCCGACGTACCTGGTCGAGGGTGACCCCGACGAGGTCTTCGGCACCGACCTGCGCACCGCCCCGCCGGTCATCGGCGAATAACGGACAACGGCGAAACGGCCCCGGGCGACCGGGGCCGTTTCTCGTTCGAGCCGGACGTGGAACCCGTAACCTTCGCTGCGCGTCGGAGACCGCGGAGGCGACGATGACCCCTGAGGAATGGCTGGCGAACTTCGAAACGAAGATCGCCGACGTGCGTGAGAAGGTGGAAGAGTTCCGGGCCGGGCTGGAGGCCTCCGGGACGACCGTCGCGTCGCCCGACGGCACCATCCGCGTGGGCGTCGCGCCGAACGGCTCACTCACCGAGCTGCAGCTCACCGACTCGGCGCTGACCGGCAAGTCCGGGGCCAAGCTCGCCGAAGAGATCCTCAAGCTCGCGCGCAAGGCGCAGCGCGGTGCCGCCGTCAACGTCGCCGCCGCCTTCGCGCCGCTGGGCGGGGACACCGAGGCGATGCACATGGTCACCGGCTACGTGCCGCCGGAGGAGCCCGAGGAGCCGGTCGCGCCCGAGCCGTCGCAGGAACGCCGGCTCTGGCAGCACGACGAGCCGGAAACCCCGCCGCCGCCACCGCCGGTCCGCCGCCCGCCGAGGCCGCCGCGCGACGACGATGACGACTTCGGGGACAACACGTTCATGCGCCGGGACTGAGGGGACCGAAACCATGACCACCGCTACCTCGGGTGCCGGCATCGTCGACACCTACGCCGGGCTCGTCGACTCGATCAAATCGGACTCCGAGTCCGAAGGCGAACACGTCCTCGGGGTCGCCGTCAGCGCCGCCGGCGCGGTCGTCGACACCGTCGGCGCCGTGATCGACCCGCTCGGCGCCGTCCTCAACGCCGGCGTCGGCTGGCTGCTGGAACACATCAGCTTCCTGCGCGAGCCGCTCGACGCGCTGCTCGGCAACCCCGACGAGATCAACGCCAACGTCGACCAGCTCAAGTCCGCCGCGGCCGAGATGCACACGCTCGCCCAGGAGCACCGCGACGACCTCCGCAGCGTCGCCGAATGGACCGGCCAGGCCGCCGACGCCTACCGCGACAGCCTCACGAAGATGGCCGAGGAGCTGGAGTCCCTCGGCAAGACGCTCGACGGGACCGCCGCGGTCGCGGGCATCTCCGGCATGCTCGTCTGCACGCTGCGCGGCATCGTCTTCGGGCTCATCTCGTCGGTGATCGCCGAGCTGATCCGTGACGCGCTGATCGCGGCCGCCTCGGCGGTGGTCACGTTCGGCGGCTCGATCGCCGCGTTCTGCGGGGTGGCCTCGGCGCGCGCCGCGGCGACGGCGTCGAAGATCGCGGGCAAGATCAGCAAGCTCCTCGAAGGCTTCGCGCGCCAAGGCGGCCGGCTGGCCAAGCTGATGGAGGCGATGGAGAAGCTGACCAAGGGCCTCGACCGGTTCTCCACGGCCGGCGGTCTCGCGATGGGCGCGTACCAAGCCGCGAAGCCGTACGACACCCAGCAGCCGGCGGAGGCCTGAGATGGCCACCCACCACACGAGCACGCCGCACCACACCAGCGCGCCCCACCACCCGAGCACGTCCCACCACGAAACGCCGCACCCGACCGAGCCGCACCCGGTGCGCGAACCGCACTCGACGGGTGGCGGGAGCGGCGGCGGGTACGCGCTGCACACGGACTCGCTCGGCACCATGGAGGGCCACCTCGGCCGGACGAAGGACAAGGTCCACGCGGTCGGCCAGACGGTGGCGGGAGCGAACTTCGGCGCGAAGTCGATGGGGATCGTCGGGTCGGGGATGACCGGCACGCTCAACGGCACGGTGTCGGCGGCCAAGGAGCACGTCGCTCGCGCGGGCCAGGCGGTCGACGACGCGGGGACGCGGACGAAGGCCGTCAAAGAGCATTACCAGACGACCGAGGCGAACAGCGCGGCCGCGATCGCGGCCGCGGGCAAGCCGGTCGATGCCCCCAAGACGGCCGCGGCCGGTGGCGGCGGTAACCCGCCCCCGAAACCCCCGCCGCCCCCGGCTTCGGACCCGCCGGACCCGCCACCGGGCGGCATGCGCAACGACCAGGGCCACCACGCGTCGGACGACGAGCTGCGAGGTCAGTACACACGCGAGTCGATGCAGACGCGCCCGACGTCGACGGACGACCAGATCCGCGCCGCGGCGAGCCGGTTGGGCCACGACCCGGACCAGCACCTGGCGATGACCCTCAAGCCGACGGCGGACCTGACCCCGGCCCAGCGCGCGGAGATCGTGGCGGTCCGCAACGAGCTGAGGGCCGACCCGGGCGAGATCATGACGAAGGTGGTCAAGCCGGAGATCGGCGAAAGCACGTTGCTGAACCCGACGCCCACGAGGGACTTCGACCCGCGGCAGGTCGGTGGTTCGGTCGCCCGCGGCAGCGACACCTCGCAGTACGGGACGCCCCAGGAGTTCCGGGACAAGCTCGCCCTCGACGACAACGGCGCGGGGTGGACCCCCATCAAGGCGGGCGCCGGCGAGGCGTACCAGCTGCGGTTCCCGGCCTCGGACAACCCTCGTGCCATGGAGATCAGCTACGGCGGCACGGATCCGGTGACCGCACACGAAATGCAGGGGCTGTCCGGGCAACCCGGGCCTCGCGAATGGCAGCCACCGTTCCTTGGCACCGGATACACCGGCGGAGGTGTGCCCGAGTGGATCCACACGAGGCAGGGCTACGAGGGCCGTGGTGAGATGTGGCTCGTGCACGCGGATGGGACCGAATCCCTGGCCGGGGTGTACCTGGACGGACGAGGGTGGTTCGACGTGCGCGGAGGAGGATCCGGTGCCTGAGATTTCGCCGCGCGACTGCGCGGTCCATCAAGGCGAGGTTTACCGGGCTTCCGGGCGGCCACCGGGCAAGGTCGCGTTGCGCCGCGAAGGTGTTTCCGAGCAGGTGGTGCCGATCGCGGACCTCGACGAGTGGTACACGGTCCGCACCTGGGGGACCTTCCTCGGGCACGAGTTCGAGATCTACTTCGAGGACGAAGACGGGTACACCATCGGCGTGGTCGGGACCGGCGACGGGCACTGGCTTGCGGCGACCTGGGCCAAGCCCGAAGAACACCCCGAGGTGCGGTTCCGGCAGATGGACCGGTTCACCTACGAGGCTTCGGTCCCGAAGCACATGGTCAGCGACATCCACGAGGTCCGCACCGACAGCCTCGGACCGTGGCGAGAACAGCAGGGAAACCGATGAGTCCTGACGCTCCCGCCGGTCTGCTCGGCGGCACCGTCGTCCAGCTGCCGGTCAAGCCCGGGCTCGTCGGCCTCTACCTCGGCAACGTGCTCGTCCCCGGCCGCTTCGAACCGCACCGCGTCCAAGGTTTCGCCGGGCGTGTCGAGGACGTCGCCGAGCTGGACACCGCCGATGCCGTCCGGAACTACGGCCTCGCGAAGATCCCCGGCTGGGGCCCGCTCGACGTGCTCTACCTGCTCCGCTTCACCGCCGGGCACACCTTCCCGTTCCGCACCTCCTACGGCTCCTCGGACCGGGAAATCTCCGCCGAGCTGGGTGTCGCGCGCGTTTACCCGCCGCCGTACCTCGGGACCGGGTACTTCCCCGGCGTCGACCACCCGCTGCCCGAGTACGTCCTGCGGCTGGTCGAACTCCCCGTCGGCGCCGAGCTCCTGGTGCACCGGGCCGACAACACCGAGGAGCGGCTGGGCCAGTACCACAGCCGGAAGGTCGGCTGGATCCCCGAACAGAAGGACGCGTTCGGCGAAGCCGCGTTCTTCCCGCCGCCGGTACCGCTGCCGCCGCTCGTGCGGCGCGGCTACACCGCCCGGTACCGCGGGGGCGACTTCGATGCCGAGTTCGCCGGGCCGGCCCGGCTCGTGCTGCACCCCTTGCCGGGAGCCGTCGCGCCGGCCGACTTCGGGGAGACCTACGGCTTCCGGATGAAGACCGTCGACCAGGTCGAGCTGGACGAGCTCACCTTCGTGCGGACCCTGTGCCGGTGGCGCGGGGGCACCTTCGAGCTCCTCGGCCGGACGCGCGACACCGCCGACCTGCACCTGGTCGACGAGGACTACCTGCTCGCGCGCGACCTCGAGCTGTCCGAAGTGGACTATCGGGTGTGGCGCCGGAGCGTGCCGGGCGCCGAGCTCACCGACGTCCGGACCGAAGCCGTCCCCGTGCCGCTCGAAGGGCAGTTTCAGTAGCGGTAGAACTTCTCCGCCCGGCCCTGCCGCACCAGCTTCAGCCACTGCAGGAACGCCTTCGGGTCGCGCTTCACGCCCACGAAGTACAGTCCGAACCGGACGAACTCCAGCGCGCCGATCTTGCGCATTCCCGGCTGGGACAACAGGTATCCGCGGTTGCGGTACGTGTAGTACCGCTTGACCTCGTTCTCCGGGTCCTGCGCGTGGAACTTGCCGCCCAGCATGGGCTTGAACTCGTCCGAGCCGTCCGGGTGCAGGTACTTCGTCTTCAGCGAAGTGCCGAACGGCAGCCCCGAGCGCACCAGCCGGCGGTGCAGCTCGACCTCGTCGCCGCGGAAGAACAGGCGCAGGTCCGGCACGCCGACGACGTCCAAAGTGGACGCGCGGAACAGTGCGCCGTTCATCAGGGACGCGATGCCCGGCAGGAAGTCGGTACCCAGCTCGGACTGCGAACGCTTCCACGTCAGGCCGCGGCGCAGCGGGAACGCGAGCTTCTCCGGGGCGTCGATGTTGGACACCACCGGCGAAATCTCCGCCAGGTTCCGCTTCTCCGCCTCGGCCAGCAGGATCGCCAGCACGTTCTCGTCGGCCGGCCGGCCGTCGTCGTCGGCCAGCCAGATCCAGTCCGCGCCCAGGGACAGCGCGTGCAGCATGCCGAGCGCGAACCCGCCCGCGCCGCCGAGGTTGCGGTGCGAAGGCAGGTACGTGTGCGGCAGCGGGTAGTTCTCGACGACTACACGGGCCGAGTCGTCCGGCCCGTTGTCCACCACGACCAGGTGGTCGACCGGCCGGGTCTGGGCCGCGATGATCTTCAGCGAGTCCGCCAGCAGCTCGCGCCGGTGCCGCGTGACGACCACGCCGACGACCGCGCCGTCGGGCAGCTGCCGGGTCTCGCTGGCCATCATTCCCCGCCGTTCGTCGTCGCCACCGGCTCGATGCCCAGGCGCTGCAGCGTGTCCTTGCTCATGTCCACGAACGGGTCGCGGCCCTTGTACCCGGTGAGAACGTCCCGCAGCGAGCCCTGTTGCTTGAGGTGACCTTCGTCCATCCAGAGGGCCGAGTCGCACAGCTCGAAGAGGAACTCGTCGGAGTGGCTGGCGAACACCAGGATGCCCGAGCGCTTCACGAGATCCTTGAGCCGGTCGCGCGCCTTGTTGAGGAACGCCGCGTCGACCGCGCCGATGCCCTCGTCGAGAATCAGGATCTCCGGGTCGATCGAGGTGACGACACCGAGCGCCAGCCGCACCCGCATGCCGGTGGAGTACGTCCGCAGCGGCATCTGCAGGTAGTCGCCGAGCTCGGTGAACTCCGCGATGTCGTCGACCCGCTTCTCCATCTCCTTGGCCGTCATCCCGAGGAAGAGGCCGCGGATGATGATGTTCTCCTCGCCGGAGATCTCCGGGTCCATGCCGATGCCGAGGTCGAAGACCGGGGCGATCTTGCCGGTGATCCGCGACGAGCCGCGGGTGGGCTCGTAGATCCCGGCGAGCAGCCGCAGCAGCGTGGACTTGCCGGCGCCGTTGTGCCCGACCAGGCCGACCCGGTCGCCCTCGCGGAGGTTGAGGGTCACGTCGTGGAGGGCCTCGATGATCGGCACCTTGGTGTCGGTGCCGATCTTGCCGCCGACCTTGCCGAGGACGCGTTTCTTCATCGACCGGGTCTTCGCGTCGAAGATCGGGAAGTCGACGAAGGCGTTCTGAACGTCAATGCTGACCATTTGTGTCACACCCAGTAGGAGACGCGGGCACGGTAGTTGCGCATCGCGACGAGCGCGAGCGCCCAGCCGACGATGGTGATGGAGACGACCACGATCCAGTTGCCGAGCGTGAACGACTGGCCGAGCAGCGGCGCCCGGACCACCTGCATGAAGTGGTACAGCGGGTTCAGCTGGATGATCGGCAGCACCCACGAGATGCTCGCGCGGGCCCCGCCACCGAGCAGCTGGTCGACCGGCCACACGATCGGCGTCCCGTAGAACAGCAGCTGGATCAGCGAGTTGATGACCTGCGGGATGTCGCGGAACCGGGTCGAGATGATGCCCAGCAGCAGCGTCACCCAGCCCGCGTTCAGCGCCAGCAGGAAGAACCCCGGAATGGCCAGCAGGATGTTCCAGCTCAGGCCCGGGTGGCAGAACAGGTCCCCGTGGCAGAGGCCGTCCGGGGAGCCCAGCGAATACGGGTTGTCCAGCGCGCTGAAGAAGATCACGAGGATGACCACGTAGACGATCATGTTGTGCGCGAGCAGCAGCGTCTGCCGCCACACCGTGCGCAGCATGTAGACGCTCAGCGGCGCCGGGAGCTGCTTGATCATCCCCTCGTTGGCGATGAACGTCTCCATGCCCTCGGCCAGGCAGCCGCTGATGAAGCCCCAGAGGATGAAACCGGTGGACAGGTAGGGCAGGAACACCTCGATGGGCGAGTGGAACAGCTGTGAGTACAGCAGCCCGAGCCCGAGCGCGATGACCGCCTGGCTGATCGTGATCCAGAAGGGCCCGATCACCGACCTGCGGTAGCGCTGCTTGATGTCCTGCCAGCCGAGGTGACCCCACAGCTCGCGGGCTCCGAAACCGGCCTTGATGTCGGCGAAGGCGCGCGCGAACGTCTTGCTGTCCGACATCGGCGGTGCCGAGGTCGTCACGGGCGAGTCCGCGGCCTGAACCGTGCTGGTGGCATGCACGTGGACGAGGGTACCGATGGGATGAGCGGCGTCCGGGCCACCCCGCCCGTGTGGTAGAGGTTAGGGACCGCTACGCGGTGGGGCGTGTCCTGTGTGCTGGTACTTTCTCGGCTTATGACTGCTGCTCTCGGCGCGGCGAGCTTGATGGTCAACCTGCTCGCGGCCTACGCCGACCGGCCCGACCCGCGTTCGGTGGCCGTCGTCGGAAACCAGCCGCTCCCGCCCGACCCCCAGCGGGCGAAGGCGATCGACGCGTGCGACCTCGTGATCCGCGTCAACGGCTTCGTCGTCGACAAGCCGGGCGAGGAGGTCGTCGGCTCCCGGACGCACGTCGTGGTGTTCAACCGGGCGATCCGGGCCACCCCGTACGTCTTCCAGGACTACCGGAAGCGGCTCTACCTGCTGGTCGAGCCCGGCCGGATGCACTGGGAGCCGGAGGACGTGCCGGGCTGGTGGCCCGCCGACCTCGGCGCGGTCCCGGTGTCGAACCGTGAGGTGGTGCTGCCGCTGTCGGACGCGCTGGGCCTGCCGACCCGCGACGAGCCGACGTGGTCGACCACCGGCACGCTGGCCGCCTGGATCGCGCGGACGTCGTTCCCGACCGCCCAGCTCGTCCTCACCGGGTTCTCGTTCATCGACAACCCGGACCAGACCTCGTGGGAGCACGCCGCCGGCGACTCCTGCATCGTCGGGCCGGAGCACCAGATCGCCGCCGAAGGGCGGCTGCTGGACTCCTGGACCAAGACCGGTGACACCACCCTCCTGCGCTAGACGCGCGTCCCACCCAGGTAAGGAACTCTCCATGGCAGTGCAGAAACTGGGCAGAGGCCTGCTCGAGCGGATCGTCCGGGTCGTCGACTTCCGCGTGGACGAGCGCACGCGCGGCCTGGCCGAGCGCGTCAACAACCTCGAGCACGCGACCGCCGACCACCGGCGCCGGCTGGACAACGCCGAGCACAACCTCGAGCAGGCCCGCGGCGACCTGCGCTGGACCCGCGCCGAGCTCGACCGCCTGATCCCGCACGTGGCCGCGCAGGAAGGCCGCCTGGAGACGCTGCGCGAGTCGATGTCGCTGGTGCCCAGCACCGACAGCGCCCAGATCTCCGAGGCTCGCACGCTGATCGAGGAGATCCAGCGCCAGCACGCCCAGATCCGCGTCCGGCTCGCCGGCATCTCCCGCTACGAGGACCGGCTCCGCCGCCTCGAGGACCGGGTCGAAGAGCCCGTCAGCCAGTAGGTTGCGCGCCCGGGAAGCCACCGAAGCGGACGCCGGGCTGCTGCTGGGCTGGCGCAACGACCCGCGCACGCGGCAGTCGTCGCGCTCGACGGCCGTGGTCTCCCTGGCGGAGCACCTCGCGTGGCTGCGCGGGGTGCTCGCGGATCCGGCCCGGCTGCTGCTCGTCGTGGAGCACGAGGACGCGCCGGCCGGCACCGTCCGGTTCGACCGCCGGGACGGCGACGGCTGGGAGGTCAGCATCACCCTCGCGCCGGAGCAGCGCGGACGCGGCCTGTCCGGCGCGGTGCTCGCCGAGGGCGAGCGGGCGGCGCGGGAGCGCCTCGGCGTCCGGGTCGTGCTGGCCGCCGTCCACCAGGACAACGCCGCTTCGGCGAAGCTGTTCGAGCGCGCCGGGTACGCCGAAGCCGCGCCTGCCGTCAGCGGCTTCCGGCAGCTGCGCAAGACTCTGAGCTGACCCGCAGTCCACCCCGGGGAGGCACCATGCACGACATCCGGTTCGGCGCGCACCAGATCGGTCCGGGCCACGCGCCGTTCGTCATCGCCGAGATGTCCGGCAACCACAACGGCGACCTCGACCGGGCGCTGGCCATCATCGACGCCATCGCGGAGACCGGCGCGCAGGCGGTCAAGCTGCAGACCTACCGCCCCGACACGATCACCATCGACGTCGACACCCCGGCGTTCCGGATCGGTGACTCGCATTCCCTCTGGGGTGGCGAAAACCTCTACAAACTGTACGAAAAGGCCCACACGCCCTGGGAGTGGCACGAACCGCTCTTCGAGCGCGCCCGTTCGCACGGCCTGGAGATCTTTTCGAGTCCCTTCGACCCGACGGCGGTCGAGCTGCTGGAGTCGCTGGACGCGCCGGCGTACAAGATCGCGTCGTCCGAGATCGTCGACCTGCCGCTGGTCGAGCTGTGCGCCCGGACCGGCAAGCCGCTGGTCATCTCCACCGGCATGGCGAACGTCGCCGAGATCGACGCCGCGGTGCGCACCGCCCGGGCCGCGGGCAACGACCAGCTCATCGTGCTCGGCTGCACCGCGAGCTACCCCGCGTCGCCGTCCGAGAGCAACCTGCGCGGCCTGCCGCTGCTGGCCGGCCTGACGCAGACGCTGGTGGGCCTCTCCGACCACACCCCGGGAATCGGCGCGCCGGTCGCCGCCGTCGCGCTCGGTGCGGTGGCCATCGAAAAGCACGTCACGCTGGCCCGGGCCGACGGCGGCGTCGACTCCGAGTTCTCGCTGGAGCCGTCGGAGCTGGCCGCGCTGGTCACCGAGACGCACCGGGCGTGGGAAGCGCTCGGTCAGGCGGTGCTGGGCCCGCGCGAGAGCGAGAAGGAAGGCCTGCGGCTGCGCCGGTCCCTCTACGTCGTCGAAGACGTTCGCGCTGGTGACGAAGTGAGCGCGCGGAACGTCCGGTCGATCCGGCCCGCGGGTGGACTGGCCCCGGCCGAGATCACGGCCGTGGTGGGGCGCACCTTCCGCGTCGACGCCGCGAAGGGCACGCCCCTGACCTGGGACCTGATCTAGAAGAACGCGCGGACGGCGTCGACGACGCGGTCGACGTCGTCATCGGTCAGCGACGGGAACAGTGGTAGCGAGAGCTCCTGCTCGTAATAGGCCTCGGCGTTCGGGCAGAGCCCGCGCCGGTAGCCGAGGTCCTCGAACACCGGGTGCCAGTAGGCCGGGATGTAGTTGACCTGGACGCCGATGCCGACGCCGCGCAGGTGCTCGAAGAGCGCTTTGCGACGGCCCTCGAGGACCCGCAGCGGGTAGAGGTGCCACACGGGGTCGGCGCCCGGGCGGCTCGGCGGCGTCGCCACGCCGTCGACGTCGGCCAGGGCCGCGCTGTAGCGGGCGTGGATCTCGGCGCGGCGCTTCTTGAACTCCGCGAGCCGCGTGAGCTGGCTGCTGCCGAGCGCGCAGAGGACGTCCGGCAAGCGGTAGTTCAGGCCGAACTCGTGCACCTCCTGGTGCCAGCCGCCTTCGTCCGGGTAGCGCTGCTCGGCGCGGTCGCGGACCAGGCCGTGGTTGCGGAACTTCCGCGCCCGGTCCAGCAGGCTCGCGTCCGGCGTGACGACGGCGCCGCCTTCGGCCGTCGTGAGGTTCTTGGTCGGGAAGAACGAGAACGTCGTCAGGTCGGCGATCGAGCCCACCGCGCGGCCCTGCCAGGAGCCGCCGACGGAGTGCGCCGCGTCCTCCAGGAGCAGCGCGCCCGCGTCGTGGGCTGTCTTGGCGAGCGCGTCCAGCTCGGCCGGGTGGCCCGCGTAGTCGACGGCGGCGACGACCTTCGTGCGTTCGGTCACCGCGGCTTTCGCCGCCTCGACCGAAAGGTTCCCGGTATCCGCTTCGACGTCGGCGAAGACCACCTTCGCGCCGTGCAGTGCGGCCGTCGCGGCCGTGGCGACGAACGTCATCGGCGACGCGACGACCTCGTCACCGGCCTTGAGGCCGGCCGCCGCGTAGGCGACGTGCAGGGCCGCGGTGCCCGAGGTGACGGCCACCGCCGGGGTCCCGCCGGTGTGCGCCGCGAGGTCGTTCTCGAACTGCTGGACCGCGGGCCCGGTGGTCAGCCAGTCGCCGCGAAGCACGCCGACGACGGCCTGGATGTCCTCTTCGCTGATCGACTGGCGACCATACGGAAGAAAATCAGGCATGCTGCCCGACCAGTTCGCGCAGCTCCTCGCCGTCCAGCCAGAGGTCGTTGGTGTCCGAGCGGTAGGCGAAGCCCTCCGGCATCGGCGTGCCGTCCGCCGGCGGCTGGAAGCCCCAGCCGGCGAGGTGCGGCTGCACGACGTAGCGGTCCTTGAGCTGGACCGTCCGGCGCGCGTCGTCGGGGGCGATCATCTCCTCGTGCAGCTTCTCGCCGGGGCGGATGCCGACCTCGTGCATCTCGCTGCCCGGCGCGATCGCCTGGGCCAGGTCGACCAGCCGCATGCTCGGGATCCGCGGCACGTACAGCTCGCCGCCGTGCATCTGGTCGAACGAGTCGACGACGAACCGCACGGCCTGGGGGAGCGTGATCCAGAACCGGGTCATGTCCTTGTGCGTGATCGGCAGCGACTCGCCCTTTTCGGCCAGCTTGCGGAAGAACGGGATGACGCTGCCCCGCGAGCCCATCACGTTGCCGTAGCGGACCACCGAGAAGCGCGTCACGTGCGCGGCCGCGTAGTGGTTGCCGCTGATGAACATCCGGTCGGCGCACAGCTTGGTGGCGCCGTAGAGGTTGATCGGGCTGGACGCCTTGTCGGTCGACAGCGCGACGACCTTCTTGACGCCCGTGTCGATCGCGGCCTCGATCACGTTCTGCGAGCCCATGACGTTGGTCTGGACGAACTCGAACGGGTTGTACTCACCGGTGTCGACCTGCTTGAGCGCGGCGGCGTGCACGACGTAGTCGACGCCGTGCATGGCGCGCTCGAGCCGGCGCCGGTCGCGGATGTCGCCGATGAACCAGCGCAGGCGCGGGTCGTCGTTGAACAACTGCCGTGCCTCGTACTGCTTCAGCTCGTCGCGGGAGAGCACGACCAGCCGGCTCGGGTTCAGTTCGGCGAGGGCGTGCGCGATGAACGCCTTGCCGAAGGAACCGGTCCCGCCGGTGAGCAGGATGCTGGAGCCATCCAGCTCGGACATCGTTGACCTCCGCGTTTCGGTGACTGTGGCCGTCGGCCATCATGTCACCCATGCGTGCAGCACCCGTGGTCAACGCCGTCATCCAGGCCCGGTCGTCGTCGACCAGGCTCCCCGGCAAGGTGCTGCGCCCGTTGGCGGGCCGCAGCGTGCTGGGCTGGGTGGTGCGGGCCGCGGCGGCCGCACCCGGCGTCGACCAGGTGGTGGTCGCGACGTCTTCGGACGCTTCGGACGACGACGTCGCTTTTGAAGCCGCTCGCTGTGGAGCCGCGGTGGTCCGGGGTCCCCTCGACGACGTGCTGGGCCGGTTCGCGGTGGCGCTGCGCGAGCACCCCGCCGACGCCGTGATCAGGCTCACCGCCGACTGCCCGCTGCTGGACCCGGCGCTGATCGGCCAGCTCGCGACGCTGTGGCGGGCCCAGCCGTCGCTGGACTACGTGAGCACGACGCTGGTCCGGACGCTGCCGCGTGGCTTCGACGCCGAGCTGGTGCGGGCCGCCGTGCTGGTCGAGCAGGTCTCGACGGCCACCGGGGCGGATCGCGAGCACGTGACTTCGGGGATCTACTCGCAGCCTTCGCGCTACTCGTGCTCCGGAGTCGTGGTGAGCCCGGCGGCCGACGACCTGCGCGTGACGTTGGACACCGCGGAGGACTGGGAGCTGCTGTCCGCGATCGTGGCCGAGCTGGGTGCCGGCGTCGGCGACTGGCGGGCGGTGGTCGCCCTGCTGCGGTCGCGGCCGGACCTGGTGGCGCTGAACGCGCACGTCGAGCAGAAGAAGGTCGGTTCGTGAGGCTGCTCCTGCGCGCGGACGCGTCGGCGTCGATCGGCGCCGGGCACGTCTCGCGGGCGGTCGCCTACGCCGAGCGGGCGGTGGCGCGGGGTTGGCAGGTGGCGTTCTCGGGCCGCGTCGACAACGCGGAATGGCTCGCTTCGCGGTTCGACGAGCTGGGCGTCACGCGGCTCGGTTCTTGGGACGTCTCCGGGTTCGACGCGGTGCTCGTCGACCACTACGGCCTCGGTGACCTGCGTCCTGAGGTCAACGCGGCGGGCGCGCTGCTCGTCTCGATCGAGGACGACGTGTTCGGGCGCCGGCCCGCGGACATCGTCGTGGACTCGGGCTTCGCGCCGGGCCCGCGTCCGGACGACGGCTCGGACGTCCTGCTGCGGGGGATCGCGTACGCGCCGCTTCGGGACGTCGTGCGGTCTACGCGCCGGGTGCTTTCCGGACCGCCGCCGCACGTCACGGTGGCTCTCGGCGGCGGCGACCAGTGGGCGCCGGCGGTCGGGTTGCTGCTTCGCGCGCTTCGCGACACGGAACTGCCGTTCGCGGCGGACGTGCTGGTGCGAGGTAAGCCTTCTTTGCCGGCGTTGCGGCCGGACCAGTCGATCCGGGTCGCGGCGCCGAGCCCCGCGCTGCTGGAGCTGTTCGCGACGACCGACGTCGCGGTGAGCGCGGCCGGGGTGACGTTCGTGGAGCTGTGCTGCCTCGGCGTCCCGACGGCGGCGGTGCGGCTGGTGGACAACCAGGAACCGGGCTACCGGGCCGCGTTGGAGCTGGGCTTGGCGGCCGGGCTCGGCCCCGCGGAGTCCTTGGCGGAGCGGCTGCCGTCGGTGACGGCGGTCTTGCGTTCGCTGTTGTCCGACGTGGCTCTCCGACGCCGGTTGTCGGCGGCGGCTTCGTCCACAGTGGACGGCCTCGGCGTCGATCGCGTGCTGGATCAGGTGGAACCGAGGACCGGATCTGTCCGCGAGGCTTCCTATCGTCGAGGCATGACCTCAGAGATCACGCCGTTCCGCATCGACGTCCCCCAGGCCGCCCTCGACGACCTCCGCGCGCGCCTGGCGAACACGCGCTGGCCCGACCAGCCCGCGGACGCCGGCTGGCGGCTCGGGGCGCCGGTCGACTACGTGCGTGAGCTGGCCGAGTACTGGCGGACGGGCTTCGACTGGCGGGCGCAGGAGGAGCGGCTCAACGCGTTTCCGCAGTTCACGACCGAGATCGACGGCACGAAGGTGCACTTCCTGCACGTGGTCTCCCCGGAGCCGTCCGCGACGCCGGTGCTGCTGACGCACGGCTGGCCGGGCTCGATCGTCGAGTTCCTGGACGTGATCGGCCCGCTGACGGACCCGCGCGCGTACGGCGGCGACCCTTCTTCGGCCTTGACCGTGGTGGTGCCGTCGATCCCGGGCTACGGCTTTTCGGGCCCGACGCCGACGCCGGACTGGGGCCCGGACCGGATCGCGCGGGCGTTCGCCACGCTGATGAGCCGCCTGGGCTACGAGAAGTTCGGAGCTCACGGCGGCGACTGGGGCGCGATCATCTCCCGCGAGCTGGCGGTCCGGTTTCCGGCGCGGGTGCTGGGGATCCACGTGACGATGCTGGCGTCGGCGGTGGCGCGGACAGAGGCGGACCTCTCGGAGTTGCCGGACCAGGAGCTCGGCCGGCGTTCGCTGGAGAAAGGCCAGGCGTTCTCGGCGTCGGGAACGGGCTACGCGATCATTCAGGCGACCAAGCCGCAAACGCTTGCGTACGGCCTGCACGACTCGCCGGCCGGACAG
Source organism: Amycolatopsis sp. NPDC051061 (assembly GCF_040682935.1). NCBI lineage: Bacteria > Bacillati > Actinomycetota > Actinomycetes > Pseudonocardiales > Pseudonocardiaceae > Amycolatopsis > Amycolatopsis sp. NPDC051061. Next base: position 85,391 of record NZ_JBFBBZ010000036.1, read on the forward strand.
CTGGCCTGGATCGCGGAGAAGTTCCGGTCGTTCTCGAACACCACGGCCGACCTGATCGACCGCGACGACCTGTTGGCGGACGTGTCGATCTACTGGTTCACGGAAACGGCCAACTCATCGGCCCGCCTGTACGCGGCGTTGACGGGCGGCTGGGGAGCACCGCCGGCTTCGAACACGGTCCCGACGGGGGTGGCGGTCTTCCCGGACGACATCGGCCTGCCGATCCGGACACTGGCGGAGCGCACGGACAAGATCGTCCACTGGACGGAGTTCCCGCGCGGCGGCCACTTCCCGGCGCTGGAGGAACCGGACGCGCTGATCGGCGACATCCGGGAGTTCTTCAGCGGCCGGTAGTTGTCCACAGGGGTTGTCCACATCCCCGCCGGTCTGTGGACAACCCCGGGACCACCGTCAGAGGTACTGGCCCCCGGGCCCGTGCGGCTCATGGCCCCCACCGGCGGCCGAAGGCCCGGCCGGCAACCCGCGACGCATCTGCTCGAGCTGCACCCGCGCCGCCATCTGCTGCGCGAACAAAGCCGTCTGGATCCCGCTGAACAGCCCCTCCAGCCACCCCACCAGCTGAGCCTGCGCGATCCGCAGCTCCGCGTCCGAAGGCGTCGAGTCGTCCGTGAACGGGCGGACCAGCCGCTCCAGCTCCTCCTGCAGCTCCGGCGCCAGCGAAGCGGCCAGCTCCTTCACCGACGTCTGGTGGATCTCGCGGACCCTGGTGCGGGACGCGTCGTCCAGCGGGGCCGCGCGGACTTCTTCGAGGAGCTGCTTGATCATCGTGCCGATCCGCATCACCTTCGCGGGCTCTTCGATGAGCTCGCCCACCGCCTCGGCGTGCTCCGCGCCGTCAAGCGGCGAGCCGTCCTGCCCGACTACCACCACGTGGGGTGAAGATTCCTGGTCGGGGTCACCGGCTGTGAAGTTCGGCTCGGTCATGTGCTCCATCCTGGCTCGCGTTCGCCACGCTCCGCGACACCCGCGGGGTGTCCGTCTCCGAGCGTAGCGGCTATCGGGGTTCCCGGTGGCTCTCCACCCAACCCCGGACGCACGGCGAAACCGCACGTCCGTACGGTGTCCCCATGGCGTTCGACGTCGCTCGTATCCGTGGGCTCTTTCCCGCGCTGGGTGACGGCTGGATTCACTTCGACGGCGCCGCCGGAATGCTGGTCCCGGAACAGGTCGCCTCGGCCGTTTCGACGGCGATGCGCGCCCCGGTGTCCGGGCCGGGTGGAGCGTTTCCGGCCTCACAGCGCGCGGAAAGCATCGTGACCGCGGCCCGCCGGGCCGTGGCCGACCTGGTCGGGGCCGACCCGGCCGCCGTCGTGCTCGGGCCGAGCTCGCCGGTGATGCTGCGCCGCCTCTGCGACGCGCTCGCCGAGCGCTGGACGATCGGCGACGAGGTCGTCGTGTCGAGGCTCGACGAACAGGCCAACCTCGCGCCGTGGCAGCGCGCCGCGAAGCGCGTCGGGGCCGTCGTGCGGTGGGGCGAGATCGACATCGAGACCTGCGAACTGCCCGCGTGGCAGTACGAGCAGCTCGTGTCGGCGCGCACGAAGGCCGTCGCGGTCACACTCGCGTCCGGCTCCGTCGGCACCCGGCCGGACGTCCCGACGATCATCGAGTTCGCCAAGCGGGTCGGCGCGCTGGTCGTCGTCGACGCCACCTACGCCGCGCCGTTCCTGCCGCTGGACATCAACGCCCTCGGCGCCGACGTCATGGTCGTCTCCGCCCAGGCCTGGGGCGGCCCTTCGGTGGGAGCGCTCGTCTTCCGCGACCCCGAGCTGATCGAGCGGATCGCGTCGGTCTCGCTCGACCCGATGGCGCGCGGCGCCGCCCGTCTCGAGCTCGGCCCGCACGCCTACCCGCTGCTGGCCGGGCTGATCGCGTCCATCGACTACCTCGCGGGCCTCGACGACGCCGCGTCCGGATCGCGCCGCGAGCGGCTGGTCACCTCGCTGGGCTCGGCGAAGTCCTACCACGCCGGCTTGCTCGCCCAGCTGTCGACGGAACTGTTGTCGTTGCGGCACATCATGGTCATCGGCAACGCCATGCGCCGCATCCCCGCGCTCGCCTTCGCGGTCGCCGGCAAGAAATCGCCCGAGGTCGCCGAGTATCTGGCTTCGCAGGGGCTGTGCGCCTTCGCCGACGACGGTGCGGCCGGCGTCTTCGCGTCACTCGGCGTCGGAGAAGTGGGCGGCGCCGTGCGGATCGGGCTCGCCCACTACTCCAACGTCTTCGAGATCAACCAGCTCGTGCGGGTTCTCGAAGAACTCCGCTAGGACTTCGCGGCCAGCAGGATCTTCCCGAACACGCTGCCCTCTTCCAGGGCCCGGTGCGCGGACGCGGCTTCGGCCATCGGCACGACCTGGCCGACGATCGGCTTGACGAGACCGTCGGAAACCAGCGGCCACAGGCCTTCCCGGACGTCGGCGACGATCGCCGCCTTCTGGTCCAGCGGCCGGAACCGCAGGCCCGCCGCGAACACCGAAGCCCGCTTGCCGAGCAGCGCGCCGACGTTCACCTCGCCCTTGACGCCGCCCTGCATGCCGATGATCACCAGCCGGCCGTCCTGCTGCAGCGCGTCCACATTGCGGCCGAGGTAGGACGCGCCCATGTTGTCGAGGATGACGTTCGCGCCGCCCGTCTCCTTCTTGAGCACCTCGACGAAGTCTTCGTCCTTGTAGTTGATCGCGAGGTCGGCACCGAGCTGGCGACAGCGGTCGAGCCGGTCCGCCGACCCGGCGGTCACCGCGACGGTCGCGCCCAGGGCCTTGCCGACCTGGATGGCGTGCGTGCCGATGCCGCCGGCGCCGCCGTGGACGAGCAGCACTTCGCCTTCGGCGAGCTTCGCGTGCATCACGACGTTCGCCCACACCGTGCAGGCCACCTCGGGCAGCGCGGCCGCCGTGATCAGGTCGATCTCGCCCGGTACCGGCAGCAGCTGCCCGGCCGGGACGACGGCCTTCTCCGCGTAGCCGCCGCCGGAGAGCAGCGCGCAGACCTCGTCGCCGATGGTCCAGCCCTCGACGCCTTCGCCGAGTTCGGCGATCGTGCCCGAGCACTCCAGGCCGATCGTCTCGCTGGCGCCGGGCGGCGGCGGGTAGTGGCCTTGACGCTGCAGGAGGTCCGCCCGGTTCACCGCGCTCGCCGCGACGTCCAGCAGCACCTCGCCGGGGCCGGGTCGCGGATCCGCGACCTCCGCCCACTCGAGAACGTCCGGGTCACCTGGTTCACGGATGGTGATCGCGTACATGTGTCGACTGTATACCGGCTAACGAAGTTCCCGCCGAATGACGCATTGACGTACTACTCATTCGGAACAAAGGTGAGCAACCATGTCACTCTTCAGAAAGAGATTCCTCCCGCCGATGGCCCTGGCCGCCGGCGCGACGCTGGTGCTCGGCCTGACCCCGGCCGCCGCCGCGAACACGGTCCCCGACGGTCCCGCTCTCGCCAAGCAGATTGTCAAGAAGGTCGACGTCAACGGCGTCAACCGGCACCTCATCGCCCTGCAGCGCATCGCCGACACCAACGGCGGCACGCGGGCGGCGAGCACCGACGGCCACAAGAAGTCCGCCGAGTACATCGCGACCAAGCTCGAGGCGGCCGGCTTCCAGGTGACCCGCCAGGAGTTCCCGTTCACCTACTCGGAGACCCTGGCCGAAAAGCTGACCGCGGGCGGCCGGAACGTCCCGGTCATCGCGATGGAGTACACCGTCTCGACGCCGGTCGGCGGCATCACCGCGCCGCTCGCGGTGATCCCGGTCGACGACACCAGCGGCTGCGAGGCCACCGACTACACCGCCGACGTCGCCGGCAAGATCGCGCTGATCAAGCGCGGCGGCTGCTCGTTCGCGCAGAAGCAGGAGACCGCCGCGGCGGCCGGCGCGATCGGCGCCATCGTCTACAACAACACCGACGGCGACCTGAACGGGACCCTGGGGGACCCGGCCGCCGCGAAGATCCCGACGGGGGGCGTGACCGCGGCGAACGGGGCGCAGCTGGCCACCCTCGCCGGGCAGCCGGTGACCCTGGAGCTGCGCGCCTTCCAGGAGGCGCGGACCAGCTACAACGTCATCGCCGAGACCAAGACCGGGCGCAAGGACAACGTCGTGATGCTGGGGTCGCACCTCGACAGCGTCCCGGCCGGCCCGGGCATCAACGACAACGGCACCGGCTCGGCGACCCTGCTCGAGACGGCGCTGCAGCTGGGGAGCAGCCCGAAGGTCAACAACGGCGTCCGCTTCGGCTTCTGGAGCGCGGAGGAGTTCGGCCTGATCGGCTCCACCTACTACGTCGACCAGCTGACCTTCGAGCAGCAGCTCGACATCGCGCTGTACCTGAACTTCGACATGATCGGCTCGCCGAACGCCGGGTACTTCGCCTACGACGGTGACGACTCCGACGCCGTCGGCGCGGGCCCCGGCCCGTACGGCTCGGCGCAGATCGAGAAGACCTTCGTCGACTACCTGCAGGCCGCGCGAGGCGTGTCGCTCGAAGGAACCGACTTCACCGGCCGTTCGGACTACGGCGAGTTCATCGCCGTCGGCATCCCGGCCGGCGGCCTCGACACCGGCGCCGAGGTGCTGAAGACTCCGGCGCAGGCGGCGAAGTGGGGCGGCACGGCCGGCATCGCGTTCGACCCGTGCTACCACCAGGCCTGCGACAACCTGGGCAACATCGACCGGGTCGCGCTCGACCGCAACGCGGACGGCGTCGCCTGGGCCCTCGGCGTCTACGCGACGAGCACCGAGAGCGTCAACGGCGTGCAGCCGGGCAAGAGCAAGACGGCCAAGCAGAAGGCCGCCGACCGCGGCGCTCAGCGGAACTTCTCCGCCCGCGCCGTCGCCGGTGACCCGCACGCGCTGACCGCCTGACAACACAGAAGGGGGCCGTCCCGGGCTGGGACGGCCCCTTCGTCGTCTCACAGTGCCCAGGCCTAGCCCAAGTTGCTGGTGCCGAAGGTGTCGCAGCGGGCCGGTTCGCCGGTCTGGAAGCCGGTGGTGAACCACTTCTTGCGCTGCGCGGACGTGCCGTGGGTGAACTGCGAGCTGTTGACCTGACCGCCGCCGAGCTTGGTCTGGATGTAGTCGTCGCCGATGCGGGACGCGGTGTCCAGCGCGGAGGCGACGTCGTCCTGGGTGACGTCGGTGATCAGCGGCTTGCCGCTCTCGGTCGGCGTCGTCGAGGCGTGGTTGGCCCAGACGCCGGCGTAGCAGTCGGCCTGCAGCTCCAGGCGCACCGAACCCGACGTCGGGCCGGTGCCGGTGCCCTTCTTCGACGTGCCGAGCAGGTTCTGCACGTGGTGCCCGTACTCGTGGGCGAGCACGTACGCCTCGGTGAAGAGACCGCCCTGCGCGCCGAAGCGGGTCTTCAGCTCGTCGAAGAAGGAGAGGTCGATGTAGACCTCGGAGTCGGCCGGGCAGTAGAACGGCCCGGTGTCGGAGGTCGCGCTGCCGCAGCCGGTGCGCACGCCGCCGTTGAAGAAGTTCGTCGGGGCCTTCCGGTAGGTCGAGCCGGAGCGCGCGAACTGCTGCGTCCAGTAGTCCTGGACGGAGTTGACGATCGCGACGATCGCGCAATCGTGGTTCTTGTTGGCGTCCGCGCCGGTCCGGCACTCGCTGGACAGCTTCGAGTTGTCGACCTGCTGGCCGGAGCCGACGCTGCCGAGACCGCCGCTCAGACCGCTGCCGCCGGTGCTCACCCCGCCGAGCTGGGAGAGCACGAAGTAGATGATCAGCCCGACGACGCCGAGCCCGCCACCGCCGAGCGCAACGCGGCCGCCGATCCCGCCGCCGCCTCCACCGCTTCCGCGCAGGTCCTGGACTTCGGAGGCGTCCAGGCCGGCGTTGTCGTCGAATCTCACCGGCAAATGGTAACGAGCCTGGGTGCGGCCGTCGCGCTGGCGGCCACACCCAGGCTCTGTACCGAGGTTGTGTCTTTGGTCGGCGGTTGGCCGCGACCGGGCCGGCGTTCAGGCGCTGTCATCACGACTGCCGAGGTCGTGACCGGATACAGGCCCGATCGACGCCGTATGCGTGAACGCATGGAAGCCCGAGTGGTGCTGTTCACGGTGAGGATTGCTGTGCCGTCGGCCGGCGCATCACTTCCGACAAACCCCGCGTCTGTGCGTGGGGTGCACCGGCCTGACCACAACGACCCTCAAGTCGCGCCCGGCCCGTTCTTGAGCCGTTCCGGTCGCGGGGACACAGCGGGCGGTCAACCGCGAGAATCACCCGCCACGCAACCACCTGACCTCTCCCGGCGGGGAGCCGGGGCCGGCGCGTCACCGTCGCCGCGCCATACCCTGGCCGACCATCCGCAGACAAGCAGAATGCGCCTTTTCCGGCCGAGTCTCAACCTTTTCGTAACCCCACCTTCGGGCGATGTTGCGACGGCATTTTTACCGGCATCCAGTTCGGACTCGGACCGCGCGGTCCCTTGATCAGCGTTCTAGGCTGCCTTATGACCGAGGAGCGGCCTGTGCGTTGGTTGAACGAAGCCGAGATGGCGGCGTGGCGCTCCTACATCGTGGCGACCTTGAAACTGCGGCAGGTGCTGCACCGCGAGCTGGCCGACCGGCACGACGTGTCGCTGACCGACTACGAAGTGCTCGTCTGCCTGGAGATGCAGGCCGAGCAGCGGATGCGGATGTCGGAGCTGGCGGTGCTGATGGGGTCCACGAAGAGCCGGCTGTCCCACCAGGTCGGCCGGCTCGAGGACGCGGGCATGGTCCGGCGCGTGCGCGACCCGGAGGACAAGCGCGGTGTCATCACGGAGCTGGCCGAGGAAGGCAGGGCCCTGCTGGGAAAGGCGGCGCCGACCCACGTGGAAGGGGTGCGCGAGCACCTCATCGACCTGCTGAGCCCCGAGGAGCAGGCGACGATCGCCGCGGCGTTCGACCGGGTGCTGGGCCACCTGTCCGAGGTGGAGGGCTGACCCGGGCGCGGCTACCCCGCGCCCGGGGCCCGGAGCGGTAGCGGTGGGATTCGAACCCACGGAGAGGTTGCCCCCTCGCATGTTTTCAAGACATGTTCCTTCGGCCGCTCGGACACGCTACCTCGCTCCACGAGGGTAGCCGACGGCGTCCGGGCGCTCCCCGGCGTGGGACGGTCCGGCCGCGGCCTACTGCCAGGTGAGGGTCAGCGCCGCACCCTGCGCGCGCCCCGCCTCGGCGGCCGGCGTCCGGGTCGACGGGGCCAGCGGGTTCTCGCCGATCGCCGCCAGCGACGCCTCGTCCGGGGTGATCAACGCGACCTCCGCGCCCGCCGCGCGCAGGTCTTCCAGCACCGTCAACAGCGGCTTCTCCATCGGCAGCGGGGAATCCGCCCCCAGCGGCGACACCACCGTGACGCGGGTGCAGCCCGCCGCGTAGTCGGCGTTCTCGGCCGAGCGGACGCCGCCGTCGACGTACCGGCGGCCGTCGATCGTCACCGCCGGCCAGATGCCCGGGACCGCGCAGCTCGCCGCCACCGCGTCGACCAGGGACGCCCCGGACGCGCGGTCGAAGCGGCGTGGCTCGCCGGTCTCCGCGTCGACCGCCACGATCAGCAGGCGCTGCTCCGGCCACTCGTGCACCGGCAGCCGCGCCTCGATCACGGCGCGACGGTCCACTTCGGACACCGTCTCGGCCGCCAGCGCGAGCCGGCCCACCGCGCGCCGGACCTCGGCCGGCGACGTCGAGCCGGTGACCGCGCCGCCGAAGTCGGCCGCGAACTTCTCGAAGTCGATCTCGGCGGGGATCTCCGGCGTCTGACGCGCCGGGTCCGCCTGCCGCGCGAACAGCTCCGCCAGCGGAACCCCGCTGGTCACCTGCGCCGCGACGGCCGCACCCGCGGACGTCCCGACGAGCAGGTCCGCACCGGTCAGGTCCTGGCCGTGGCCGGCCAGCCCGGTCAGCAACCCCGTCGTCCACGCGATCCCGGCGACCCCGCCGCCGCCCAGCACCAAACCCTGTCCGCCCATGCGGCCAGCTTAGCGACGGGGTCCGACAGTTTCAGGAGCTCTTGAGCGCCTTGGCCGCGATCCGCGCCTGCACCTCGGGGCGCCGCAACGGCGGGACGGTCGGCGGCGGCTGGCGGCGTTCCGGCAGCTGCTCCAGCAGCCGCGTGGTGATCTCCGTGATCTCGGCGACCGCCGCTTCGAACGGTTCGCGCGTCGCGTCCGACAGCGACTGCACGCCGGTCACCTTGCGGACGTACTGGCGGGCCGCGGCCTCGATCTCCTCGCCCGTCGCGGACGGCTGGAGCCCTCGGAGGGTGGTGATGTTTCGGCACATGCCGACCAGGGTACGACTCTTCGGAGGTTTCGATCACACGGTCGGGTAGGCCCGGGCCCACCTCGTTGACGCCGGATCCCGCCGTTGGGCAGTGTCGGGGAAGTGCCTCTCAGACCGCGTCCCTTCCGCTCCGCCCGCCCCGAACCCGTGCTCGCCGAAGAAGGAACGCCCGAAACCCCGATCCCGGAACAGGCCTGGCCGCGCGTGCGGGCCGATGAGCTGGTCACCCTCGTGGCGCACGTCTTCGCCGCCCACGGCTTCCCGGAGCCGCGCGCCCGCATCGCCGCGGAGGCCCTCTGCCACGGCGACCTGACCGGCTCGCCGGAAACCGGCGTCGCCGACCTGACCCGGGTCCACCTGCCGATGCTGAAGACCGGGCACGTCGTGCCGCACGCCGAGCCGCTGATGATCGCCGACCGTGGGGCCGCCGCGCTGCTCGACTACCGCCGCGCCTCCGGGCTGTGGGCGGTCGGCGACGCGATGGACCGGGCGGTGACGCGGGCCGGCCGGTTCGGCGTCGGGCTCGTCTCGCTGCGCGGTGTCGGGCCGTTCGGCCGGGCCGGGCACCACGCCGCGCGGGCGTTGCCGCACGCGATGATCGGGCTGGTGCTCGCCGCGGGCGGCGAGCCCGGCCAGCCGATGAACCCCCTGGGCATGGCCGCGCCCGGGGGCGCGTACCCCGAGTTCGTCTTCGACATGGACCGCTCCGGCTCGGAAGGCGCCGGGCTGACGCTGCTGGTCGAGGTCCTCGCCGGGGTGCTCTCCGGCGTGGCCGACCACGAGCACGACACGGGCCTGCTGGTGCTGGCGATCGCGCCGACGACGCTGCGCAGCGCCGACGGCTTCTACCGCGCGGCCAGCGCGCTCTTCGGCAGCATGCTCGGCTGGGATGGCGGCGCGCCGATCCGCTACCCCGGCTGGCGCGAGGCCCAGCACCTGGAGCAGTGCCGGGCGCTGGGGGTGCCGCTGTCCGGCCCGGTGCGCCGCGAGCTGGACGCGCTGGCGGCGTCGATCGGCCTGCCGCCGCTGACCAGCGTGGGTTAGCGCACCAGGACGACCTTGCCGCGGTTACCGCTGACCGCCACGACGTCGCCGTCGGTCAGCTGGCGGCCGCGGCGGGTCTCGACCTCGTCGTTGACGGTGACCTCCTCCGCGTCGAGCAGGTCCTTCGCGTGGGAGCCGTCTTCGGCGAGGCCGGCCAGCTTGAGGAACTGGCCGAGCCGGATCGGCTCGCCGGTGATCGGTACGTCGACGGGGTCGCTCATACCCCGCATCATGCCGTTCAGGTGCGGGCGGTCGTCTGCCGGTACAGCGCCTGCACGTCCGTGTCGAAGTAGCTCGAGTACGACGTGTCCGGGTCGTCGCCGCCGTACTCGAAGCCGCCGATGACGCCGATGACCGTGCCGAGGTGGGTCTTCGGGTCCGGCGCGGTGACCCACGGGCCGCCGCTGGTGCCCGTCGGGAAGCCCGCGCAATCCACCTTCAGCTGGTAGGTGTCCTGCCGGCTCGTCGTGTTGCGGCAGACGGCCGGGACCTCGGAGTCGTCCGGGTAGCCGGTGAGCGTGATGGCCTGTTCGAACTCGGTGCCCGTCGCGAGGGTGTTCGCGCCGACCAGGCTTTCCAGGGGTTTCGCGGCCCCGGCCTGGTGGGCGGTGGCGAAGCCGACGTCGAGGTCCGGGTCCGACGACGCACTCCAGCCGGGCGCGACGAGCTCGTCGGACACCGTCCAGAAGCCGAACGGCGCGACGCCGTCGTGGTAGGCGGGCGCGAACGTGACGCCGGCGAGGTAGCCGCCGCCCTCGCCGTCGTGGATGCAGTGGGCCGCGGTCAGCAGCACGTCGCCCTGGTCGCTGTGGACGACGCTGGCGGTGCAGTAGTGCGAGCCGTCGAGGAACAGCGCGCCGACCGCCGGGCTGGACACCGCGGGCAGGTCCGGCGTCGACGCCGGCGCCGCTTCGCCGACCCCGGCGTCCGGAGCCGATGCGTTCGCCGACCGCGGCTGCCGGGCCGCGAAGACCACGAAGGCCGCGCCGAGCAGCAGGACCGCGGCGAGGGTGAGCAGGACGGCGGGCCGCCGCACGGGCATCGCCTCCTCGTCGTACTCGCCCCCGGGTTTCGTCCCCATCACCTTAAGGCGCCACACCGACACGATCGGCACACCCACAGCAAGCTCACAGCCGCTAATGTCCGTAACTCGTGGGTAACACTGTGTAGGACCTGGAGGGCCGATGAAGCAGTTCGCGGACAAGGTCGTGGTGGTCACCGGGGCGGGCTCGGGGATCGGGCGGGCGCTGTCGCTCGAGTTCGCCCGGCGCGGGGCGCGTGTCGCGCTGTCCGACGTCAACGCCGCGAACGCCGAGGAGACGGCGAAGCTGGCCGGCGACAACGCCCGCGCGTACGTCCTCGACGTCGCCGACCGCGCCGCCGTGCTCGCCCACGCCGAAGAGATCGCGGAGGAATTCGGCCGCGTCAACGTCGTCGTGAACAACGCCGGCGTGGCGCTCGGCGCGACCGTCGAAGAGATGACGTTCGAGGACTACGACTGGCTGATGGGGATCAACCTCGGCGGCGTCGTGAACGGTACGAAGGCCTTTCTGCCGCACCTGATCGCTTCCGGCGACGGGCACGTCGTGAACATTTCCAGCGTCTTCGGCTTCGTCGGCGTGCCGACGCAGAGCGCGTACAACGCGGCGAAGTTCGCGGTCCGCGGATTCACCGAAGCACTGCGCGAAGAAATGCTGATCGCGCGCCACCCGGTCGGGGTCAGCTGCGTGCACCCCGGCGGGATCAAGACCAACATCGTGCGCAACTCGCGAAGTGGCGCCGACGACCAGGAGAAGGCCGCGCAGGGCTTCGAACGGATCGCGAGGACGACGCCGGAGAAGGCGGCACAGACGATCCTGCGCGGGATCGAGAAGAAGTCGGCGCGGATCCTCATCGGACCGGACGCCTACGTCATCGACGCCATCCCGCGCGTGCTCGGCTCGGCCTACCAGCGGCCGCTCGCGGTGCTCGCGCGCAGGGGACTCAAGCAGATGGAAAGCTGAATCGCTTTCAGACTACGACTTTCGGGTTGCCTTGCCGGAGCACGCTTCACTCAATGGAGTTGCGTTTCTGACAGGGCCGTCCGAAATGGTCCAGAATGCGTGGGGTCCGTGAGCCCCGTCCCGGAGGTCCCCGATGCTTCGCACCGCACAGCGCAGTGCGACCCGTCCGTCCAGCGCCCGCACCGCGGTCGAGTTGCTCGACCGCACCGGCATCGTCGCGGCGAGCCTGCCCCGGCGCCGCCGCACCGATGACGACGTCGCGGCCGTCGAGCCGATCTACACCCGGCCGCCGGTGTGCGACCAGGACCTGCGCCCGAAGTCCGTGGTGATCCGGCGCCGCGCCCGCACGTGGCTCGGCGGCGGCGCCGCGGTGCTGCTCGTCGCGGTCGGCTGGCTGGCCGGCGGGATGGTCACCGGGAGCCTGTTCGCCTCGGACCGCGACAACGTGGCGCAGCTCGACTCGCGCCCGGCCGTCGCCGAGGCGCCGGCGCCCGAGGTCCCCCAAACCCCGCAGGCGCCGGTCGCGACGCCGGCCCCGACGACCGTGTTCGTGCCAGTGCCCGCCAAGCCGGCCACGAAGCAGGTTCAGGCGCAAGCGAAACCGCAGCCGAAGAAGGCCGTGCCGGAAGAAGACGAGGCGCGCGTCGACCTGCCTTCGCCGGCGCCGACGTCGGCGAACCCGGTGCAGTCCTGGGTGAACGTGGCCGAAAGCATGATGCAGCAGTACCAGTACCGCGCGGAGACGACGACCACCCGCCGCTGATTCAGACGCCGGACCAGCGGTATTCGTGCTCCGGGCGCCCGGTGGCGCCGTAGCGCAGGCGCATCCGGACGGTGCCCGACTCGGCCAGCGCCGTGAGGTACCGCTGCGCCGTCGCGCGCGCCATGCCCAGCTCACCGGCGACCTCCGCGGCCGACAGCGGGCGCCCCGCCCGGCGCAGCTGTTCCGAGACGAGGCGGGACGTCGCCGTCGACTGGCCCTTCGGCGCCGACGTGCGGTCCTGGTCGTGCAGCACCCGGTACGCGCGGTCGACGTCGTCCTGGCCCATCGCGCGGTCTTCGGCGAGCAGGCCGCGGAAGCGCGCGTACGACGTCAGCCGTTCCGCGAGCTGGCGCGTGGTGAACGGCTTGATCAGGTAGTTCAGCGCGCCGGCGCGGATCGCCGCCGCCACCGACGCGCTGTCGGTCGCCGCGGATAGCACGATCGTGTCGGTCTGCAGCTCCGGCAGCACCGCGAGGCCGGACTCGTCGGGCAGGTAGACGTCGAGCAGGATCAGGTCCGGCGCGAGCTCCCGGACGCGGGCGCGGGCCTCCGCCGCGGTGTGGGCGGTGCCGACCACCGCGAAGCCGTCGACCTCCTCGACGAACCCGGCGTGCACCCCGGCGACGCGGAAGTCGTCGTCGACGATGAGCGTGCGGATCATCCGTCCTCCGTCAGCATTCCGGGCAGTTTCGCGACGAACAGAGCACCCGTCTCGCCGTCGCCGGGGCCGGCCAGCCAGACGTCGCCACCGCGCGCCCGCGCGGCTTGGCGGGCCAGCGCCAGCCCGAGTCCGTGGCCGGGCGCGATCTTCGTCGAGACGCCTTCGTCGAACAACGTCCGTCGCAGGTCTTCGGGCACCCCGGGCCCACTGTCCACAACGGACAGGTGGAGCGTCCCGCCCTCGGCGAGCAGGCTGATCTCGACGGTCGCCGGCCGCCGCGGGCCCATCCGGGCGGCGTGCAGCGCGTTGTCGACGAGGTTGCCGATCACGGTGTTCGCGGCGATCGGGTCGGTCACGGTCGTCGGCACCCAGGTGTCGTCGGCGAGCTTGAGCGTGAGGCCCTTTTCTTGCGCCTGCTCGGTTTTCGCCACGAGCAGCGCCTGCAGGTACGGGTCGGCGACGGCGTCCCCCAGCTCGCTCGGCCGCGCCGACGACGAGTCGGTGAGCGTCTGCAGGTACTCGACGGCCTCGGTGTGGTGGCCGAGCTGGAGCAGCCCGTAGAGCGTGTGCAGCCGGTTCGCGAACTCGTGGCGCTGGGCGCGCAGGCCGTCGGACAGCACGCGGATGCCGTCCAGCTCGCGGGTGAGCGTGTCGAGGTCGGTGCGGTCGCGGAAGGTCAGCACGGTGCCGATGTCCCGCTCGTCGAGTTGCACAGCCCGGCTGTTGATGACGAGCACCCGGTTTCCGGCCACCGCCAGGAGGTTGTCGACCGGCAGTCCTTCGGCGACGGCCTTGTGCACCCGCGGGCTGAGTTCCAGCTCCGCCAGCGCCGCGCCGATCGGCAGTTCGGTGCCGAGCAGGCGTTCGGCTTCGTCGTTGCGCACCGAGACGCGGTTCGCCTCGTCGACCGCCAAGACGCCTTCGCCGATCCCGTGCAGCACGGCTTCGCGTTCGTAGAGCAGCTCGGTGAGTTCGTGCGGTTCGAGGCCGTGCGTGACGCGTCGCAGCCGCCGGTTCAGCAGCGCCGACGCGCCCGCGCCGAGCAGCAGCGCGCCGCCCGCGAACAGCAGTGTGTAGACCAGCAGCTGGTAGAACGCGCCGGTCGGATCGGCCACGTCGAACCCGACGCTCACCTCGCCGACCACGCGCGTGCCCTGCCAGATCGGCGTCTTGCTGCGCACGGACAACCCGAGGGTGCCGCTCTGCACGGCGCTGATCTCGTCGAACCCGGCGAGGGCCCGGTCCGCCGGGGTGCTGACCCTCTTGCCGATCTCGCTCGCCGTCGGGTGGGCCAGCCGGATGCTGTTGTTGTCGGTGATCACCACGAACAACGCGTCGGTCCGCGCGCGCACGGCCAGCGCTCGCTCCTGCAGTGCCCCGCCGCGGAGCTTCGCGGCGGTGTCGGCGACCACGACCGGATCCGCCGCCACGGACTGGGCGATGGCCAGTGCACGGCGGCCGTACTGGTCGTTGAGGGTGTTTCGCAGCAGGACGCTGACCAGCGCCACCCCGATCCCGACGACCAGGGCGACCACGCCGATCTGCAGCAGCAGCACCTGCCTGCTGAACCGCATCCGCGGGAAGAGCGCCCACTTTGGCATGGCTGGGAACATACCCCCAGGTCAAGACCGTGCGCTAAATGAGCGAAACATTCAGAACGCACAGCTCGCGCGGAGAACGTCGACAAGCTTCACCTGGCCGCCACGCCTGCTTAACGTGCCTCCCAACGTGACCCCCACCACGTGACGAAGGAGTCACCTCCCCATGGTTCCCCCACTGATCGAACTCACCGGAGCCACCAAACGGTTCCCGAGCGGGTCCGGTTCCGTGCACACGGCCGTCCGCGACCTGACCATGACCGTCCAGCCCGGCGAGTTCGTCGCCGTCGTCGGCCCCACCGGCTGCGGCAAGTCGACGACGCTCTCGCTGGTCTCGGGGCTGCAGCCGCCGTCCGCCGGCCGGGTGCGGGTGAACGGCGAGGACGTGAAGTCCATCCCCGACGGCGTCGGCTACATGTTCCAGACCGACGCCGTGATGCCGTGGCGTTCGGTGCTGGAGAACGTCGCCTCCGGGCCGCGCTTCCGCGGGGTGCCGAAGGCCGAGGCTCGCGCGCAGGCCGTCGACTGGATCGCCCGCGTCGGGCTCGCCGGGTTCGAGAAGTACTACCCGCACCAGCTCTCCGGCGGCATGCGCAAGCGCGTCGCGCTGGCCCAGACGCTCGTCACCAAGCCGAAAATCATGCTGATGGACGAGCCGTTCTCGGCGCTGGACGTCCAGACGCGGGCCCTGATGCAGGACGAGCTGCTGCGGCTGTGGTCGGGGTCCGGTGCCGCGGTGATCTTCGTGACGCACGACCTCGACGAGGCGATCGCGCTGGCGGACAAGGTCGTCGTGCTGACGTCGTCGCCGGCCACCGTGAAGGACGTCTTCGAGATCCCGCTGGAGCGGCCGCGGAAGGTCGAGGAGCTGCGGCTCACCGAGGAGTTCCGCAAGCTCTACGCCGACATCTGGGAATCACTGCGCAGCGAGGTCGACAAGGCCCGTGAGAAGGGAGCGAGCAATGTCGCTTGAGACGCCGGCGGCCACGTCCGCACCCTTGCCGGTCCTGGAGACCGAGCAGGACATCCTGGCCCGCGCCAAGCAGGCTTCTTCCCGGCGCAAGCGCAACATCTGGCTGCTGCGCCTGGCGATCGTCGTCGTCTGGCTGGGCAGCTGGGAGCTGACCGCGACGTACTGGATCGACCCGTTCTTCTACTCGAAGCCGTCGAAGATCTGGGAGCGGCTCGTCGAGTGGTTCAGCGCCGGGACCGACTTCGGTTCGATCTGGTACCAGATCCTGGTGACCGTCGAGGAGGCCGCGATCGGCTTCGTCATCGGCGCCATCGCCGGTGTCGTGTTCGGCGTCATCCTCGGCCGCAGCTCCTACCTCGCGCAGGTGCTCGCGCCGTTCATCAAGGCCGCCAACGCGTTGCCGCGCATCGTGCTCGCCGCGCTGTTCGTCATCTGGTTCGGGCTCGGGCTGTCGTCGAAGGTCGCGACCGTCGTCGTGCTCGTGTTCTTCGCGGTGTTCTTCAACGCCTTCACCGGCGCCCGTGAGGTCGACCGGAACCTGATCGACAACGCCCGCATCCTCGGCGCGACGCGCGGTCAGGTGCTGAAGTCGATCGTGCTGCCGAGCGCGACGTCGTGGATCCTGTCGTCGCTGCACGTCGCCTTCGGGTTCGCGCTGATCGGCGCGGTCGTCGGGGAGTACACCGGCGCGAAGGCCGGCATGGGCTTCCTGATCGCCAACGCACAAGGCACGTTCGACACGGCGGGCGTGTACGCCGGCATGCTGATCATCACCGTGGTCGCGCTGCTCGCGGAGTGGGGCATCAGTTCGCTGGAAGGCAGGCTGCTGCGGTGGCGCCCGCCGTCCGCCGCCGACGTCGCGCACGGAGTGGTCTGACATGCGTCTGAAGAGGACAGTCGGCGTGGTGGCCGCGCTCGCGGTCACCTTGGCCGGGGTCACGGCGTGCCGCGACTCGCGGGAGATCTCCCTCGGGGACACCGGTCAGCCGCACATCAAGATCATGATCGGTGGCATTTCGAAGGTCATCTACCTGCCCGGCCAGCTGGCGCAGCAGATCGGTGCGTACAAGCGCCAAGGGCTCGACGTCGAGCTGTTCGACCAGCCGTCGGGGGCCAACGCCGAGACGTCGCTGCTGGCGGGCGAGGTGCAGGGGGTCGTCGGGTTCTACGACCACACGATCGACCTGCAGGCCAAGGAGCAGTGCATCCAGAGCGTCGTGCAGTTCGCGAACGTGCCGGGCGAGGCCGAGATGGTCGCCACCGGCAAGGCGGGCGAGATCCGCTCCGGCGCGGACTTCAAGGGCCGCAACCTGGGTGTCACGTCGCTGGGTTCGTCGACGGACTTCCTGACGAAGGCGCTGGCCGCGCGTGGCGGCGTCAGCTCGAAGGACTACACGCCGGTCAAGGTCGGCGCCGGGCAGACGTTCATCTCGGCGATGAACCAGGGGTCGATCGACGCCGGGATGACGACGGACCCGACCATCGCGCAGCTGACGAACACCGGCCAGGCGAAGGTGCTCTACGAAATGCGCACGGTCGAAGGCACGAAGGCTGCTTTGGGCGGTTTGTACCCGGCCAGTTCGCTGTACATGGGGTGCGAAATCGTGAAGCGGTACCCGGACATCGTGCAGAAACTGGCCAACGCGTACGTCGAAAGCCTGAAGTGGATTTCGACGCACACGCCGGAACAGGTCGCCGACATCATGCCGCCGTCGTTCGCCGGCGGGGACAAGGCGCTGTACGTGAAGTCGTTGAAGGACAGCCTGCCGATGTTCACGAAGGACGGCCGGATGGACCCGGCGGGCGCGCAGAACGTCCTGAAGGTGCTGGGTGAGTCGTCCAGCAACGTGAAGCCGAAGAAGGACAAGATCGACCTGTCGCAGACGTACACGACGAAGTTCGTGGACGCGGCTCGCGCGCAGGTCCAGCAGTAGCCCCGCTCACCTGACCGGGCGGTTGGTGAGCGACATGACCCGTGAAGGCCTCTTCCCCCGCGGAGGCCTTCACGGGTCTTTTCGTTCAATCGGGTAGAAATCCGGCAAATTGGTGAGTATTTCCCGGAAAGTTAAGACCCTTCGAAAGTAGCTACCTTCTTTTTGGTGTGGCTCCAACACTTGGGGACACGGTTTTCCCGGTCCCCATCGGTGAACGGAGTCCCCGCATGTCCAGAATCCTTGCGTCGCGCGCTGTCCGCGTCCTCACGGCGGTTGCCGCGGCTGCTGCCGGCTTGGCCGTCTCGGGCACGGCCCACGCCGCGGTCGAGTACGGCTCACACTCTTTTAATGCGCAGAGCCACGGGCACCAGTTCTCCGGCGGCAACTGGGGCGGTTACGTCAGCTTCGGCAGCTTCACCACGGCGACGGCGAGCTGGACCGAACCGTCGGTGACGTGCCGGTCGAGCAACGACCTGTTCGCGCCGTGGGTCGGCATCGACGGCGACGGATCGTCCACAGTGGAGCAGACCGGCGTCGAGACGGACTGCTCCAGCGGCCGGGCGGTGTACTCGGCCTGGTACGAGATGTACCCGGCCGCGCCGGTGTACTACAACGTGTCGGTCAGCGCGGGTGACCAGATCACCGCGACGGTGACGCGCACCGCCACGAACACCTACCGGCTGGACCTTTCCGACACGACCAAGGGCTGGACGAAGACGACGACGAAGTCGCTGACGTCGAAGCACGCGTCGGCGGAGGCGATCATCGAGTCGCCGACCGACTCCTACCCGACGATCTCCGGCGGCATCAAGTTCACCGGCGTCAAGTTCAACGGGACGAACCTGGCCTCGACCGGCCCGTCCGCGCTGAACGCCGACGACCGCGGCACGAACACCTGGATCCCGGGCGCGATCGGCTCGGACGGCCAGAGCTTCACGATCTCGCGGCACTGAGCTACTTCAGGTTGTTGATCGCCCACGCGACCACCATCACCGCCAGCACCAGCGAGACGACGGCCTGCAGCATCATCGTCATCTTCGCCCAGATCCGCAGGGGCATGACGTCGGTGGGGCTGAAGGCGGCCGCGTTGGTGAAGGAGAAGTAGAGGTAGTCCAGGTAGGACGGTTCCCAGTCCTGGTGCGCCAGGTCCGGGTCGGCCATCTGCGGGAACTGCAGGTCGGGGAACTCGGCCCGGCCTGCGGCCCGCCGGCCCGGGCCGCCGCGGTCGAACTCCCAGTACCAGAGGGAGAAGGCGACGACGTTCGTCCAGTAGACGATCCCGCCGGTGACCAGCACGGCCCCGGCGCGATCGCCGATGGAGCTGGTGACGATGCCGTAGACGAGCTGCACCGCGGACGCGCCGTTCACCGCGGTGACGGCCGCGACCAGCAGCAGCGAGATGACCCGTTCGACGGCGCTGAACTGCGACATCCGGCCCGGGTTGACCAGCAGCAGCGCGACGACGAGCAGCCCGGAGACGGCGGGCAGCAGCCACTTGGGGTGCAGCGCCATGTCATCGGGCAGGGCGACCTGCAGAACGAGCGTGGCGACGACGACGCCCATCGCGGGCCACCGGGTCTCGCCGGAGGTCCGCCGGCGCCACGCGGGAAGGGCTGCTTCAGTCACGCGCTCAAGGTAAAGCGGTCACCGCGGGCCCGCCAGTGAGCCCGGCCGAGGACATGAACGACTCGTTCATGTCGCCAGACGTCATGAACGACCCTAATCAGTTCTGGGAGTGAGTTATCCGGCACACTCCTGGTCGGTAGCCGGCTGGCAGGTGAGCACTCGTGGACCCTGGACGCGTGAGTCCTGGTGAAAGACCGTGTCCCTGTCGGGTGGCTGGGAGAATGTGATCGCTGCTGGGATGTCGTGCTGCGCGTGGTGGTGGCGTGAGCACTGTGTGATTAGGTCGCTGATGGTTCTCCCCGCCGGCTGCTCAGGGTGATCGGGATCGGGAGGATCGGTGCGGCTGTTCGTAGGAGACGACTGGGCTGAGGACCATCACGATGTGGAGGTGATGGACGGTTCCGGGCGTCGGTTGGCCAAGGCCCGGCTGCCCGAAGGCGTGACGGGGATGGCCCGGTTGCACGTGATGATCGGCGAGCTGGCCGCCGACGACGCCGACGAGGACGTGGAGGTGCTGGTCGGGATCGAAACCGACCGCGGCCCCTGGGTCGCAGCGCTGGTCGCTGCCGGATACACGGTGCTGGCAGTCAACCCGTTGCAAGCGGCCCGCTTCCGCGACCGGCTGGGTGTCTCCGGCGCCAAAAGCGACGCCGGTGACGCGCATGTGCTGGCCGACATGGCCCGCACTCACGCCCACGAGCTGCGGCCGGTCGCCGGTG